>CAXBQZ010000073.1:0-15228 GCA_963978055.1 uncultured bacterium
TGAACTCGCCCTGGTCAATCACGCCATTGCCCTAGCAGGTGCGAACGGCTTCACTCCGATAATCCCGCCAGCACTCGTCAAGCCTGCGGCGATGGAGGGCACCGGATTCCTGGGTCAAGCAGCTGAGAACGTCTACCGACTCGAAGCAGACGATATGTATCTGGTTGGAACGGCTGAGGTTCCCCTCGCCGCCTACCACTCAGACGAGATCCTCGAGGTTGACTCCCTGCCTCGCCGTTACGTGGGCTACTCCCCGTGCTATCGACGTGAGGCTGGCTCCCACGGCAAAGACACCAGAGGGATCTTCCGGGTGCATTGGTTCGACAAGGTCGAGATGTTCTCTTACTGCGATCCGGCTGATGCGACACAGGAACATCGCAGGCTGCTCGGGTGGGAGCGCCAATTCCTGGATTCACTCGAAGTGCCATATCGAGTGATCGACGTGGCAACAGGCGACTTGGGTTCATCGGCTGCACGCAAGTTTGATATCGAGGCCTGGGTTCCCTCCCAGCAGCGGTATCGCGAGGTCACCTCAACGTCGAACTGCACGGAGTTTCAGGCTCGCCGACTCCGCGTCCGAATGAGGGATGCCGATGGGGTGCGTCCATTGGCCACCCTCAATGGAACGCTTGTGGCCATTACGCGCACGATCGTCACCCTGTTGGAGAACCACCAGCAGGCCGACGGCTCTGTTCGGGTTCCAGCGGCACTGCGTCCGTACCTTGGCGGCCGGGAGACTCTGGATCCGATTCGCTGATTGGGCGGATCTACCTGTCATCGGAAACAATGGGGCCATGGCTCATCGCGACTGGCAGGACCTCACTTCCGATATCCACCTAGTCGCAACTGATCTCGACGGCACCCTCATCCGCAGCGATCAGACCGTCTCCGACTTCACCATCGACACCTTCCGTCGCGCCCGGCAGCAGGATCTCCCGATCATCTTTGTCACCGGCCGGCCGCCCAGGTGGATGCTGCCGGTGGCTGAGGCGACGCAGCATCACGGGCTGGCAGTGTGCGCCAATGGAGCCTTGGTGATCGACCTGGTGACCCAACGGGTAGTCGAATCCGATCCGATCTCTCCCGACACTGTGGATGAGATCGTCACCATCCTGCGGGCTGAGGTACCGGGGGTGGCCTTCGCCGCAGAGTGGGTTGACGACGAAACCGGTGATGAGCCGTTCGGTTATGAACCCACATACATCACGCGGTATGAGAACCTCGCTGCACGCCGTGAGGTGGATGTCCGCGAATTCACCCGCGGCAGGTCCGTGGTGAAACTGCTGGCCCGGAGCAATGAACCCCATGATCATGTCGACACCTTCCTCGGCCTCGCCGCCGCACATATCGAGCACCTGGCCGACATCACCCACTCGGACTCAGCCGACACCCTCCTTGAGATGAGTGCCTTTGGCGTCAGCAAAGGGGCGACCCTGGCCAGACTGGCAGGTGAGCTCGGCATCTCTGCCGCGCAGGTGGCGGCCGCCGGCGATATGCCGAACGACGTGTCGATGATCCGCTGGGCGGGTGCCGGACTGGGCATTCAGGATGGACATGACTGGGTGATCGAGGCTGCTGATGCGCTCATCCCCGGACCCCACGATGACGGCATCGGCCGGTTCGTTGCTGCCGTGCTCGACCAGCGCTAGACGTTCCGTACCGATGTGAACCACGTCACATGCCACGCGGGGAGTTATCCCCATTCGGCCTGTCGCGTTGGACCTCACCCCCATTTCGTGGCTACGTTGAATCTGTTAGTCGCCCCTGTACGGCCATTCGTACACGACTGACACGCCTAATCGTCAGGCTCTCTCGCCTGACGAGCCGGGGACCCACAAGCACGTGGGGCGAATCACCGGATCGAGTGATCGATCTGGAGTAGGGCACCTCTTCTGGCCCGAGCCCGTCAGCTAACCCGGTCGGCGACGAGAGGAGTATTTATCTTGTCTATTTCACGACGTCTATTTCTGCCTGCGTCGATTCTTCTGAGCACGGCCCTCACTCTGGGTGTCGCAGCTGCTCCAGCCCACGCACGTCAGAGCCTTCCAGCGTCTATCTCCACCGCAGTGCACACCACGTCAGTTGTCGGCACAAGCACTGTGATCAATCGTGCCGCAATCGCCAAGGCCACCGTGGCCAAGACAGCGGCTGCCAAGGCTGCTGCACGTGCGGCTCGCGTTGCGCGGATTCGATCCTCGATCGTTTCGGTGGCCCTGTCCAAAGTTGGTTCGGCCTATATCGCCGGCCATGCCGGGCCGAACTCATTCGACTGCTCCGGACTTGCCCTGTACGTCTACGGGAGGGCCGCCGGCATGTCATTGCCGCACTACTCCTATGCGCAGTATGGGATGTCCAAGCACATCTCCTCGAGCAGCCTGCGTCCCGGTGACCTGGTGTTCTTCTTCCGCAATGGTGCCCACCACGTCGGCATCTACATCGGCGGCGGCAAGATGGTCAACGCAGTGAGCCCGAGCAGCGGGGTCCGCGTCGACTACATCTTCGGGCCCTGGTACGGCTCTCACTTCAGCGGTGCGGGTCGTCTGCTCTGACGACGTTCCACTGGATATCTGACGGAGGGATCGGATCTTCGGATTCGGTCCCTCTTTCATTGTTTGGGGAATACCCCATAGGGGTATATGGTTCTAGCAACTGAGGAGGAACCATGGCACATGGCTATAACGCCGATAAGGAAAAGGTGCAGGCGCGACTGAGTCGCATCGAGGGTCAGGTACGCGGGATCTCTCGCATGGTCGAGCAGGACACCTACTGCATCGACATCCTCACCCAAGTGTCGGCTGTTACCCGGGCACTGGAAAATGTTGCGCTACTTCTCCTGGACGATCACCTCGATCACTGTGTGAGGAATGCAGCTGCCTCGGGCGGCCCGGAAGCGGACGAGAAGCTTCGTGAGGCCTCGGCTGCCATCGCTCGACTTGTTCGATCCTGATCAACCACCGACGTACACACGACCACAAGGAGGCATCGTGAACACCACCACCTGGACCGTTGAAGGAATGACCTGTCAGCACTGCGTCAACGCTGTGACGCAGGAGGTGACGGCCATCCCGGGCGTCACCTCAGTGGAGATCGATCTCGACAAGGGTGCGGTCACCGTCACGTCCGAGACCGACATAGAGGCTTCGACCTTGGCTGCTGCCATCGATGAGGCCGGGTACGTGCTCGTCTCGAGCTAGATGCGAGCGTCCGAAGTTCACATCCCCTGAGCGTTCTAGGAGGGAAGGCACATGAGCACATCAACATCCAGTATCGATCTGGCTGTAACGGGGATGACCTGTGCTTCCTGTGCTGCTCGGGTCGAGAAGAAGCTGAACAAGCTCCCCGGCGTGGTTGCCACAGTCAACTACGCCACCGAAACCGCACGCGTCGAGGTACCGGCCGGTATCACCCGCGATGAGCTGGTGGCGGTCGTCGAGGCAACGGGGTACGGCGTGGCCGAACCGGATGAGGTGGTCGATGCCGACCCGGATGATCTGGCTCGACGCTGGAAAGTGTCGGCCGTTCTGTCGGCACCGGTACTGGCGATGGCGATGGTGCCCGCACTGCAGGTTCCGTGGTGGCAGTGGATCTCGTTTCTGCTGACCTCGGTCGTAGTGCTCTGGGGTGGTGCTCCGTTCCATCGAGCGGCATTCACCAACGCCCGTCACGGTATGACCACGATGGACACCCTGGTATCACTTGGGGTGCTGGCCGCCTACCTGTGGTCCACCTTCGCCATCATGTTCACCGGCGCTGGAGCTGTCGGCATGCATATGGACATGTCGTGGCTTCCACGTCATGACGCCTCGTCAGCGGGTCACCCGGATCTGTACTTTGAGTCCGCCGCACTCGTCACGACTTTCCTGCTCATTGGTCGCTGGTTGGAGAATCGAGCCAAGCAGAACTCTGGTCAGGCCTTGCGAGCGTTGATTGATCTTGCCCCCAAGACCGCAACCGTTCGCGCCAACGGATCCGAGACACAGATCCCTGCAGCCCACATCAAAGTGGGTGATCTCGTTGTTGTTCGTTCTGGTGAGCGGATTGCAGCTGACGGCACCATCGTCGAGGGTGCGTCTGCCATTGACACGAGCATGCTGACGGGTGAGTCAGTGCCAGTTGAGGTCTCCGTCGGTGATCAGGTTGCCGGTGGGACGGTCGTCCAGGACGGCCATATCGTCGTGCAGGCAACGCGGATCGGCTCTGATACTGCATTGGCCCGCATCACTGCACTTGTCACCTCTGCTCAGGCCGGTAAGGCACCAGTTCAACGACTCGCGGATCGAGTCTCCGCAGTGTTCGTCCCCATCGTGCTGGTGATCGCACTGATTACCCTTCTCGCCTGGGGTTTCACTGCCGGCTGGCAGCAGGGGTTCACTGCGGCCGTCGCAGTGCTCGTCATCGCGTGTCCCTGTGCGCTCGGACTTGCCACCCCAACGGCCCTACTCGTCGGAACGGGGCGTGGAGCCCAGTTGGGTGTCCTCGTGCGGGGACCTGAGGTTCTTGAATCCACACGGACCGTCAACGCGGTAGTACTGGACAAGACCGGAACACTCACCACGGGTGTGATGACCGTGGTGAAGTCCTGGGGTGACAATGACGCGGTGGCCCTCGGTGGGTCGCTAGAGCACAGCTCATCTCATCCCATCGCACGTGCCGTTGCCAGTTACGCAGCGCAGCGCAGCTCACTACTGCCCGCAGGTGGCGTTGAGACGATTCGCGGTGACGGGGTCATCGGCGAGGTTGATGGACATCGCGTCAGGGTTGGACGTCCGAGGTGGGTGTCAACTCAATGGCCCATCGACCTGAGCGAGTGGGAAGCCGCGGGCAATACCCTCGTCGGCATCTCCGTGGACGATGAGCCCCGGGCCATCATGGCTGTCGCTGACAGCATTCGTTCCACCACCCCCAGCGCACTGACATCACTTCGTCAACTTGGGATCGAGCCGATCATGGTGACCGGTGATAACACCGCCACTGCGATGTCGATCGCCAAGGAGTTGGGGATCGAGAAGTTCTATGCCGAGTCGCGTCCCGAGGACAAGGTGCGGATCGTGACGGAGCTTCAGCGTTCGGGCAGGGTTGTGGCCGTTATCGGTGATGGAGTCAACGATGCCGCGGCACTGGCTGCGGCCAATCTCGGTATCGCGATGGGCAGCGGTACGGACGCCGCTATCGAGGCAGCGGACATCACCCTGCTACGTGAGGATCTCAACGCGGCAAGTGATGCGGTGCGACTGTCCCGAGCAACCCTTCGCACGATCAAGCAGAACCTGGCTTGGGCCTTTGGCTACAACATCGCAGCGATTCCACTGGCTGCCCTCGGCCTACTGACTCCATTGATCGCGGGCCTTGCCATGGCTCTATCAAGTGTCTGCGTCGTGGCCAACAGTCTTCGCCTTCGCAGCTTCCGCTGAGGGCTCAGCGGCCGCGCACCTGCTGCAGCCACTGCTCTGCGTCACGGAAGTCAGCATCTGTCACACCATCGCGGACGAGCGGCTGCTTACCGTCATGGCGTGGGTACGATCCAAGGAATCGGACGTCGGCACAGATTCGGTGCAGACCTGCCAGCGCCTCACCGACGCGAGCATCATTGACGTGACCCTCGCAGTCGACGGAGAAGAAGTAGTCACCAAGCGCCTTGCGTGTCGGGCGTGATTCGATCCGGGTGAGGTTTACCCCTCGAACAGAAAACTCCGTCAGGATCTCCATCAGTGCACCCGGGTGGTCCGCCCGCATGAACAGGCTGAGGGTGGTCTTGTCGGCACCCGTGGGGGCCGGCAGGTGTCCGGTTTGTGCGAGCAGAATGAAGCGAGTCCACGCCTCATCGTTGTCACCGATATCGTCGGCCAGCACCTCGAGCTCATAGATGTCAGCAGCGATCCGCGGAGCGATGGCCGCCTCGAATCCGGTTTCACCGGAGGCTAGAGCAGCAGCTGCCGCTGATGTGGAGCTCATAGGCACCACGGTGGCGTACGGAAGGTTGTCGCGCACCCATCCACTGCACTGTGCTGAGGCATGGGGATGTGTCCCCACGGTGCGGATATCGCTCAGTGCCACCCCGGGACGAGCCATCAGAGTGAAGGAAACCGAAATCACCTGCTCGGCCACAATGACGAGCGGCTCACCAACGGAGAGTCCGTCCAGGGTGGTTGCGACAGACCCTTCGATCGAGTTCTCGATCGGCACGAGGGCACGATCGACGGATCCCGCACGGAGCGTCGTGAGTGCCTCGGCGACGGAGCCGCTCGCGATCAGCTCAGCACCCCCACTCTCGTCAAGGGCACGAAGTGCCGCCTCGGAGAAGGAGCCACGAGGACCGAGGAACGCAATGGAAGTCATGCTGGTCTGCCTTTGGTGGCGTAAGAGATTGCCTGAAGCTCCTCTGGGGACAGCGGAGTATCGCTTTGGCCGGACTTGATGCCCTTGATGTAGGAACGAGTCTCCTGACGTCCGTGGATCGACGTGAGCACAAGGCCATCCCCGCCGTCATCCAACAGGGCTGCACTGAACGAGAGTCGCCCCCCCATGTCGCCAAATGCGTCATACCTGACGACGCTGACATGGCGAACCGCATCCGCAAGCTCGACCCTGGTACGCGATAGGAGCGCGGACAGATCGTCTACCTCACCGCGCATAGCCTGCACCTGCTGCGCCTGACGAGACACCGCCTCAACGAACGATGGGGCCTCATCGTCGGCGGCCAGAAGAACCAGATCCTTTTTCATCCGACGCTGCGCAGCAAGGGCCACTAGAGCCACGATCGCAGCAAACGCCGCAACGACGACACCGACGATGACCAGGGCATCGCGCACAGAGGGATCCAGAACCACAGGTGCAAGGGTAGTCTGCGCGGCCGGTGAACTTTGCACGAGTATTCCCCGCGCGGCGATTCGCGGGTTGCTGGCCCACCTAGAAAGCACTGTGGGCCCGGCGTAAACGCCAGGCCCACCTAAGACGCACTGTGGGCCCGGCGTAAACGCCAGGCCCACCTAAGACGCACTGTGGGCCCGGCGTAAACGCCAGGCCCACCTGTGCAGCTTTCGGACCTGATCAATAGATCCGAACATCGAGACACTCCCCCGCGGTGCCTCGATGCTGCCCCGCCGTCGTACCCACCTACGACAGCCGATAAACCTTGTTTCGGCGACCGTCGTGGCTGCTGATGAATATATCGACCGTACTTCACACGATTGGATCAGATGAAGTAACGATTCATCGAACCTTCGGGCATAAAAAATGATCGGACGCCGCCGACGGGGGATGCAGCGGCGTCCGATCTATGGTTACCGTAAGTAGTGCTGCACCTTTCAGCAACCGCATCGACGCAGGTAGCGCGCATTTTTACCAAACGTTGAGTATTCGATGGGATGAGCCGAACGGCTGCGAAAGCGCCCTCTGTGACGCAGAGTTACCTGTCTTTAGCGCAATGTCACTTGACGATGGGCCAGGCTCGAACGCGCACGTCGCTCATCATCGGAAAGGTCCGATGTTTGCGCCAAAGCGGTGTCCAACCTCTTCTTCAATTCGGTGACCGGCTCCTCGATCGAGGGGGCCTCGGCCCCGGGTGCCAGATCCCACACAGGAACCAGAAGCCCATGGGCGCGGAAGGTACCGATGAGCTTGGTATCGGGGCCAAGTCCGGCCTCATCCCGGGCAAGCAGCCGCCCGAGCGCGGTAAGAAGAGCCTCCTCTTCGTGAGGCTGCGCCCAGCGCAGATGCTCCTTCGTGCCGACTCGACACCAGTAGCCCGCGTCAACTGATGCGAGCTTCCTGGTCGGGATAATCGATGAACTTGCCCGTTCAAGTGACGCCTGCAGATCGGCGGTTACGTCGGCTTGTGAATCCAGCCAGAAGTCGAAGTTGTCGTGGACGCTCACCTCCAGTGGTACGGAGATGTCGAGGACGTCCTGCAGTCGCGGACCCTGCTCCGCTCGGGCCGGTGGAACAGGATTTCCCGGCTCAGTGTCGAGTGCGCGGATCAGCGCATCGGCCACGTCCCGACTTGGATCACCTGAGCCAGTCTGCGTCTGCAGGCCGAGCAGGATCTGTCCGTCTGCGCGCACGATCCCGGGTAGGGCCATCGGAAGTACGGTGGCGAGGATTACCGGACGCCCCTGGGCACGCTCGGCGTACTCACCGGTCAGGGTCAGGGGTGCGGTCGCAGAGGGGACAATCTCGCGCAGACAGATCCAGTCCGTCTCACTTGCCAGCCCCTCAAATGGGCGACGCACAAGCTGGGCTGCGGAATCGGCAACTGATCGGCCATGACATGCCTTGTAGCGTCGACCACTGCCACATGGACATGGTTCACGAAGTCCAACCACGGGGATGTCAGCATCGGTTGCGGGAGCGGAACGCCCATCCTGCTTCTTCTTGGCCATAGCGTGAGCCTACGCGACCGGTACTGTCAGCGAACGCTAGGGACGAATCCAGGAGATGACGTCACTCGGCCTGTTGGTGATGATCGCATCCACCCCGCGTTCCAAGCAGAGCGCGACGTCCGATTGGTCATCCACTGTCCACACGTGCACCTGACGTCCACCCGCATGTGCGCGTTCGACGAAGTCTGGGTGCTGACGAATGATGTCGATCGATGGGCCCACTGCGCGGGCAGTTGAGGGGACGGCACCACCGTTGAGGCCGGCGGCGTGCTCGGACAGATAGACAGTCGGCAGAGCCGGTGCGAGTTCGGCCATTCTGCGCACCGCGAGATACGAGAAACTCATCACGCGAATCCGCATGTCAACCGCGTTGTCGGCCAGTCCGAACCGGGTGAGCTGCTCAACAACCTTCTGCTCAATCGCCCCACCGAATCGAACCGGGTGCTTGGTTTCGATGGCCAGGCCGATCCCGGTATCTACGGCAAGTTCGAGCAGTTGCTCGAGCGTGACGATCGCCTGCGGCTCTCCCTCAGATCTGCGGTCGGGCCAGGTTCTGCCATCGGGCCAACTGCTGAAATCAAGTGCCTGCAACTGCTCAAGTGTGGATTCGGAGATCACGGCACCTGCATTGCTGGTGCGCGTGGTATCGCGATCATGTACGCACACGATCTGGCCATCTCTGGTCAGTCTCACATCACACTCGATCGCATCTGCACCGTCCTTTACTGCCTTGGTGAAAGCTGCCCACGTGTGCTCTGGCTCGTAGGCACTCGCACCACGGTGCGCCACCACAACTGGCTGGATCATGACGGATCCACCTGCAGGAGGGCACCTGGATTGAACAGCCAGTGCGGATCAAAGGATGACTTCACCGCCCGCATCGCTGCGATATCCGCACTGCTACGAGACAGGTGAAGGTACTTTGCCTTCTGACGTCCAACCCCATGCTCAGCAGAGATCGAACCACCGAACTCAGACACGATGTTCAGGACTGTTTCATCACATCGCTCGTCATCAGCAGCCGGGCCAATCACCTCGAGATGAAGATTTCCGTCTGCAAGGTGTCCGAAGCTGAAATAGTGCTGCACATCCGGCAGGGTCAGCACTGCCACGCGCACCGCCTCGGAGAACTCATCCCACTGGTGTCGCGGAACTGATACATCGAAGCGATGGGTGAGACCGAGATGACCAACTGTTTCACCCGCCAGCTCGCGATAGCGCCAGAAGCGCGCTTTCGTTGACGGATCGGTGGCCACCACAACATCGAGCTCGTCGGACAGATTCATGGCAACCTCACCTGGCTGCTGTGACTCGGTCTCGAGCAGCAGCAGGTGCGGGGTCGATGTGCCGAGCGGCATTGGCAGCTGGGCTCCATGAGCAATCAGCTCCAGCAGGGGAGCATCGAGGATCTCGGCTGCCAGCAATCTCGACCCGGCAGGAACAGCGCTGTTGACGATGGACAGGGCATGTGCAGCGCTCTGCACTCCGATAAGGGCGACGGCAGATGCCCTCGGAGGCTTCACCAGGGCGAGGCGGGCGGCCGTCACAATTCCAAGAGTGCCCTCACTACCCGTGAACAGGCTTGGAAAGCTGTAACCGGTGTTGTCCTTGATCAGCCCAGAAAGATTCGACATGACCGATCCATCGGGCAGAACTACCTCGATGCCAACAATCTGCTTGCGAGTCATGCCGTAGCAGCACACCCTGATGCCACCAGCATTCGTCCCGATGTTGCCACCGATTGTGCAGCTCTCCCGGGAGGCCAGATCAACCCCGTAGTTCCACCCTGCCGCGTTCACATGTGCATGAACGCTGGCCAGTGTTGCTCCGCCACCCACAGTGACCTGGCCGGTCAGCTGATCGACCTCGCCGAGGGTGTTGAGTCGACGGGTTGACATGATCATCATCGGCGGATCATGGGGACCAGGTACCGATCCGCCGACAAGACCCGTGTTACCACCCTGTGGGAGTACCGGGATTCGAGCATCGACGAAGATCTTGACGAGTTCAGCCACCTGCTCTGTATTCGCGGGTCGCACCACACCGAAGACGGCCCCGCTGTAGCGTCCGGACCAGTCCCTTGAGTAGGAAATGGTCACGTCTGGATCGGTTAGCACATGCTCGGCGCCGACAACCCTCACACATGCGTCGTAGACCGAGACCGGCAGGACGGACGTGGGTTGACTCATGCCCTCATTGTGTCCGATTCCAACCGAACCCTGCCAGATCAGAACAGGTCGGCCGGCCCGAAATCACTTGAGAAACTTTGACGTCCGTCGATCAGCAAGTGGGGCACCACCGGTCTGGCAGGTGGCACAGTATTGAAGGGAGGAGTCAGCAAATGACACCTCGCGGATCACATCACCGCACTCCCCGCATTCAGCTCCGGTACGACCATGCACACGCATACCGAGCTTCTTCTCCGACTTGACCAGTCCAGCAGCGATACCAACCGAACGCTCAACAGCGTCACCCAGCGTGGACCGCAGTGCCTGATACAGAGTCGCGGTGCGCTGCTCATCGAGTGAATCCGCCGCAAGGAAGGGACTCAGTTTGGCAACGTGCAGAATCTCATCGCTGTACGCATTGCCAATCCCGGCAATCGTGGACTGATCACGAAGCAAACCCTTGAGTTGACGTTTCCCACCCCCCTGCAGGATGTCGGCAAATACCTGCAGAGTGAACTCATCAGAAAGCGGCTCTGGCCCCAGACTGTGCAGTCGTTCAATATCGTCCGGACTGCGGACAACATAGACGGCGAGCTTCTTCTGAGTTCCGGCCTCGGTCAGATCAAAGCCACCTGAGGCTGTGCCGTCCTCAAAACAGAAGCCCATGCGAAATGCGATCGGCCCCTTACCCGGCTTTGGCGGTGTGGCCGGAATCTGATCACGCCACTGCAACCAGCCGGCCCGAGCCAGATGCGTAACCAGATGCACGGCCTCACCATGGGCGTCCACCATGGCGATATCAATGAACTTTCCACGTCGACTCACCTCGAGCACATGAGCATCGACCAGTGCTGTAACCGGAGGGTCGAAGGTCTTGAGTGCATTGATCGACGCCAGAGCCACCTGACTCACTCGATGATCGACGATCCGCTCACGCAGGAACACGACCAGCGACTCAACCTCCGGCAACTCTGGCATGTACCTAGCCTGCCATCAGCGCTGCGGGTGGGACAGGTTGTCGCCACGAATCCCCGTCTGCGGGATCGGCTGGTCAGAACCGCACTTCATGAGTGACACTGAGCAGGTGACTGAGGACATGACGACCGTCGTCGACACCGTTCTGCCGGGACGCATCGGCATCTTGGTGAGAATCCCTGTACTCCCGGGCCTACGAGCTGCGGCACTCGATGTTCTCAATCGCTACGTCGACGATCTGGACAGTGAGCCGGGTACCGAGGCATTCATGGTCTGCGTCGATCCACAGGATGAGCATGTGGTGTGGCTTTACGAGTGGTTCCGCGATGAAGCCGCTCTCGAGGCTCACCGTGCGGCACCACTGTTTCATCGACTGATGACCGAGTTGCCCGATCTCGTTGGTGAGAATCCGGGCCTTATGCGCCTTGATCCACTGCGTCTGCGGATGACCAGCGCCCTTACGGCCAACTCGTTCTAGCCCTCCGGGGCAGATCCACTGCTGCCAGAGTTGGTCTTGCGCAAGTAGTAGAGGCCGACCATCGGAAGAATCAGCGGGATAAATCCGTATCCCTCACCGAAATGCGACCACACCGTTGCCCGCGGAAATGCAGCCGGATCCACGAAGCTCCAGGTGCCGACGACAAGAACTCCGATGAGCTCGATGATGATGAACGTACGCGCAAGTGCGAGCGAAGCGGACGTCCCTCGCCACAGCAGCACAGTGATCACGATGTAGATCACCGCAGCAACCGCCGAAAGTGAATAGGCGATGGGGGCCTGCGAGAACCTCGTTGCCAATTGGAAGAGCGCACGCGAGGTAGCCGCGATGGCGAACACTGCGTAGACGCCGATCATCACTCGGCCAGGGCCGCGATGAGTCACCACTGCGTCCGACTTGGACATCAGCCAAGACCTCCTACCCACACCTGTGTTACTCGGATGATCAGAACGGCAAGGACGATCAGGGCCACAGCAGCGGCTCCACTTCCCCATCTGCCTGGTTCACCACGGGCCCAGACGATCATGATCGGCGGGAGGGCAATACAGGCAATGAGGTAGCAGATGAAGACCACTGGCTCGGCTGGGGATGTTCCCCCCGCCCACGTGATGATGCTCTGAACCGCGATCACGAGCAGAAGCAGTTCGAGAACACCAAGCAGCCACATCGCCCACACGGGAACGGACTTCTTCACAACTGCTAGCACGACGAGGACAGCTGCGAGCGCTAGCGACCCATACAGAACCACTGATGCCAGCGCAGGAGCCGGAAAGGTGGACAGTGACATCGTCATCCAAGCGCGAGTAGGGCCGAGGCAACCAGTGCTGTCAGCATCCCAAAGATCTGGACGGGTCGCAGCCTCTCGGCCAGAACGAAGCGAGCCAGGAACACAGTGGCCGCCGGATAGAGCGATCCAAGGACGGCAACCACGGACAGCATGCCCAGATGAACCGCAAGAACGTAAAAGGCATTAGCGACAACGTCAAGAACTCCAGCACCCAAGGACTGGACACGCGTTGCGTTCTCCGGAGGCAGGAGTGGAGTCTTCAGACGACGGGCCGCGATGATGGCGATCGTGACGAGTACGACGCTGGATGTGCTGCGTGCAAACACCACCGGCCACAAACTCGCATCCTTCGGAGCCAGCCCGACAATGGCGAAGAAGAGGCCGATACCGACACCAGCGCCGAGTGCATACGCCAGGGCGCGCGGGGTCACCCGCTGATGGGTTTCATCATCCGTCGGACTCGACGGCTCCAACCCCACGGTGACGATCGCAACGACAGCTAGCAGCATCCCCACATAGGCGAGGAATGCCGGCCTCTCACCGCGAAAGAGGCCCACAATCACGGGGATCGCTGCCCCGAGCACTGCAGAGATCGGCGAGAGAACACCCATCGGACCGGCACTCAATGCCAGATACAGGAGCAGGATTCCAAATGACCCGCAGAAGCCGGCGGCGATCCCGGGAAGCAGACTTCCCTCGCGATTTCCCCCCAGCAGAATGGCAATTGGGATGATGAAGACCAGGCCGGCCGGGGTGGTCAGGATCAGGGTTTGCAGCGGCGTGGACTTGCGCGAGGCGAATCCGCCGACGAAATCCGCAACTCCCCACACCAGAGCAGAGATCAGAGCGAGGAGCGCGGCCATGGCTGCTATCTCAGCACATGAGGGATACGTCCTTGTGGGCGCCTACCGCGCGTCGATCTACGGGACCCGGATGATGCGAGGCCAGTTACGAACGTCGACTGAACGCCAACTCGCGCGGATCGGCAAAGACCCGACCATCAATTCGCACTGCCGTAGAGCTTGTGCGCACGACGCGCACTGAGGTCGGAGTGGACTGCGTCCACACTCGCGGAACGACGATCCACGACAGCATCGCGAGCGGAATCAGAAATACCAGGTTGAACACACCAGCGGGGTCCTTGAGAAGGAACACCTGCGCCAGAGTGGCAATGACCCCAAGGGCAAGCCCGCCCAGCAGTGCGGCTGACAAGAGCATGCGCGAGGCGTATGTCAGCGTTGCAGTCTCAACTGCGCTACCACGGCTCTGCTTCATGTCACGCTCCTATTCATCCTGCCGGCCAAACCGTCGTCCACTACCGTGAGTCACCAGTCAGCTTCGACCTCGTCACTCACAGGGCCTATTTGTTCGTATGAACTCGATCGGCAGCGTGGGCTGGTCACAGTAGGAAAGTCACGTAAAGTCACCCATTGGAGCCAGAGACGAGGTGAATATGTCCGGATTGTTTATGTCCGGACCCGGCTTCCTTGCGGTCTGACACAATCTGCCCATGACCTCACTCCGCGATACCAACCTGACAATGCTCGACGGCTCAACCACCACCCTCGGGGAACTTGCCGGCGACCGAGCTGTCCTGGTGGTGAATGTTGCAAGCAAGTGCGGACTAACCCCGCAGTACGCCGGACTTGAGGAGATCGCCCGCGAGTACCAGGACCGCGGACTTCTCGTGGTGGGCGCGCCATGTAATCAATTCGGTGGGCAGGAGCCCGGTACCAACGAGGAGATCGCCGAGTTCTGCTCGACGACCTATGGGATCACATTTCCGCTCATGGACAAGCTCGAGGTAAACGGTGAGGGTCAGCACCCCCTGTTTGCACAGTTGACCACCATCGAGGATGCGGAGGGTCACTCAGGCGACGTGCGCTGGAACTTCGAGAAGTGGTTGATTGGCAAAGATGATTCGGTCACCCGGTTCTCACCGCGAGTCGAGCCAGCCTCAGCCGCACTCATCGACGCCATTGAAGCTGCTGTCTCCTGACGTTCGTCCTCCCGCCTGCTACCTCGGATGTCTCATCATGTCCAAGGTCCGGTTCACCACATCGCAGCTGCCGAGTTTGTAATCGACGACGTCAAACCCCGGTACAACGAAAGTCACCCCAACAATGGGGAGATCTATGACGTGCTTGCCCAAGGAGCACATCGCATAGGTCTCAGCAAAGCTCTCTGATCCGGAATCGAAGTAGTCATCAGCTCCGGTGGGGTACCAATGATTGATACCGGTCTTGGACATGTAGTACCCCTCGGCAGTGGCATCCTCGTAGATGTCTGCGAGCGCGTGAGCTGTCTCATGGGCCTGGGTCAGGCTCTCATCACCATCGGTGTTCAGAATCGAGATGGTCTTGGTGATGGGATCAGTGACACCGACAACCTCGTAGCCGGCTCCCACATCTCCGGTCTCGG
>CAXBQZ010000074.1:0-14964 GCA_963978055.1 uncultured bacterium
GGAGAAGGACGACGCGATGGAAGGACGATCACCGCAGAAACCTTCTGAGGGCGCCTGGCGGACCTCGTGGCCGGAAGGCACGAGCTGCCCGGCAAAGGTTGATCGCCCGCCGGAAGCGAGTCTTGCGCGAGACGCCCGCGAGGGCGGCCGCGAAGCGTAGACAGCGAGTGCATGGGCTGCGTGATGGAGCCCCGAAAGGTCACTCGTGGAGGCCGACGCCGTAGCCAAGGCGGAAGGCAGCACCGAAGCCCCCGACGATCAAGGGCGCCGAGGCTCCACCGGGGTCTGAGAGCGGAGCACGTGCACACAGGGGCGCCCCAGGAACCTGGGAGATCTCGTCGCCTTCTCACGAGAGCGGAGCACCGGGCGAGCCGCACCCGAAGCCCGAGGCCTGCGCGAGCCGTGCGTCGCGCGCGCAGGAGCCACACGGAACACGAACAAGGCGCACACGATGAGGAACCGCCGGGCGAAGGAAACGAAGCCCGAAGCAGCATCGCGGCACAAGCGACGAGAGGTCGGATCTCCACGAGACTCGTGCGGATAGCGGAGCTCGCGAGGAGGCATCCCGAGCGCGCATTCATGTCGCTGCACCACGCGATCGACGTGGAGTGGCTACGCGAAGCGTACCGGCGCACGCGCAAGGACGGCGCGGTGGGCGTGGACGGGCAATCGGCGGAGGAGTACGCGCGCGATCTCGAGAAGAACCTCGAGTCGCTGCTCGTGCGCTTCCGAACGGGCGCGTACCGAGCACCTCCCGTGCGACGCGTGCACATCCCGAAGGGCGACGGGCGGACGCGCCCGATGCTGTGGATGGAGTTTCATCCACCTCTGCGTCGGTGGACCGACTTTTGTGCTGGTGTTCACCAGTGTCACGGGTTGGCATTGGACTCCTTTGATCAAGGCCGTGCTGTCGACCACTGTTTCCGACTCTACCCACGAACTCCCCGATTGACAGTTCGCATGTGGCACGCGAGGGAAAATTATCGTCTGATACGGCTGTTCAGCGCGGATTCAGCGCATCGACGAGTTGCGCCGCCGATGCACACCGATCAAGCAACGCTCCCACATGTTCCTTCGCGCCACGCAGCGGATCAAGGGTCGGGACTCGCTGCAGCGCGTCACGTCCATGGATGTCGAAGATGACCGCATCCCACGAAGCAGCTGCAATCTCATCGGGGAAGCGCCGTAGACACTCACCGCGGAAATAGGCTCGAGTGTCCGTTGGCGGCCTGACCATTGCTTCGCGCACATCTGCCTCTGACGTCAGGCGAAGCAGGCTACCTCGCTCCTCAAGGCGGTTGGCTAATCCCTTATCAGGGCGCACATCGCTGTACTGAAGATCCACCAGTTGAAGCCGGGCGTGACTCCAATCCAGGCCATCCCTCTCCCGATAGCCGTCAAGCACCTTCAGCTTCGCCACCCAGTCCAGCTCACGTGACAGGGACATTGGGTCAGTCTCCAGACGCTCCAGAACGTCCTGCCATCGGTCCAACACATCTGCGGTCTGCGCATCGACATCAGCGCCCCAGCGGTCCTCGACGAACTTGCGAGCCTGTTCAGCGAACTCAGCCTGCATCTGAATGGCTGTCATCCGGCGCCCGGACGCCATCGTGACCAAGTGCTTGAGCGATGGATCATGTGACACCGCATGCATCTCACGGACCGGGTGAAGTAGCTGCTGATCCAGGTCCAGGTATCCGGCTTCGATCATCGCCAGAGTCACTGAGGTAATCCCCAGTTTCAGGTACGTACTGATCTCGGAGAGGTTTGCATCACCGACGATCACGTGCAAACGGCGATACTGGGCTGGATCGGCGTGCGGCTCATCACGTGTGTTGATGATGGGGCGCTTGAGTGTGGTCTCTAAGCCAACCTCGACTTCGAAGAAGTCAGCCCGCTGGCCGAGTTGAAATCCAGACTCTCGACCGTCTTGACCACGTCCCACCCGTCCGGATCCAGTGATCACCTGACGGGAGACGAAAAATGGCGTCAGGTGACGAATGATCTCGTTAAACGGGGTGCTTCTGGCCATGAGGTAGTTCTCATGGGTGCCGTAGGACGCGCCCTTGTTGTCGGTGTTGTTCTTGTACAGATTGATCGGCAGCAGGCCGGGCGTGGACGCGATGATCTCTGCTGCGCGAGCCATGATGCGCAGTCCAGCCTTGTCCCAGAGCACACCATCGAGTGGATTGGTGAATTCTGGACTCGAGTACTCCGGATGAGCGTGATCGACGTACAGCCGGGCACCGTTGGTGAGAATGACGTTGGCAAGTCCGGTGTCGTCGTCAGTCAGCTGAGAGGGGTCTGCATCAGCTCTCGAGAGGTCAAATCCACGTGCATCGCGCAGTGGAGTCTCCTCGTCGTAGTTCCAGCGTGCATTGGGCCGGTACGCACCCTGAAGGGAGTGCGCATATGCATTCACGACCTGTGAGCTCGACAGCATCGAATTGACGTGCGGATGGCCGGGTACGGACACGCCATACTCAGTTTCGATCCCCATGATCCGATGGACTGTCATGTGCATAAGCCTACGGTGTTCGCTGCCCGACGACCGTTTGGTGACTCGAAGCAGAAGACCGGCCGATCAGAGGTACTGCCCCGTATTTGCCACGGTATCGATGGACCGTCCCGCCTCGGTTCCCTGCTTACCCTGAATCAACGTGCGGATGAACACGATGCGCTCACCCTTCTTGCCAGAGATTCGAGCCCAGTCATCTGGATTGGTCGTGTTGGGCAGGTCCTCGTTCTCCCGGAACTCGTCGACACAGGCAGACAGCATGTGCTGGACGCGGATACCTCGTTGACCTGATTCAAGGAAATCCTTGATCGCACTCTTCTTCGCGCGGGCAACGATGTTCTCGATCATGGCTCCGGAGTTGAAATCCTTGAAGTACAGAACCTCCTTGTCACCATTTGCGTACGTGACTTCGAGAAAACGATTCTCCTCAGATTCGGTGTACATCCGCTCGACTGCGCGCTGAATCATCGACGTGCACGTCAGTTCAGGTGACCCGCCATGTTCAGCCAGATCATCTGCGTGCAGTGGCAGGTCAGCGGTCAGATACTTCGAAAAGATATCTGCGGCACCCTGGGCATCAGGACGTTGGATCTTGATCTTCACGTCCAGCCGACCTGGACGAAGGATTGCTGGATCGATCATGTCCTCGCGGTTGGATGCCCCGATCACGATGACGTTCTCGAGCCCCTCGACGCCATCGATCTCGCTGAGAAGCTGCGGCACGATGGTGTTCTCGACATCACTTGAAACACCTGAGCCGCGCGTTCGGAACAGGGAGTCCATCTCATCGAAGAACACGATGACGGGCATACCCTCACTGGCCTTTTCGCGGGCACGTTGGAACACGAGGCGGATATGACGCTCCGTTTCACCAACATATTTGTTCAACAGCTCAGGGCCTTTGATGTTGAGGAAGAACGATCGCCCTTCCGGACGTCCCTCCACCTCGGCAACCTTCTTGGCCAGCGAGTTGGCTACCGCCTTCGCGATCAGCGTCTTTCCACATCCAGGCGGACCGTAGAGAAGGATTCCCTTGGGTGGTCGGAGCTTATGCTCGCGAAACAGATCTGCATGCAGATAGGGCAATTCAACCGCATCGCGGATCTCATCAATCTGCGAGGCCAATCCCCCGATATCCGCATAGTCAATATCAGGTACCTCTTCAAGAACCAGCTCTTCGACCTCGGCCTTGGGAATACGTTCGAATACGTACTGGGATTTAGGCTCGAGCAGCAGGGAGTCCCCTGCACGAAGGGTACTCGTGAGCAAGGGTGCGGCGAGCCGAACAACCCGCTCTTCATCGGTGTGACCAACGACCAGCGCCCGTTGACCGTCCTCGAGGATCTCCTTGAGCATCACGATTTCCCCGTGGCGCTCGAATTGGCGCACCGCGACCACATTCAGCGCCTCGTTGAGAACAACCTCCTGACCCGCCCGCAGCAGCGTCACATCGACCTCAGGGCTGGCAACCACACGCATCTTGCGGCCACCTGTGAACACATCCACCGACCCATCATCGAAGAGCTCGAGGAACACCCCGTATCCACTCGGCGGCTCAGCAAGGCGGTCCACCTCAGCTTTGAGCACCACGATCTGGTCACGTGCCTCACGAAGGGTGCTGATCAGACGCTCATTCTGAGCAGTGGCTGAGGCCAGCTCACGTCGGAGCGCCTCCACGCGGGCATCTGCGGCACGTTCATCGGGGTAACTCACGCGTATGGCCTCCCTTGTGTCGATCTCTTCGACCTTACCCACGGGATCCGGGCTATGCACGCGGTTGACCAAAGTGTTGCGCCGTCAGGATGGAAGTTCGTAATCCTCACCGTAGGCACCCTTCGCGGGTCGCGTCCTGCGCGGGGGTAGAACTGTGCCATCGGCAAGTCGACGAGACATCACCAGGAATCCGGTGTGACCGATCATGCGATGGTCAGGGCGAACTGCCAAGCCCTCCAGATGCCACGTTCGAACAAGGGACTCCTGCGCCTGTGGCTCGGTGAATCGTCCATCCAATCTCAGACCCTCCACCATTCGGGACAGCTGCGTGGTCGTGGCGACATACGCCACCAGAACCCCGCCCGGAACGAGCACCTCCGCACTCACCTCAATACAGTCCCAAGGTGCCAGCATGTCCAGAATCACGCGATCTGCCTCAACGTCGATACCCTCGGCGCGTCTGGCGCGCAGTGTGGGCACCAGATCGCCAACCGTGAGATCCCATGCTGGGTGGGGTGCACCGAAGAACATCGACACGTTCCCGCGCGCGACATCGGCAAAATCCTGACGTCTCTCATACGACGAGACCCGACCCTGATCCCCAACCGCACGCAGCAGACTGCATGTCAGAGCTCCTGAGCCCACTCCGGCCTCGATCACCCTCGCACCTGGATAGAGGTCGGCAAGGCCAACAATCAGCGCTGCGTCCTTGGGGTAGACGATGGTGGCCCCACGAGGCATGGAGAGTACGAAATCGGACAGCAGGGGGCGCAGGGCCAAGTACGCCACACCTTGGGTCGATGTGACGACTATGCCCTCCGGCTGCCCGATCAGTGCGTCATGCTCGATGGCACCCTTGGCCGTGTGAAACGCCTTGCCGCTCTCGAGGGTGATCGTGTGCATCCGTTTCTTCGGATCCGTGAGCTGAACCCGATCACCGACCCGCAGCAGTCCACGTCGATGGTCCGCAGGCGCCGTATTCGTCTCCACAACCGATGAGGATAGGTGCACACCGGCCAAAGTCCAGAATCAGGACGCAAACGCGGCTAGCGGTGTTCAGACAGGGCTCGCTCGACGTCTTCTGTCGAGAGCACGCCCAGCACTCCCCCTACCTCGTCCATGACGAGGTGTTCAGATTCACCCGAGTGCGCCAAGACCGAGATGAACTCCTGACCTGTGAGCTCTGCGTTGAGCACCGAGTTGGACGTGGTGCTCAACGCTACCGAGGATGTCGGCACCCACGGTCGTCGTTCGACGGGCACAGCCGCGAGGGCGTGATCCTGGACAATGCCGACGGGCGATCCATAGCCATCTATCACAATGATTGCCGATGCACTGGCGTCATCTCGAAGTCGAAGCGCCTGGGCAAGCGGCGTCGATCCATCGACCTGGACCGCTGATTTAATGAACATCCGAACGTTGAGATCTGGAATGCGGCTGCCGAGTCGTGCGCGCGCCAAGCTGGTTGACGCACCTTGGAACAGGTACGCAGCGATCATCAGGCTGAACACGAGCGTGCCCGTATCAAGGCCATTGCCAGACTGGTATGCGAAGTAGATCGGCAGAACGAAAACCGTCACAGCAACAACTCGCCCCGCCCAAGACGCGATGATGGTGGCACGTGACTCGTTGCCTGTGACGCGCCAGATGATCGCGCGCAACACCGCTCCACCATCCAGCGGCAATCCCGGAAGGGCGTTGAAGATCCCCAGTAGGACGTTGGAGTATCCCAGGGCGCGAAGCAGCACATAGATCCGATCGTCAGTAACCATGGGAAGGTCCGCAGCCCACCGACATGCCAGACCGAGCAGGATTGTGATTGCCGGGCCGGCAGCAGCAATCAAACCCTCGCGCCATGCGGAGGCTGACCGACGCTCGTACGACGTATAGCCGCCCAGAACCCACAGGGTTATGTCATGAACCGGAAAGCCGGCCATTCGTGCGACTGCAGCATGCGCTAGCTCGTGGACAAGGATCGAGGCGTAGAACAGTACTGCGAAGACAGTGGCCAGCACCCAAGTCTGGGAGTCATTGGCTGGGTCGATCCGGAAGCTGTCAGACCATAAGAAGGCCACAACCCCGATGCCCAGGAGCCCACTCCACGGCATAACGATCGGGATACCCACGATTCTGAACGCGAGACCGGGTGACGCCGATGTGCTTCTGCTCATACATTCCCACCGTAATCGATGTCGTCCGATGAGACCACCTTGTGAGGATTGATCGCGAGCACTCCCTAACCATCTGGACCCCGAAAAGACTCCCGCACACAGTCGATGGTGGACTGTCAGACCTCAGGCATAGTGTTTGTACGTGGATACACCGATAGTCGGCGAGTCAGAGGCATCTGCGGCTGGGGTCAGTTCGTCGCTGTCACCCTCGCGGGCAGGCGACTTCATGAACTGTCCACTGCTCTACCGATTGCGCGTGATCGACCGAATCCCGGAGAAGCCAAGTCGCGAAGCCGTCAGAGGAACAGTCGTCCATCAGGTGCTGGAGGATCTCTTCGACTTCCCGGCACGCTCGCGGACAGTGGAACAGGCACGCTCGATGCTGCCAGAGGCCTGGGCCAAGGTCCTGGCCGACGAGCCCGAACTTGGTGAGGCTCTGTTCGAGGACCCAACCCACGTCGATGAGTGGCTCAACTCCGCGGTACCACTGCTTGATACGTACTTCACACTTGAAGATCCGACCCGGTTGGAGCCGGCAGATCGCGAACTCCATGTTGAGGTCGCCATGGACGATGGCCTGATCCTGCGTGGGTTCGTCGACCGACTAGATCGCAGCCCAGCAGGTGACCTGCGTATCGTCGACTACAAGACGGGTAGAGCCCCAGGTGAGGGCTACGAGCAGAAGGCCTTGTTCCAGATGCGCTTCTACGCCTTGGTCATCTGGAAGTCAATGGGAACCCTCCCCCGACTTCTCCAGTTGCTCTACCTGGGAAGTGGTCACGTCATCCGTTATGAGCCTGACGAAGGGGATCTGCTCGCCACTGAGCGAAAGATCAGGGCGCTGTGGGCAGCAATCAGCTCCGCTCAGGAATCGGGGCACTGGCCGGCGAATCCGTCCAAGCTTTGTGACTGGTGCGACTACAAGCGGTTCTGCCCGGAATTCGGTGGCACGCCACCACCACTACCCGATCTCGATGTCTGGATCGACATAGATGGCGCCCCCGAGGGGTGATTCTGCAGAACTCGGGTTAACGTGAGGGTGTGACTTCTGCTGCGCGAGCCCATTCACTCACCAAGATCTACGGTTCCGGCGACACGCGCGTCACGGCTCTCGACGGTGTCGACGTGGAGATCGCCGCACAGCAGTTCACCGCGATCATGGGTCCGTCAGGATCTGGTAAGAGCACGCTCATGCACTGTCTGGCCGGCTTGGACTCCGTAACCTCAGGTGAGGTTTGGATCGGGGATACTGAGTTGTCCAGCCTGTCAGACAAGGCCCTGACGCGCCTTCGCCGCGACAGTGTCGGGTTCGTCTTCCAGGCGTTCAATCTGGTTCCCACTCTGACAGCCCTGGAAAACATCACCCTGCCGATGGACATTGCGGGTAGGAAGCCCGATTCAGACTGGTTGAACACGGTGATCGACACCGTGGGGTTGAGAGATCGTCTCAACCACCGACCGTCAGAGTTGTCCGGTGGTCAACAGCAGCGAGTTGCCTGTGCTCGCGCTCTGGCCTCACGTCCGACCATCGTTTTCGCTGATGAACCCACCGGAAATCTTGATTCCAAATCCGGCGCCGAGGTGTTGGGATTCCTGCGACGAAGCGTCGATGAGTTCGATCAGACGATCGTGATGGTTACGCATGATCCGAACGCCGCATCCTACGCCGATCGAGTGATCTTCCTGGCAGATGGACGTGTCGTCGACGAGATGTTCAGCCCCTCTGGATCCTCGGTACTCGAACGCATGAAGGCGTTCGACTCCGCTCGGGGCTGATCATGTTCCGTGCGGCACTGCGCTCACTCGGACAGCATCGCATCCGACTGCTCCTGACACTGCTCGCTGTCGTAGTTGGCGTGGCGTTCGTCGCAGGGACCTTCATCTTCACCGACTCTCTCAAGCAGTCGTTTGACGCACTTTTCAATGCGCCCCAGCCCGATGTCTCGATCTCGGCCAACTCAACGGTGGGTGCGCAGGGACCTGGTGGTCCGTCAGATCAGACGGCAACAATCCCGACCAGTCTGCTGACGACGGCCGCTGCTGTTGACGGGGTTGCGCAGGCGTACGGAATGGTTACCGCGAATGGCGCCTTAGTACTCGGCAAGGACGGAAAACCGGTGGGTAATGCGGGGCCGCCGGCGCGCGGTATCTCGTGGTTGCCAGATCAATCCATAAACCCGATCGCGCTGGTGACGGGTCGTGCACCGCAGGGAGGTCATGAAGTTGCGCTTCTCGAGTCGACAGCCAAGCTCGCGCAGGTCTCCGTCGGAGATCAGGTGCGTATTGAGACCCCCGAGGGCTCAGTTGATGCCACCCTCACTGGGCTAGTCTCACGCGGTATTGGTGGCAGCGATGGGGGCACCCTGACTGTCTTTGATCTGGCCACCGCACAGCGTCAGATGCTGGGAAGTACTGAGGTTTTCAGCAGTATTGCGGTGAAGGCGAAGTCCGGTGTGACGCAACAGGTGTTGGCTCGACGGATGACCGCGGCAATGCCCTCGACAGTCAAGGTGGAGACCGGCGCCCAGAAGAGTGCTGACATCGCAGATCGACTGTCAACCGCATTCGGCTTCATCAACACGTTCCTTCTAGCGTTCGCGCTGATCGCGCTTTTTGTTGCAATCTTCCTCATCTTCAACACGTTTTCGATGTTGGTTGCCCAGCGCACACGGGAACTGGCCCTGTTACGGGCTGTCGGAGCGAGCAGACCACAGGTCCGCCGATCCGTTCTGATCGAAGCCGCGCTGCTCGGATTGCTCGCCGCCGTCGTGGGCGTCCTCGGCGGAATAGCGGTGTCCCAGGGTCTTCGACTGCTTCTCAAGGTGTTCGGCGCGGATCTTCCCGCTGTCCCGCTGGTAATTCTGCCGAGAACCATCATCGTCGCACTCGTCCTCGGCGTGGGCGTCACTCTGATTTCGGCTTACGTCCCGGCCCGCCGGGCAGCTCAGGTGCCACCGGTGGCCGCCATGCGTGATGACGTGTCGCTGCCAACCAAGACCCTGCGGCTGCGCGGAGTCATCGGTGGGGTGCTCCTCATCATTGCGTTTCTGTCCGGTATGTCAGCCATGAGACATCTGGACGACAATCTGCGGGCAACCCGGCTCGTGGGGCTTTCGGTCATCTCAGCCCTCATTGCCGTGATCGCTCTTGCCCCCATCCTCGGACGATTCTTCATCGGCGTCGTGGGCGCACGCCTACGAGGAACCGCTGTGGGCAATCTCGCCGTGGAAAACGGAAGACGCAACCCACGCAGGACCGCAGCAACTGCCACCGCCCTTGCGATTGGTCTGGCACTGATGACGGCAATCGGTGTCCTTGCCGCCTCGACCAAGGAGTCTGTGGCAGCCGTCGTCGACGACACGGTGGGCGCCGACTACATCGTGCTGGGTGCCAACTTCCAGCCATTCCGCCCGGAAATCTTCAACACCCTGTCAACCACCACGGGTACGTCCACCGTCACGTACACCCGGGAAATGCCCATCTCAGTCAACGGCACTCAGGGAGTACTGACGGGTGTGCAGCCAGAGCCCTTCCGGCAGGTGTTCAACCTCATCATGGAGTCAGGCTCAAATCAGAATCTGCTGCCCGGTGATGCTCTCGTAGACGTAGACACAGCAAAGTCGCTGGGGATCACCCTTGGGCAGAGAGTTCCCGTGCAGTACCTCTCGGGGGCGGGTGAATTGATCGTCCGTGGCACCTACAAGCCCGCTGGTCCGATCAATGGCTGGATCAGCAATGTCGACACCCTCAATCAGGCTGGGGCGCGGCCTTTGGACAATGCGATCTACATCCGGGTCGCCCAAGGGGCTGACCCGACGACCGTCAAAGCCGCTCTGGATGACCAGCTCAAAGCCTTTCCGGCAGTCAAACTCCAGGATCAGGCAAGCCTCAAAGCTCAGATCAATCAGCAGTTCGACCGAGTCTTCGGCTTCATCTACGCCCTGCTGGCCCTGGCTGTCATCGTGGCCTTCCTGGGAATCGTAAACACCTTGGCACTATCGGTTTACGAACGCCGACGTGAGGTGGGTCTACTGCGTGCAGTGGGCACCAGCAGGTCACAGGTTCGTCAGATGGTGGTACTCGAGGCAGTGCTCATTGCCCTGTTCGGCTCCATTGTGGGCGTGGCTCTGGGACTGATCTACGGAGTTCTCTTCCGCAAGGTGCTCGAATCGGTGGGAATTACCAGGCTCGCCATTCCCAGTGGCCAACTCATTCTGTTTATTGCCTTGGGTGTCATTGGAGGCCTGCTTGCCGCTCTCTGGCCAGCCTTCACCGCTAGTCGGCTCGACGTCCTCAAGGCGATCTCAACGAGCTGACACCTGTCAGCCGGTGTTGCTCCACGCCTGTGACCACTCGCCAAGAAGCTCAGGGGTGAGGAGTTCGAGTGACTCGACCACCAGCAGGCCCTCTGCCGGCTCGATAGCCGTGAACGACGGTACGGCGACCACCAGAGCGCCGGATGCCACACCCGCCCGCGATCCGGTGTGAGAGTCCTCAAGAACAACACAGGTTCGCGGGTCAACTCCGATTCGTTCGGCAGCCAGTAGATAGGGATCCGGAAACGGTTTTGTTCGCTCAACCTCGTCACCTGCAACGGTGGTCACGAATACCTCATGGCCAAGTTCATGCAGAACTGCATCGTGAACGGCCTCGATCAGGCTGCGCCACGAGGCTGACACCAGAGCCATCGGAACGCCGTGCGACTCGAGAGCTCCTACCAGCGCTTTGGCGCCAGGACGCCAGTGCACCGGCTCGGTACGGAGCAGACGCTCCATCTCGACCATGAGCCGATCGAGCATCACCCCAGGGTCGTGATCCTGCCCGGATACTTCGATCATGTAGGCAACGGCGAACTCAAGTGGTCCCCCAACGAGAGCACCTTGATGCTCGGGACCCCACTCAGCTCCGATGTCCTGCATGATCGAACGCTCAGCTCGATACCACAGGTCCTCCGTTTCAACCAGAAGGCCATCCATGTCAAAGAGCACTGCCCCTGGCAGTAAGACGGAAGGATGTTTCTGTCGACTCATGGTGGATCAATGCTACTGGCGAGCCGGACGCTCGACTTCTACGCCCCTTTGAGAGACTCAAGTCGTTAGGATGCTTAGACACAGGGATTTGATGGAGGCAGCCGGTGATTGAGTTCGAAGCGTCACGTGACGAACTTCCGCAACTGCTCAATCCGGTCATGCTCTGCGCTTTCGAGGGCTGGAATGACGCAGGAGATGCTGCCAGCGGGGCGATCCTTCATCTTGAGGATGTCTGGTCCGCCACTGAGATTGGCGCTTTCGACCCGGAGGACTACTACGACTTCCAAGTCAATCGCCCAGAGGTCACCCTCGAGGACGGCGTGCGCTCCATCACCTGGCCCACCACGAGACTGTCTGTTGCACGCATCCCGCTGGCCATGCGGGATGTGATCCTCGTCCACGGCATCGAACCTTCGATGAAATGGCGTACGTTCTGCGCCGAGCTCATCACCGTCGCCACCGAACTCGGGGTTGAAATGGTCGTGACACTGGGAGCGCTTCTGGCCGATACGCCACATACTCGCCCCGTACCCGTGAGCGGCTCGTCCAGCAACGCTGAGATCTCCGAGCGCATGGGGTACGAGCCCTCACTCTATGAGGGGCCGACGGGAATCGTCGGCGTCCTTCAGCACGCCTGTTTCAATGCAGGGATCCCCGCCGTCTCACTGTGGGCAGCGGTCCCGCATTACGTATCTGCCCCACCGTGTCCGAAGGCCACACTTGCCATCCTTGCCCGCATCGAAGATCTGCTCGACGTCCCGGTACCTCTGGACGACCTGACCGAGGAGGCGCACGCCTGGCAGGTTGGCGTGGACGAGTTGGCCGCCGATGACGACGAGGTGGCCGCGTATGTTCATCAACTCGAGGATGCGGTCGACACCGCAGAACTACCTGAGGCATCTGGCGATGCGATCGCGCGCGAATTCGAGCGGTACCTTCGACGTCGAAGTGCCGAACCGCCGAAGTAACTGTCGGTTGAACGCTAGTTGATGCGCGCGATACGTGCGGCGCGCGCGATAGGGTACGGGTGTTCAAGAATCGACATACTGAGAGGCCCTCCCGTGCTTGATGCAGCAACTCGACGACTTCTGACGGCCGATGAGGCCAAGCTCATTGAACAGACCAGCGTGGCTGCTCTGAGCAAGAAGAACCTTGACGATGTGGGCGCAATCTACGACCGCGTCCGCAAGGCTCGCGATAAGTACCGCGGCCTGCACCGTCGTCAGGCCAGCAGCCAGGTTCGCAAGGATCACTCCCGCGGTACGGGTGCAAACAAGAATCTCGGCAGTGCATCCAAGTACGAGATCTTTGAAGAGGCTCTCGGACGAGTAAGCAAGCGTGAGGCCGAACTTGCCCAGCAAAGCGCCGGTGAACTCAAGAAGGCGCGCCTGATTGCCGCCGCGGAGGCGGCCAAGGCCACAGCTCCTGTACCACCGCGCGCACGAAAGAAGGCCGCTGCTGCCAAGAAGTCGACCTCTGCCAAGAAGGCACCTGCTGCACCGGCGAAGAAGGCCACAGCGGCACCAGCCAAGAAGGCCGTGCCGGCCTCCTCAGCACGCGCCACCAAGGGCCCGGCCCCGAAGTCCAAGAGCGCTACCTCCAAGGTTCGCTCCTCGGTGTCCCGTTCAAACCAGGCTCGAAATCAGGCTCGTCGCGACGGTCGATAGTTCGGATTACCAGATCTCGGCTCCCACATATTTGAGGGGTGTGCGCGACTTTCAGTCGTTCGCACCCCTCAAATCATCGTGCACCTCGCTCAGCAATTTCACGGCGTGATAGCCAACGACAAGGGCAATGACAACGGCCACAATCGGATCCAACCACTGCCATCCATTGGTCAGCAGGACGATCAGACCGGTCAGTGCCACAGCAGCCGCTGAAACCGCATCAGCCACCGTATCCAGGAGTACGGCACGCATATTCAACCTGTCCGCGGTGGTGTCATCATCGCCATCGATGTCACCACCGAGAATGATGGCGCCGACGGTCATGAGAACAGCGGCAAGAACTGCGGTCCAGATCACCGGCAGTGCTTCCAATTCAATCTCGCGAAACCATAGGCGATGGATTGCCTCAACGAGAACCCACGCAACAACAGCGATGAGCAAGATGACATTGATGAGGGCAGCCACCGTTGGAGCCCGATCAAAGCGTGGGTCATGGGCGTTGTTCTTCTTGAGCCAGATCGCCATCAGGGCAATACAGATAGCTCCCACATCGGCGATGTAGTCCCCAGCAGCAGCCAGCAGGCCGAGGGAGCCGGCTCGTAGGCCCACACCGATCAGAACTCCAAGTAGGGCCAGGTTCAGCCCTAGCACAACCCATAGGCGACGCTCACGTGTCACCCACTGAGCCTACCCATCGCCATCCGATATACATGGCTCATGTCAATCGATCCGCCTGATCTCCTATCTGGTCCGCGCCTGGATTTGCATCTGCTCTCCGTCGACCAGCTCCTGTCACGAGATGGCCAGCAGGAGCCTTTGCCACTTGGTTTCGACGATCCTGACGACATCCTCGCCCCCGAGAACTCCCCCATCGGTCATCGAATCCCTCAGGTACGAGCTGATCCAACAGTCAATCCTTGGCTCATTCGGCTGGCCGTTGAGCGCAGCTCCGGAGTGATTGTCGGCCTAACAAACTTCCACGATCGTCCTGATGCGGATGGAGTGGTCGAGATCGGCTACCGGGTCGTCGAGAGGTTCCGCAGACGGGGATACGGCCGAGAGATGGCGCACATCATGTGGGATTTCGCGGTGGACCATCCAGACGTCACAATCCTGCGCGCCAGTGTCAGCCCTGAAAACGCACCTTCGAGAGCGATCATCGAGGGTGCCGGATTTCGTCACGTGGGCGAGCAGGACGACCCAGAAGATGGTCTCGAGTACGTCTACGACATGACAGTGGCCGACTACCGCGCCAGGCGAGAGTCGGCCACTGAGTCACATTAGGAGCGCGGACGCTCCTTATCGGGATCGTAGAACGGGAATCGAACCACAGTCGCCGGGATTCGCTTTTGCAGCCCGTCCAACTTTCCGATCTCCAGCTGGGTGCCGATCTCGGAGTACTCGACCGCAACGCGTGCCAGCGCAATGTTCTTGCGCAGCAGTGGTGAGCGCGTACCAGAGGTAACCACGCCGATCTGCGGCCTGCCCATGTGAACGCAATCACCGTGACCAGCGGTCTCGTTACCCTCAAGTTCAAGACCGACCAGGACTCTGCTCGGATTAGCCCGGCGACGCTCGACCGCTGCACGTCCGATGAAATCCTCATCGGTGGTCTTCAGCCCGACAGCAAAGCCAATACCCGCCTCGAACGGGTCAATCTGATCATCGAATTCGTAGCCGGCGAAGATCAGACCTGCCTCGATGCGAAGCATGTCGAGTGCGTCGAGGCCGAGCGGTGCGATCCGATACTTCTCACCCTCGGCGAACACTGCATCCCATACCTGCGACGCGTTGTCTGGATGGCACCACACCTCGTAGCCGAGCTCGCCGGTGTAGCCGGTACGCGAGACCATGATCGGCGGACC
>CAXBQZ010000075.1:0-14352 GCA_963978055.1 uncultured bacterium
TTTTTTTTAATGATACGGCGACCACCGAGATCTACACTCTTTCCCTACACGACGCTCTTCCGATCTCACCACGCCGCTGGATGTCCAAACCGGGGTCGTGGCAGCGAGAGCCGAACCACCAACCAGAACCGTCGACACCACAAACACACCAGCCGTGAGAGCAGATGTTCGAGCGGGATTGATCCATGATCTGCGAGCTGAGTGACGACCCATCATTAGCCTCCAAGTAGGCGGAGCACAACAACACGAGTCTTCATCCCATCGGAGCAACCCACCAGACAATTGATCATGACGAGAACCAACGTTCACACACAGTTCACGCCCACCCCGTGTGGGGCAGACAAGACGTGGACGAACGATCGACGGCTGAACAAATCGTCAGCAGGCAGCCCCACTCCTACTCCTCAAAACGTGTCACGAAACGTGTCACGAACTCTGTGTAATTGAGGGGTCGGAGTGGACGTTTGTCGCGACTCCTGAGCACAGAATGGACGCCAAGAACCGCCCGAATCCCAACTGTTAATCGGGCGGTTCCTGGTTCGAGTCCAGGCGCAGGAGCAAAAATTCGACTGTCGCGTCTCGGGGCCCAGTTGTTATGCAGCCCAGCCGAGATCCTGTGCAAGATGGACGACCCGCTGGTGGATGTCGTCACGGGTGGCCCTGGCTTGATTCAGAGTGCCACCCAGCGGAATACCGTTCGACCAATCCTCGTAGTGATGTCCTGAGATGAGCGGGCAGGATCCCTCACCCAAGGTGACAACAACCTCTGCAGTTGCCACCTGCGCATCGTCCCATCCGTGGGGACGACCATCACTGGATGTCGTGGTGATGCCGACCTCCTTGAGGACGGCGATGGCGAGCGGGTCGACCATGGGGGCTGGAGTGGTACCAGCCACCTGCACCACCACGTCGGACGGTGTCAGCAGATCAAGCAGGGATGCCGCGATCTGGGCGCGTCCACCACCGTTGGAGCCGATGAACAGAACCCGGTGAACGGAATGAACCTCACTGCCGTCGCGGACAATGGCGAGAAGGGCGTCCCGAGCGTGGCGCTCAGCCACCAGGCCGGTGAATCGGGAGACACTTCCTACCGCTTCGAGTTCTTGGAATGACTCGTGCAGGAATCTGCCGATGGTGCCGAGCCCAAAACTGCCCTCGAACTCGCTGGCGAGTCGATGGGCGGTATTGCTGAGCATCACGGTCGTGGATACCTGGAAGAGATTGGGGTCCTGATGCATCTGTAGCCCTCCTGTCACTCAGTCACCATACTCCACTCGACATCGGAAGGCCGGAACTTTAGGACTATTCTCCTCCACTTTTACGTCCGTGGCGAGGAAAATCCGATACCCATACTCCACCATATGCTGGCGGGTGAGTGGATCACTGGTAAGCGGCAGTCTGCCAAGTTCGCGCGAGCTTGTTTGGACCAGAGCACACCTGAAGGGCTACAGGGGGGATGCAACCTGGTAGATCTCCAGTTCCCAGAAGATCACCATGGGCAAGCGCGCAATGGCTGCCTTCGCCATGTCGAGATCCTGTGCCGACAGTTCGAGAAAGACCTTGTCTGGGTTCGAGTCAGTTGGCTGACGCGCCCACGACGCGTCGTTCCATAGTCGGTATTCCAGGGGTCGTGTCATTGATTCCCCAACTGATGACCACCTCAGGCTTGATACGAAACTGCTCCCCATCGGCGGTCGGCTCGATGGAGGCGCTACCTATGATTTTCAACCCGCGTGGGCTCCAGGGGTTCACGGAGGCCAGATCATCCACCACAACGGTCGCCCGCGGGTTGGTCTGCACGTTTCGGTATCGAACGGTATGGCTGATGTCGAATCCGGAACTGACGATGTCGTCACCATCGACGGAGAAGACAACGGGCACGACATCAGGCTTACCGGTTGTCGACGCAGTGGCGAATCGCATGAGGGGCTGTTGTGTGAGGTAGGCGAGTTCGGCTTGCGTGAAGGAAGGCATGGTTCCTCTGTTCCAAGGGCTAGTCGGGTGGGTGATTGGCAACATCGTAGGAAGTAAGTGTGTGCGCACGCAACTAAATGAAGAAGTAGGCTTAGATCATGGAACCTGTTTCTGCCCTAAGCGCGAGCGAGGAAGCGGCATGGCGCGCGCTCACCTATGTGGCCAATCACCTCGTCCCCGTTCTCAGTGAGGATTTGGCGGGAAGCGGAGTATCCCTTTCCGAGTATGTCGTTCTCGTACATGTTTCGGAGGCCGAGGATGAAGTGCTTCGGATTGGAGATCTTGCCGCCATCAGTGGGCTGTCCGCGAGTCGAATGTCGCGACTTGTGGACGACATGGCGTCCAAGGGCTGGCTGGAAAAATCTCGTCACCGGGATGATGCGCGGTGCACTCTTGCGGCGCTGGCACCTGCTGGACTTGAGGTACTCAAGCAGACGTATCCAACCCAGTTGGCCAACGTGCGACGACGGGTTTTCGATCACCTCAGTGAACGCGAGACAGTGGTTTTGGCAACCGCTCTGTCGAAGGTGAAGATGGCGCTCGAGTCAGCTCAGGGGAGGCCCGTTCGACCGCGATGAGCACTCAGGGGGCCGGTTTTGTTCTGTTTTGGACGTATCCTGTACCCATGACTGATGTTCACAACATGAACCACGACGGCGCATCCACGGTGGCCGAGGTGGTCGCTCACTTCACAGATTTGGGTGTCATGCCGACCCCTGGCCAGATTGTGGCGGATATCGGCTGCGGGACCGGACTTGCGGGCTTCGCGGCCATTCGACACGTGGCTGACGCGTCGTGCATCTCGATCGATCATCCCGAGACCCTCAACGCGGCCAAAGGACTTGCCGCGCAGATCGGGGTTGAGAATCGAGTCACTTTCAGGCCGGCGGATTCCGTCGCGCTGCAACTGGAGAATGACAGCGCCCACGTGGTCTATCTCAACCCCAACTATCTGGCCCAGTCCGGCAAGGACGACGTCACCGCTGACAGGGTTGTTGAGTTCCTCAGGGCTCTTCGTCACATCGTGCTGCCAGGGGGAGCGGTGTACGTACGAAATGTGGGGGACTGGAAACTTTCAGGGGAAAGCCTCGTGGGTTTGGCAGAGAGTGCCGGCTTCGATGACGTTGTTTGGGTCAACGGGGGCGGGGTCATCCTTCGACGCCCACCGCTGGCCGATGAGGATGCTGCGTGAGCGCTCCGTCGCCAGACACGTTTGCTGAGCTGATCGGTGTCCGAGTCGAGCGCCTGTCACCGGGTCGCACCCGGGCCTATCTCACGGTGGGAGCGCAGCACCTGAATCCACATGGCACCACACATGGATCCGCCCTGTATTCACTGTCGGGTGCAGCTATCGCCGCTGCCCTCAACGATGACCTCACCAGCGGCCTGGTCTGGCAGGCATCGATTGAGTATCTGGCACCCAGTCGAGAGGGTGACGAACTGACTGCCGAGGCAGTGGTGGGCGAGGTTCAGGGCAAGGATGCCGAGGTGGTCGTCAACATCACCAGAGCGGTGGACGAAACCCTCATAGCCACTTCAGTAGCGTCAGCCAAGATCCGACCCAGATAGCGCTCGCTCGGAGTTCTCCGGCGAATGCGCCAACTTGGTCTCCTTGCGTTCCGGATACCGGATGCGATATCTCAGCACGACGAATCGTGCGCCAAGAAGCAGGATCAGGGCAACAACGACCGCAAGTGCCACGAAACCGGGTGATCGTTCTGCGCTGTTCGTCAGCCAGAGCAGTCCAAGAAGTACCAGAGAGCCAATTACCACGACTTCCTCGTACAGCTCACCGCGAAACTGACTGTGCTCCCGCCGCGCCACCACGTCAGTGAGAATGCCACCACCGGCCACTGACAGAGCCGCGCTTATGGGAACCCAGATCAAGGGTGCACCGACGATGATGGCGATGGCTGCACCGTTGAGTCCAATGATCGAGAATCCGATCACGTCAGCATTCGTGGCAAACCATTCTGTGCGCAGGACGGAACTCTCCCTGCGGGTGTAGTGATTCACCAGTGACACTGCGGCGACGGCAGCCAGAACAATCCAGATGTCGAGAGTGTTGTGCACCAGATAGCTCGGGTAGCGCTCTCCACCCAGCAGTACATCGCGAATCACACCACCACCGAGTGCGGTGAGGCTTGCAAGTACCACGATTCCCCATAGGCGGTAGCCAAGGCGCAGCGCCACGAGTGCACCCGAGACCGCCGCAGCGAACACGCCGAAGCTCAGCAGAATGAGGTACGGAACTGAGCCGCGAAGATCAGCCAGATAGTGTGCGGTAACGGGCGCGATGAAGGTCGATTTCCCTTCATCACTGAGCATCTGGTTGTAGATCTCATGGGTCCAAAGCCCGGAGGACAGTTCCGGTGCCAATGACGGCAACCCCAACGCATTCATCGTCTCGTAGATGTGCGGATCCAGATAGCCAAAGTTGGTGCCAAGGAGCGCCAGAACAGACTCGAGCTGACGTCGCTGTGTGGTGACATCGAGTCGAGGGCTCTGTTCCGCGACCATCTGGGCTGTTGACGCCGGGTGCTTAGCCGCCCAGCTCCAACTATCACGCAGCCCCTCCAAGAGTCCTACGAGCTGAGCTCGGAACTCAGGTGACGACAGACGTGCTTCATCTACGTACAGGCCATCCTCGATATCAATAACGCCATAGTCGGCCGGTGCGATCGTGAAGATGTTCAGGCCGAGATCCTTCGCGCGCCAGTATTCATTGAAGGTGGTACCCCACAGGCAGTCTGCCTTTCCATCGGCGAGGGTCTGAACGTCATCTCCAGACGGTTCGAGCAGTACGGGCCTGCCGCCGTCAGGGAAGATGTGGGCGAACGTGCGAAGCACCAGGTCCTGGCGGCCGGCATTGACGATCACCTGTGCGCCGTGCAGGTCATTCGCGGAGTTGAACCCGCGCCGGGTGCGGCAGATGAGCAGGGAGCCAGGCTGCTGGAAGAGTTGAGCGATGTTCACGTATCTCTTGCCATCGGTGGACGCACGCTGGGCCTGATCCATACTTGCCTGCGCCACATCGGCAGATCCATTTGCCAGGCTCGCGATTGGATCGATGGTTGCTGACCCGGGCATCGTGCGGACAGCGAGGTTGTGCTGGTTGAAGAACCCCTGATCGGTACCTACGTAGTACCCGGCGAACTGGGCCTGATCGAGCCACTTCAACTGCACCTTCAGCAGGCTCGTGGAATCCACCGGCGATGCGTTGGTCGTTGAAGGCCAGAGAACCCCAGCGAGAATGCCGGCGAGGATCAGTGTCAGGAACGAGGTGATCGAACGGACAAGGCGGCGACGATGTACTGAGACACCCATCCGCTGCCACCTGTCGAGTTCCGGGCAGTTAATCCGCCCACACCGCAAGGGTACGAGAGATAACCCTCGTCGCAACCGTCTGCGCGGCCCTCAGTACTCCGAATGGGACTACGGGGCGGTCGTGCACACGTTGTTTGCGCACGGGCTGAAGGAGGCCTCAGCCGGCTGGGCCATGACGATCGCACCGGCAGTGACAATGGTCGTGAGCAGTCCGACGATCCCTACCTTTGTGGTTCTGCGCATCGAATTCCCCTGACTGTGCACGTACCTGCGATCTCCTGACAGGGATTCATTCGGTGGCTCGTGTGCCGGGTGTTAACAACATCACCCGCATGGCCCACTGGATGCACGAAGTCTCACGATGGACTCAAGGCGAGGTGCCTTCACCTGTGCTGTTTCGGCGATACTTGTCCCATGGAGGATGTGCAGGAGACTGACAGTAGCGTCGATGAGGCGCAGGAGACTGACTGGACGCGTTACGCACAACGCATCGCACTTGCGGTGTACGGAACTCTGACCGTGCTTGGAGTTCTGGAAGCGACATCCTTCGACGATTCCCACCTCACGCTGCACGTGGTAATTCTCACGGTTATCTCGACCTCCCTGGCGATCGTGCTTGCGCATGCGTGGGCCACTGTGCTGAGCAACCGGCTTGTGTTCGGGGATCAACTCACCTCTGCCAGCTTGCTGGAGGAACTCCGCTTCGCTGCCTCCTTCTTCATCCCCACCGTGGTTGCAGTAATTGTCTTCACCCTTGCTTGCGTGATTCTTCCGATCGACAGTTCCCTTCTCACGGCGGAGCTTGCGCTAGTGCTCCTCCTGTTCGCGCTTGGGGTGTACGGTGCTCGGCGAGGTGGTGCAGGTTGGCCTCGGGCGCTCCTCATCGGGCTGATTGACGTGTGTGTTGGTGTGCTCATCGTTGAAATCAAGGAACTTCATACGTTCTTCACACACTGACCGGTCAGAGCACGGATCGAAGTGTCATAGGCTCACTATCGTGAAGAGCTCCGCGATCGTGGCACTGGCTGGTGTCATCGCTATCGCTGCGGGCGTCACGTCTGCTGTCGAAACTTCGGGTACGCATCGTACGAGCGTCAGGTTTGTAGCATCGAGTCAGAACGGCGACATGACTCCACGGATTGATGCGCTCGGGACGGCGTCTAACCCTCCGAGCACTTCCTTCCCGCTCCCAGCGACAAGCTCGACGTCCACGCCGACCAAAGCTCCGACGCAGGCGCTACCTCGGATCGTGCCCCTCGGTCCCGTGCACAGGACAAACGATGGTCACCCGGTTGTGTACCTCACCTTTGATGACGGGCCGTCGCTGACATACACGCCACAGATTCTGGCTGTACTGCAGCGCCACCATGCGAGGGCGACCTTCTTTGTGGAAGGCCGGTTCGCACATCGCTATCCACAGTTAATCGTTCAGGAATTGGCCGCCGGAAACCACGTGGGTAACCACACGTGGACACACCCTCACCTACCCACCTTGAGCGAACAACTGGTCCGGTATCAGCTGTCGGCCACGATGCGCTTCCTGCGTTCACTTGGCGCTCCCGCCCAGTGTGTGCGCCCGCCCTTCGGAGAGACCAGCGCGACCGTGCATCGGGTTGAGTCAGCCCTGGGCCTGCGCGAGTACCTCTGGACTACGGAGACCAAGGATTGGGCTCACGGTTCGATGGCCGTGGATCTCAGGCGTGCGGATCTAGGCCTACGACCGGGATCGATCATCGTCTTTCACGACGGACACGGCTCTGGATCGAGGCAGACCGTAGCCGCCGTAGACCGATTTCTTACCCGGGCCGAGGCTCACGGGTATCTAGCACTTCCACTGCCCTGCTGAGCACACCGGTACTGCTTATCCAAGCCACCCGTGGAGTTTGAGGCCCGCAGCGACGGCGGCCACGATGCTGATGACTCCGAGGTAAGCCAGCACAAGGCGCACATCCCTCAGGTAGCACTTGGTGCGGGTAAGCCCTGCCTGGTGCGCCCGCCAGTATCCGGCCAGACCAAGTAGTGCGAACACGAGCACGGCGAATGGACCGCCGATCCAGGCCAGTAGTGCAACTGTTGTGTAGATGCAGAGTCGAAGGGGATCGAAGGATGGCGCGTCGTTACCGGCCGCGGGATCTGTGGGTTCACCGGGAACTGGACGCTCGGGGATACCGGATGGACGATTCGTCGGGATGGTCATTGCGCGTGCTCCAATCCATGACGCGACCGGGTGTAGGAGGTCGACAGGCGCTGGGCCGATAGCTGCGGCCAGGCCTGTACCGCGCAGAAGGGGGCACATTGATTCTGCTCAGCAGTTCGGCTCCCGACGTGTACGCAGCACTGCGTCAGTCGCTCCTCAATCATGGTGTTGATGTCCATGAAGGGTTTGATGGTGATGCGCTTGACTCGCTCTCCAAGCATTCGTCGCAGTGTGTTTCGTCCCCCGGGAAGGCCGAGGGATGCGGTGGCCCTCAGCAGCGAGCCGATGCCGAGATCACATGCCTCGCATACGTCCTTCCAGAGGCTCATCACCTCCGGGTGGCTCAGTGAACTCTGCTCACTGAGCAGGCCCATGAGTGATTCCTGTACGGCCAGACGCAGATCCCTGGGGAGGTCTCGATCAGCGATTCGGTTCGAGATCAGGCCCAGGTGTTCCTTCAGGCGGTCATGTCCGATGATCTTCGCGAGTGATTTCCACTCACCAGAGTCATTGCGCAGAAGGTATCCGACACTGGCACAGTGCGGATGTGAGCAGGGCAGGGCGGTGAGGTCTTGCCAGTTGACCAACCCCTGTGTCTGCGGCCCTAAGCGGGCAAGGGTGCCGGTGTTCGTCAATCGATCATGTGGGTTGATCGGGTGTGATCGTCCTGATCCGAAGACTGGCTGAATACTGACCCCGCCAACATAGGGAGTGTTCAGCGCCATCATCACTACATCGCCGATTTCATCGTCATTGACACCCAGCGCGGCGGTCATGGTCAGCGTGGTGAAGATCCCCGCCTTGGACAGCCGGTTGATTGCCTGCTGCTTCACCGCAGTGAGATCCCCACCGCGGTGGTGGCGTGATGACTCGGCCCGCATGCCATCGAACTGCAGGTAGACCTCAACACGATCGCGATGCCTTCGCAGCAGTTCCACAAGCGCGTCATCGCGCGCGATCAGCACTCCATTGGTGTTGATCAGCGTGCGAACGATGTTTCGGCCAGCAAGTTCATCCAGAAGTTGCGGCAGCTGGGGATGAAGGGTTGGTTCACCACCGCTCAGCATCACCACATCGAGCCGGCCGTTCTCGCGCGCCAGCCGCTGATCCACATTGGCCAGAATCATGTCCAGTGGAACGACACCAGACAGATCGGGAGAGGACGACGTGAAGCAGGTCGGACATCTCAGATTGCACTCTTCGATGATGTCTTCCAACAGGATGCACGTGTGCTGGGTCTGCATCTCGCCGAGGCCGCGCAGGTAGGCAAGGGGGATCGGATCGTAATTTCCAGGTGAGTCAGGTAGATGCCACTTGGTGGGTGCGGTCCAACCCTCGAGGTAGCTGAGGATCTCCGGATTCTCCTCATAGATGGTTCGGATGAATCCGTGCTCCGGACAACCGCGCTCCAGCCAGATGCGGCCGTCTCGCTCGACCAGCCATCCGGATAGTCGGCGAACCTCGGCCAGGGGTGCTGAGCCAGAGCCGTGATGACAGTGTGGGCAGAATGCGGTGACGTAGCGGTGAATCCGATCTCCGCGCAGTGGCATTCCCTTACCCCAGGTCAGCATCTGCGCGTTGGTCTCAGGTTGATCGCTCGACCCATTTGACGGATGAGCAACAGCTGGCTCGATGAGGTTCACCATGTCACAGACCGCCCAATGCGCCGTAACATACAGGGACGCAGGTGATCACCAGTCCCGCGCCAATCAGCACACCCATCCATCTACTACGCTTGTTGGGAAGCTCATCAGCACGTGAGAGATAAAGTCCGACGGCCGCGCTGATAGCTACGAATACCGGCAATATGATTGCGAGCCAGCCGTACGACACGCTCGTGTCCGGGGACATGAGTCTGGAAATCAAGCCCACGCTGATCGGTGTGACCGCCCAGAGCCCAACCAGTGTCAGGCCAAGAAACGGCCAGACGGTCTTCGCCTCGTAGCGTTTGGCTGGCGGTGGCGATATGTCGTAGCCGGAGTGAGCCGGTGGTTCACCCGCTCCTGCATCGGCCAGCGGTGGTACAAACTCAGGCCCGATGCTGCCCTGCGACTGTGCCGCGGGTTGCACATCCTCGGGAGGTTCTGGAACTTCAGGTGGTTGCGAGCTCATGATCGTCCTCTCGTGTGCGCCCGGATGTGAACAGATCTCGGTAGACCCCGCGCTGCGCCCCCTGCCGAAGCCGCCACAGCAGAAGTGGTGACACCGCGAGAAGGAACATCTGCGAACCAGTGAGTCCAAGGCTGTTGGTCGGATTGGCTCGAGTGAACTCGATAAAGAAGCGGAAGATGGCGTAGCTCGACAGGAACAGCACGAAGACCTCACCTGGTGCGGTGATACGTGAGCCGTACCTCACGATGAGCACGTAGGCGATGAGGAGGAAGGTTATCTCGTACAGCATCGAGGGGTGCATCGCGAGGCCTTGGGCGCAGCCCGGGCAGTTGGGGATTCCAGCTGTCGTCACGGGATCAACTCTGATGCCCCAGGGCAGGCTGGTCGGTCGTCCAGGCGCTTCGCTCAGAAAGCATCCGATTCGCCCAACCGCAAGACCCAGGGCGACGGCCGGGGCAAAGAGATCACCTGTTCGGTACGGATAGCCGCTGAGCTTCTTACCCAGCAGGCCTCCGACGTACGCACCGGATAGGCCCCCCAGGATTGTTCGTCCGCCGTAGAGCCAGACGGTTCCAAGGGCGCTGAGCCCATGTTCGTTCACCTGATCTAGAAGACTCGATGTGCGGGCGCCGATCGCCCCGCCGATGACGATCCCAGCAAGAACTGGGAAGAGGCGCTCATCCCACCTGCCTCGTCGTTGGGTCTCCCGAAGGAAGATGCACAGGCCAGTCATGAGTCCGAGCGCGACGAAGACCTGATGACTTGGAATGGCCAAGCCGCCCACAGTGAACAGAACTGGACGCACGACACCCCCTCGGCCGTCATCGACACTCAGCCATCTGCTGCTTGCGAGTCTAGCCATCGGATGTCCGTGGGGAACCGTTTTTGGGGATTCACCGGTACGACGACCGGCTGATGCTCGCTAGGCATGTGATCAGGTGTCGAACTGCGCGACGTTCCGCTGCTGAGGTAGCCGCTCCTGCTCGCGGGCAAGGATCGCCATTGCTCGTTCATCGGCCGCGGTGGGCCGGTTTGGGTCTACTGCCCGCGGAGAAAGGTCGTATCTGGCCACGACAGCGACCTCTGCGGCCCAGACAAGTGTTTGGGTGATGAGGGCGATGAAGGCGATCAGGCCGAAGATCGTTGCGAGGGAGCCGTACACAGGACCCTCGCGGGCCACGAAATGGGCCAGCAGAGTGGAGCCATACGCCAGCACGGCCGCAGTGACGATCGAGCCCATGATTGCTGCCGGCCAGATGGCAGATAGTGGTGGCCGGTGTGGAAGCAGGAGTGCGATCCCGGCCCAGATGAGCACGAAGGTCATCACAGCGACACCGAGGAACTCTCCGAGTCGCTGGACACCGCTATCGTGGGGGAGCACCTGAGATACGACGGTCACCGCTCCGATGCCCAACATGCCGACGAGCAGAAGTAGCAGCATCGAGAGCTGTCGGATCCAGATACCCACCCCACTTGATCGCTGGCGATAGGGGATCCCGGCCACGTGATTAACTGTGTCGAACGCGGTCGTGACGATCCGAAGCCCCGCACCCACGAGTCCGATAGCGCCGATGACCCACGCCAGGCCGCTGGTGGGCAGGGCTGCGAGCCCATGGTTCACGGCATCCCTGAACTCCGCTGGAACAATCGCATCGACAAGCGCAGTCCGCAGTGTCGGATCGTTGACCAGAATTCGAGAGATCGCCGCGACGATAATGAGAAGTAGCGGGAACAGGCTTAGCACCCCGTAGTACGCCATCAGTGCGGCATGTCGGCCACCCTCGTCATCACCGTACTTGCGGATCACGGCATAGATGAATCCCGGGACCCGGTGCTGCCTTTGGTAGTGATCCACCGCAGCGCGAAGTTCCTCGATGCGCGCGACGGTGGACGGGCCCATAGGCCTAATCTGCCCTACCTGTGTTGCGACTCGGGGGAGGCACGCGATGAGTCGCGCGTCCGTCGAGGAGGGCGTCGAGCAGGGCGTCGTGGGTGCATTCAGGAGTGGGTGAACACAGGTGTCTTTGGTGCGGGGAGTAGTTCGATCCACGTACGTCCGGGCTTAGCGCCGATCGGGTTACCACTGTCATCGGTCAGGTCGAGCGGAGCATCGATGTTGGCCCGTTGCCAGCGACCGGGGGTGACCTTACCGTCACGCAGAACCCAGACCTGCCCACCGGTGACAAAGTCGATGATGGGTGTCGGGTGGCCAAGGACGTCATGAAAGCGCGGGTCTGTGCTCGTTGATACTTGCGCGATGATCACGGTGTCGGCGGTGATGCGCCCATCGTCGGAGGTTCGGTCGGGTTCGCCGTTCTGGGTTCGGCGATACTTGCCGGCCGTGAAGTGCCATTCGGCGGTTGTGTCGTAGAAGTCCAATGACACATCTGTCGCCGGATTCGCCAACTGGTTGCTGTCGGTGAAGGGAATACCCTGCTGGGGCGCTACAGCCTGCGCACCATGAGTGAGAGCCCAGTTCCACGCCGCATCAGTGTCAGCCATCAGGGAATGGTCACCGTGTCGATTCGGATCTCGATGAAAGACCTCAGGTGCAGTACCCCAGTCATCAGCGACGAGAACGGCATGTGAATCGGCCTTGACCGGCCCGATCTCCTGGTTGGATGCTCCGGAGAAGACCAGGATTGACGAGCCGAACATCCGCGTGAGCTGAGCATCCACAGGGCGAGCACTTCGAACTGGACCGACCACTCCAGGGTTGTGCGACTGAAACACAGCCACCAAGCGCGTGAGCCCACCCTCAACCGGCTCCTCGATCACGATGTCAGCGGAGTTGACGCCCTGCTGCGGGAGCGCGCCCCCAACGTTGTCGATCTTGACAAGCACGGCGGGCCGTTGATTCACGCCGTTGGGTGCCGGCAGAGCGGTAAGCGGCCACAGGGCCGTGGGGGCTGCCGACGAGTCGGGGGCTGAAGGTGTCGGCTTTGAACTCGTCACTGCTCGTGAGGAATGGGTGGGCGTTGCCGAGGTTGGCGGGGTCAGACCTGAGCCGAGGTCAGTCGAGCAGCCCGCCGTGACAGCCGCGACCGCGACTAATCCCATCAGGGCTAGACGGGGGCGACGGTTCGCTTCGCGGCCCGAGGCTGTGCCCACGTGCATTGTTTCTCCCAACGGTGACATGCCAGTTGATGCACGAGACATGATCTGAACAGCCAATCGGCATCCGTGGTGAGGATCTGATGTAAATCGACAAGACAACATCGGTTTTTGGGTGCCTATATGCCATGAGTAGGCTTGAGGCATCGGGGCGGTAGCTCAGTCGGTCAGAGCAGCGGACTCATAATCCGTCGGTCGTGGGTTCGAGCCCCACCCGCCCCACCGATTCAATCTCGGCGTGATCCCCAGTGGTCAGCCCAGGTAGTCCTCATGCGTGTCGATCAGATGGGCAGGCGTGTGCAACCAGTCGGGAAGTGAATCAGGTGAGATGTTGAATCTCTCGCTGAGGGTGTCGGGATCCACACCCCAGGACCGCAACTTGATCAACGCTGTTTCCCGCGCCGCATCGAGTCTCTTGCTCAGAAGCCGGCGGACTGACCAGGCGAGCTCTCGCTCACGGAGCGCAGTCTCGATCAACTGTTCCTGATTCATAGGTAGGTCATATGCAACGGCGACGGCCAGAGCGGTGTCGTAGCGATAGTCGTGACCCAGTGATGGTTGGAAGTCACCAGGCCGCAGGTTCATGGCGTTCTTGACGTCGAACAGATGCACCAGGAATGTGACGACCGGGATATAGACACCATGTGGTCGCCCCCAGAAGTCGACCGGATGACGCACGAGAACAGTCGGATCAGCAACGGCCACGGGATCGGTGGGATGGGTGAGGTTGATGTGCCCGGCTGTGGCCGTGGTGGCGTCGTCTCGGCCACCGACGTACTGGAGTCCGCCGCTGACCTTGATGCCCGGATCGGTGGGGCGCAGCACTTGATCAGTCTTACTGAAGATCGGAACTCCGCAGTAGAGGCCGCCAACGTATCCGAACTCTTCGAAGGTGTAGACATGGTCCGGTCCAGATGAGTCAAGGCTGACGATCGACCCGAGCGACTCACCGAAGATGTAGAGCCGTGCCTGTGGGTTGAGTTCGTGTGCCCGTTGCGCTAACGCCTGTGCGTAGACAGCAAAGGCATTCGCGAACTTCTCCCGCCTCGGGAAGGCGATCGCGGACGGCACGCTCGCATACTGCACGGCAATGGTGGTGCAGTCACCGTTGGTGAGAAGTTCCACCGTCTCGGTGTGTACGTACGACACGTACCCGTCGCCGGTGGGAGCGCTCAGCACAATGGTGTTCTTCCTGAACCCACCCAAACGTTCAACCTCATCGAGCATAAGTTGTGCATCTCGTGCAGGGTCATCGCTCAATTGGGAGACGGGGATGAACGCGCGGACCGGATCGCCGGCTGGAGCATCCAGCGCTCTCACCAATTCAACTCCGGTGTATGCCTGCGCAACAAACCGTCGTCCCTCACGACCTAGATCGACGAAGTTGAACCGCGAATCGGGTCCGCCACTCACTCCGGGCCGATCTGGAACGGCCGCATACGCAGCCTCCAGCACCCGCTCCTGCACCTTGACCCTAGATGAGTAGAAGGCAAAGCCGGCCAGGCCCGCGAGGCCAACTCCTGCGGCGATGATCGCATGGCCGATTCCCTCAGCGAGCAGGCTGGGGTCTTCCCTTCTCGAGACCATCCGACCGAGTGCCTCAGCACCCCAGGCCTCAGCGGAGATCA
>CAXBQZ010000076.1:0-14266 GCA_963978055.1 uncultured bacterium
ATCTGGGTCGAGGATCACGATGATGGCTGTGGCGAAGCGTCCGTCAACGGCGTCGGACAGTGATCCGGCCGCACGCGCGAGCGCATCGGACGGATCAGCCTCGGCTCGCAGGGCCGTCGTGATCACCGATCTCAATCGCAACGTAACAAGGCCAGCGAGCTCACCATGTCCGGATACGTCGATTAGGACAAGTGCGGTACGTCCGGCATCCAGGATCACCGGCCCCCACCAGTCGCCTGCCAGAACCCCCTGGGCTGGCTGCACCTGACCGTGAATCGACACTCCATGTGCGATCGGATCGGTCGCAGTGGTCAGTTCGGCGCGCAGGGCTGTGACGACCGGACCCTCCTGTGCCAGACCCTCATCTGCCGCGCGAGCTGCATCAGCCTCGCTCACGATCGCCCGCCGCATAGCCTCGGCATCCACTCCTGCGGCCCACAGCTCGGGTGGACCGCTCGGGGTGATGACCTGATCGCGATGACCGCTTTGGGCCACCTCCTGGAGCTGACTTCGAAGTGAGTCCAGCGGGTTGAGCACCCAGCGGCGCAGCAGGAGGTAGGCACCGATGAGCATGGCGAGCAAGGTCAGACCTGACAGGATCAGCGTCGTGGCCAGCCGGCGTGCCAGATCACTGATGTGGGTGAACTCCGCCGTCTGCCATTCGTCGACCTGACGCTGCACCTTGGAGGTTTGGTCGGCTACTGGAGCGTATTCGGCCGTCGTCCTTGTGGTGAACGCGAGGATCTGTGCGTCGGTGAACTCTGTGGTCTGACGTCTGGCAACTGCAGGTTCCACCGTCTCTGACAGCCACTGATGTGATCTGGACTCAAGATCGACGATCGTACTGGGCAGTGAGGTGTCAGTGGTCACAAGCAAACTGAGTGCGTCCAGATCGCGCGTCACCCGTGCTCGAGCCAGTTGGTAAGCAGCAAGCGACTCCGGCTGTCCCGTCACGATAAACGTGCGAGATTCCCGGTCAACCCGGTCGTAGCCAACCACCAGATCGGCTGAGAGATTTGCTGCGGGCGAGATCTGATTGGTTACCAGAGCTGCCGCATCGCGAAGATCGGAGTACGCGTTGGCAACGATGATCGCCATGGCCAGGACAGCCACCAGGCCGAGGGCAGCTAGCAGCCCGACTCGGCGACGGAGTGTCGTTCGGCCCTGATTCACAGGTCAACCGTACTGATGTGCGTGGCCGTATCGGTGACATTCCCGCTGAGGAACCGATTACGGACAGCCCATTCAGCGAGCCGGCCGTCCCATCCACCAAACACGGGTGCCATCGGGAAGTGCGAATTCGATGCTTTCAGTGAAGCCGCGGTTCTCATAGAAGGTGATGTTCTCCGGCTCCTCGGTCTCGAGCCAGCACGCAAGATGTGCTTCGTCCGCTATAGCGAATGTGTGGGCCAGAAGTGCAGATGCCAAACCCTGGTTGTGAAAATTCGGATGGGTGGCCAGAACCCCGAGGTACCAGTAGGGACGGGCCGGTGCCCGAAGCTCGAGCTCGGCCTCATACACCTCAAGCCGATCCCAGGTCTGCTCCCCCACGGCGGCTCGGTAAGTGGCCCAGGCTTGGGCCGCGGCATCCTCACCGATCGTGGACTTGAGCGGAGCTGTCACATCAGAGGCGATGTCCCGCAGTTCCCACAACGCTGCGGCACTGCAGTCGTCTGAAATCCACACGGTGCCGCTGTGAACACGGGAGTCAAAGAGTGCGCGCGCAAAGAGTGGATCCACCCGCTCACGATCACCACCGGTGATGAAATCCCAGGCAGGGTCGGTCACGAATGCCGCCACCATCGTCTCGACCACCCGTTCAGCATCTTCCGGGGTGGCCTTGCGGATCTGCACCATAGAGGCACCGTATCTGGTCACCTGCAGGTCTAGTCTCGCGGAGGTTGAGCCATCCCGTATGTGCGCGAATCGTCCGGACCTCGTAGGGTCGCGTCATGACTGATCTGAATCCAAAGTTGCGGGATGCCTTGACTCGCCTACCTGCCTACGCTGCCGGTAAGCCGCCCGTAGGAAGTTCGGATCTGACGCCGTACAAGTTGTCGAGCAATGAGAATCCATTCGGACCGCTGCCCGGTGTGATGGATGCGATCAGCAAGGCCGCCTTGGATATCAACCGCTACCCCGATCCGATGTCCAATGCCCTCGCCGAGGCGCTGGCAGATCGCCATGGGGTAACGCGAGATCACGTGGCGCTCGGCACCGGCAGTGTGGGTGTACTTCAGCAGTTGGTTCAGATCACCGCAGGCCCGGGTGATGAGGTCTTATATGCGTGGCGCTCCTTCGAGGCTTACCCGATCATGACGATCATCGCCGGTGCGACCCCTGTCCAAGTGCCCTTGGCACCGGGCTACCGCCATGACCTCCCGGCGATGCTGGCTGCGATCACCGAGCACACGCGCTTGATCATGGTGTGCACCCCGAACAATCCAACTGGCGCCGTGGTTCTGCAGTCTGAGCTCGAAGAGTTCCTTGATCAGGTGCCATCTCACATCCTCGTTGTGATTGACGAAGCGTACGTCGAATTCGATCGGGATCCCGCGTCGGTTCGCGGCCTCGATACGTATCGGTCACGGCCGAATGTCGCTGTGCTGCGTACCTTCTCCAAGGCCTATGGCCTTGCCGGGATGCGCGTTGGGTTCTGCATTGCCCACTCGGCAGTTGCCCATGCACTCCGTCAGACCCAGGTGCCATTCGGGGTCTCCAACCTCGCCCAGGCGGCTGCGATTGCCTCACTTCATGCCGAGGATGCGCTTATGGAACGGGTTGACCACCTCGTCCAGGAGAGGTCCCGGGTGGAAGCCGAACTTGCGTTGCAGGGTTGGGAACTGCCAGCGAGTCAGGCGAACTTCATCTGGTTTCCCCTCGGTGAGCGCATCACCGAATTCGTGGACGCCTGTGAGTCGGTCAATCTGTCAGTTCGCCGCTACGCCGACGATGGGGTTCGCGTAACGATCGGTGAGACGCAGGCTAATGACCGACTTCTGTCTCTGACTCCTGCTTTTGTACCGGCCGTTCACCACTGACCACGAGTACAACCCCGGACACGATGATGGCCCCGCCGATCAGGACACCGGATGTGAACGGCTCCGCCTTGAAGATCCATCCCAGCAGCACAGCTACCACGGGGTTGACGTACGCATAGGTGCTGATCAACGACAGTGGAGCATGACCGAGCAACCAGACAAAGGCAGTGAACGCGATGATCGAACCGAAGACCACCAGGTAGGTCCAACCCAGCCATGATCGAAGAGTGGCTTGGGCAAACTCGGAGAAGTGCTCCCCTCGAGTAAGCCCCACCAGGCACAGAAATATCCCGCCGGCCCACATCTGATACGTGGTCAGAACAAGTGGATTGCTGGGCACGGCCAGCCGCCGCTGAATGAATGAGCCGAGTGCCCATACAAAGCTGCCCGTCACGATCACCAGTGACCAGATGGTGCGCTGCAGCGGGGTGGCCCCGCCAACCGAGGCGACGTGATCGCCGGGCAGCACGAGCACTCCGACTCCGATGAGGCCAATGCACACACCGATGAGAGTGACGCGTCGAGGTCGATCTCCCGATAGCGCCCGCAGGATCACGATCCACAGCGGGTTGACGGCCACCAGCAGTGCCGAGACACCGCTGGGGACGTAGAGCTCTGCAATTGCCAGGTTGCCATTGGCAAACCCGAGGAGCATCGCCCCGACGAGCATCGCACTTGCTACCTGTCGTCCGGTGACGTGAAGTGTGGACCAGCCGTGGCGAATCCCCACGAATATCGCCATCGCGGTTCCAGCGGTGAGGAATCTCAATCCCAGTGACAGACTCGGTGGCATCGACTCGATCGCGATGGCGATACCGAGATAGGTCGAACCCCAGACGATGTAGACGATCCACAGGTTCGTCCAGATGGCTCCGGATGAAGCCGGCCGTAGGCCGGGGGCTGTGGTGGTCACTGGTCAATGATGTCGGTAGTGGGCGTGAGTGGCCCATCGGGGCTGGTGATGTCGAGGCACAAGATTCTGGCGCCTGGAACATGTGACCTGGCAGACAGTCTGAGGCCACCCTAACCTGACGGTCCCCGAAGCCTGTGGGATCAGTCGCCCGATCAGTTAGGTAAGGCTCATCTTGGCGAGGGACGTCACATCGCAACGGTCGCAACGGGTGCCGTGAACGTAGCAGAGTGTGAATTGCGCATGAAGATCGTGAAAGGCGCATGAGGAGTTCTGTCAGGAGGACGTCAGATGAATGCTCTGGACCTTGCCAGGTGGCAGTTCGGAATCACGACCGTTTACCACTTCCTATTTGTCCCTCTCACGATTGGAACCTCGTTCCTCGTGGCCATCATGCAGACCGCATGGTTCAAGACGGGCGATGAGCGCTGGCTTCGTGCAACGAAGTTCTTCGGCAAGCTGCTGCTCATCAACTTTGCGATGGGAGTGGTCACCGGCATCGTGCAGGAGTTCCAGTTTGGAATGGCCTGGAGTGATTACTCGCGATTCGTCGGAGATATTTTCGGGGCGCCACTGGCTGTTGAGGGGCTGGCCTCATTCTTCCTCGAGTCCACTTTCCTGGGTTTGTGGATCTTCGGCTGGGATCGACTCACCCGCGGAGTTCACCTCACCACGATCTGGTTGGCAGCCTTTGGCACCATGCTCTCGGCCTACTTCATTCTTGCGGCCAACTCCTTCATGCAGCATCCGGTCGGATACAAGGTGAACCCAGTCTCGGGTCGTGCGGAGATGCAGGACTTCGGTCGTGTGCTGTTCCAGAACACGACGGTGACCACCTTCTTCCACACGATCACCTCCTGCTTTCTGGTGTCCGGCACGATGGTCCTCGGCGTGAGTCTGTGGCTCATGATGCGCGGGAAGTCAGCAGATGCGATGCGCAAGACCATGACTCTTGGCATCATCACCGTGATCATCGCCGGTGTCGGCGTTGTGTTCACTGGTGACGCTCAGGCCAAGATCATGGTGCAGCAGCAGCCGATGAAGATGGCGGCGGCCGAGGGCCTCTACCAGACGTCCGCTCCCGCTCCGTTCAGCCTGTTCAAGCTCGGCGCCATTGACGGCAGCAAGGAGTACTTCTCCATCGATATCCCCGGACTGCTGTCGTTCATGGCGACGGGCGACTGGAATGGTGAAGTCAAAGGCATCAATGATCTGCAGGCCGCATACACGGCGAAGTACGGTCCAGGGAACTACGCACCATATGTTCCCCTGGTCTTCTGGGCCTTCCGAGCCATGATCGGACTTGGCGTGCTTGCAGTTCTGTTTGCACTGTTCGTCTGGTGGCGCACCCGCAAGGGCAAGCTGCCAAGTGGCAGGTGGATGCAATGGGCCGCGATCACCTGCGTGGTCTTCCCCCTTGCTGGTATCGCCTCAGGCTGGATCTTCACTGAAATGGGACGTCAGCCCTGGATCGTCTTCGGCCTGATGAAGACCTCCAGTGGAGTCTCGCCAACTCTCACCACGACAACTGCGCTCATCTCGATCGTCACCTTGACGTTGCTCTATGGCGTACTGGCCATCATCGAAGTTGGTCTGCTCGCTCGGGCAGTGAAGATCGGACCCCCTGAATCAGTTGAACTGCTGCCGGTCGATGACGACGCCGACAACGGTCGAACCCTTACCTTCTCGTACTGACGGAAACGGAGAATCTGACATGTCACTGGAGATGCTCCAGAACGTCTGGATCGGACTTATTGCAGTTCTGTGGATGGGCTACTTCGTACTCGAGGGATTCGACTTCGGTGTGGGAGTGCTGCTGCCTGTCGTGGCAAAGACCGAGGCCGAGCGCCGTACGGTCCTGACCGCACTCGGACCGGTGTGGGATGGCAATGAGGTGTGGCTGCTCGTTGCGGGTGGTGCAACCTTCGCCGCCTTCCCGGAGTGGTACGCCACGCTGTTCAGCGGGTTCTATCTGGCCCTGCTCGTGATCCTTGTTGCACTGATCGTCCGTGGTGTGGCTTTCGAGTACCGCAGCAAGCGGGGTAACGTCACATGGCGCAAGCGGTGGGATATCGCTATCACTGTGGCGTCATTCCTGCCAGCACTTCTATGGGGTGTGGCCTTTGCAAATATCGTGCGCGGTGTTCCGCTGGCACTTGATGCCAACAACAACAGCCAGTACGTGGGGACGTTCTTCGATTTGCTGAACCCCTACGCACTCGTTGGTGGGCTCACGACCTTGGCCCTGTTTGTCACCCATGGTGCGGTATTCCTTGCCCTCAAGACCGACGGTGAGATCCGGGTGCGTGCCAATCGAGTTGCGGGTCAGGTCGGTCTCGGTGCTGCGGTGCTCGCGGTCATCTTTGGTGCCTGGACCCAGTTGTCATACAGCAACAACGTCATCAGCTGGATACCACTGGCACTTGCGGTACTGGCATGGGTGGGAACTCTTGGCATGAACCGCATCGGCCGTGAGGGTTGGGCGTTCGTAACGTCGGCCGTCACTCTGGCGATGGTGGTGCTGTTCCTGTTCACATGTCTCTACCCGAATGTGATGCCCAGTACGTTGGACCCGGCAGCAACGCTCACGATCCACAATGCGTCAAGCACTGAGTACACCCTTCGGCTCATGACCTGGGTTGCCGTTGTGTTCACGCCCATTGTTCTGGCCTACCAGGCCTGGACGTACTGGGTATTCCGCAAGCGGCTCAGCCCGACACAGATTCCCAACCCACATGAGGGCTCCCTCGATCTGCCTCATGAAGTTACTGTGTGATCTATGGCCGGACCTGTCGATATCAGGCTTGTTCGATATGCGTCAGGGGTACGTAGACAGCTGATCGCGTACATCGCGATCAGCTCGGTGACGGCGATCTTGGTGGTGGCTCAGGCATTCTGCCTGGGCACCGTGATCCCGCAGGTGTTCCTTCACGGGGCAGATCTTGTGTCAGTACGTACTCCGCTGCTCGTGCTTGGAATCGTCGTCATCGGTCGCATCTGTCTTGCGGGACTTGGTGATCTGATTGCCACCCGTGCAGCGGTCACCACCTCAGCACAGTTGCGTACCGCCCTGATGGATCAGGTGGCTCGGCTTGGACCAGTGTGGTTGTCACAGGAGCGCAGAACTCATGTGGCAATGCTGGCCACCCGAGGTGTCGAATCAATAGAGCCATATGTTTCGCGTTATCTTCCTGCCCTGATCATTGCGGTCGTGGTGCCGCTCACCGTGGGTGTTGCCATCCTTACCCAGGACCTGCTTGCCGCAGTGATCGTCGCCCTGACTGCTCCGCTGATTCCCGTGTTCATGATCCTGATCGGCAAGTACACCGAGTCGGCGACCGCCAAGCAGTGGGGAACTCTCAAGGTGCTCTCTGGGCACTTCCTCGATGTTGTGGCTGGGCTGCCCACCCTGAAGGCATTCGGACGTCAAAACGCGCAGCAGGAACGCATGGCGCAGATCGATGAGCGTTATCGAACCACCACGATGGGTGTGCTGCGCATCTCCTTTGTCTCCTCGTTCGTTCTGGAGCTTCTTGCCACGGTGTCGGTGGCAGTGGTGGCCGTATCGATCGGCCTGCGGCTCATCAACGGAAACCTCGATCTGCGGACTGGACTGACCGTTCTGATCTTGGCCCCCGAGGTCTACCTGCCTATTCGGATGGTCGGAACGCACTTCCATGCTGCAGCTGATGGAATGGCTGCGGCAGGGGAGATCTTTGCGATCCTGGACGAGCGTCCCCAGAGCCAGGGGCAGCGCACGGACATTCCGATGGGGATGCTGGAGGTAACAGATCTATCCGCCCGCTATCCCGGGCAGGAGACGCCCGCACTTGGCCCCGTGTCATTTCGAGCTGAGCCCGGACGGATCACCGTCATCACCGGACCGTCGGGGGCCGGGAAGTCCACGCTGCTGGCTGCCCTTGAAGGGTTCCTAGTGCCGTCGACCGGATCGATCCGTTTTGGCGAGGTCGACCTGACAGAGTTTGATCCGGCAGCATGGCGGGCCAACCTGTCCGTTGTCCAGCAGGATCCCGTCCTCCTGGGACCGACAGTGGCCGACGACGTCCGTCGCGGTCGTCCAGACGTGTCGTTGTCACAGGTGACCGAAAGCCTACGGATGGTGGGGTTTTCCGAAGGGGAGCTCCTGGCTGGACCAGCCACTGCCGTGGGTGATCTCCGCTCGGATGTATCGGCTGGTCAGCGTCGACGTATCGCGCTGGCGCGAGTACTGCTTGCACCTGCCCCCGTGATTCTGCTGGATGAGCCGACAGCGGGTCTTGATGAGTTGGGTGAGCAGCAGGCCATCACAGCCATTCGAAGTCTTGCTGACGCAGGCTCGGTTGTGATCGTGGTGGCCCATCGGCCGGTGCTCATCGCGGCGGGCGACAGCATCGTAGAACTGGCCGATGCGGGGGCGGTCCTGTGATCGAATCTGTCGCTACTGCTGACACAGGGATTGATCGCGGGTACGCATCGGTACGTCAGCTACTTCCCTGGATTGGGACGGAGTGGAAGCGCCTGCTCTGTGCGGTGTTCCTGGCCGCAGGGGCGTTGGCATGTGGGGTTGGGCTCATGGCCACCAGTGCGTGGTTGATCTCCCGGGCTGCACAGCAACCACCGATCATGGAACTCGAGGTTGCGATTGTTGCCGTTCGAGCCTTCGGGATCGGCCGCGGCGTCCTGCGCTATGCAGAACGTCTGATGTCACATGATGCCGCCTTCCGGGCGCTGTCCCGACTTCGCCTGTCCGTGTATGACCGGCTTGCCATTGTGGCCCCGGCCGGCGTGCCCGCCTACAGACGTGGGGATCTACTCGAACGAATGGTGCGCGATGTCGACTCGATTCAGGATCTGCCGCTGCGGGTGATCCTGCCCTACCTGTCGGGTGCACTCGTATCCCTCGGTTCAGTGGTACTCGCCTGGCTGATCCTGCCGGCTGCGGGTGGTGTTCTCCTGGTGAGCCTGCTGTGCGCTGCGGTCGTGGTGCCCTATCTCACCTCTCGCGCGGCCGCCGAGGCGGAGCGCCTGACGTCGGCAACCCGCGGAACACTGAATGGTCAGACACTCGCGTTCATCGATGGGCTCGACGAACTGCTGCTCACCGGTGCTGCCACGTCGTGGCTGCAGGTAATCGAGGATTCCTCCGAGCGGTTGAACCGCCTGCGCCTGCGAAGTGCGCGGGCATCGGCTCTTGCTGCGAGTCTCGGGGTAGCACTGTCTGGTGGCGCCGTGGTCGCGATGCTGATCGTCGCCATTCCGGCCGTGCGAAATGGGCAACTCGCGGGCGTCAATCTCGCAGTTCTGGCTTTACTACCCCTGGCCACGTACGAAGCCGTCTCAATCATGCCGGGAGCTGCTCTGAGCCTGGCGCGAGTGCGCGGGTCCGCCAATCGAGTGGTCGATGTACTCGATGCATCGAATCCAGTTGATGAGCCTGCACTGCCTGCCCGTGCACCTGCTGGAAATCCGGCCCTGATTCTTGCCGATGTTCGTAGTTCATGGCCCGGTGGATCAGTGATGACCATGCCTGGGATCATCCGGATTGAACCGGGCCAGCACATCGGCGTGGTTGGTCCATCGGGGACCGGTAAGTCGACCCTGCTTGCAGTACTCGCCGGGTTCCTTCCCTATGACGGACAAATCCAGATGGGCGGCGTGGAGCTTCGAGATATGGCTGGCGACGACATCCGGACGATCATCGGCTGGTGTCCACAACTGCCCCACATCTTCGATACCTCGATCGTCGAGAACGTTCGCCTGGCTCGACCGCAGGCCACTGACGTCGAGGTTCGACGTGTGCTCGATGACGTTGGTCTGGGCCCGTGGATCGACGGTCTCGTTGACGGTCTGTCGAGTCATGTAGGTGAGCAGGGTGGTCAGATCTCCGCTGGTCAACGTCAGCGGATAGGAGTGGCTCGGATCCTGCTGGCCGGGCATCCGATCGTGCTGCTCGATGAGCCGACCGAACATCTCGATGAGCGCAACGCTGCCCTGGTTGCCGACGAACTGCTCCGTGCACTCAACGGACGCACGGTTCTGTGGGTGGCACATCGTCCACATGGAATCGAGCGGCTGGATCAGGTGATCCGGCTGGACTACTCAACAGACCACTAGCTCCCGAGGTATTCACACAGGGCGAGCATCGCGGCGTCAGTCATCGACTCAAAGAAATCACTTCGAGGCCGCGGCCAACTGGAGAACTTGGCGATCACGGTGTTGGTTGGAGGGTGGACCAGGATCTGCTGGCCGTGAATGCCAAGACCCGAGTAGACACCTCGGTCACCATCAAGAACCCACCACTGATTGTGATAGAACTCCTGCTTCTCGCTTGGCCCCATGCTCGCTCGGTAAGCCTCGACCAGATCGCCAGTATCGTGTGCGATTCCATCGACCCACTCCTCGGGAACGACCTGCACCTCACCAACCCGTCCGCGATGTAAATGCAGGAGACCGAATCTGGCGAGATCTGAGATGGTCAGGCATACACCGCCGGAGGCCAGTGGAAAACTGGCCGGGCCCACGAGAAGATCGGCGTCGTACTGCGCCCCCATCGGCTCCCACAGCTCTCGGGAGATCAGATCGGCCAGCGGCAGCTGTGCGACGCGCTCAAGGCACCAGCCCAGCACATCGGTGAGGATCGATCGGTACTCGAAGGTCGAGCCATGTTCACGAACGTTGGCCAACCCCGCGATGTACTCAGTCGGTAACGGATCATCTGCATTGCGCGGAAGCCACCCGAGAATCCGGAACCCAATAAGCGCCTCTGATTCCACGTCCTCGTAGTCGCTCTCATCGAAGGCCGTACCAGCTCGCATGTCGAGCAGGTGCTGGACGGTGCAACCATCCCAATGCGTACCGGTGAGTTCGGGCAGGTAGTGCGAGGCGAGCGCCTGCGGGTCAACATCGCCTCGACCGATCATGATCCCGGCGATCGTTGCAACGATGCTCTTGCTCACCGACTGCGCGATATGGCGACTATCGGGATACACGCCCTCATCAAAGTGCTCGAAGACCACCTCATCGTTATGGATGACCATGAGTGCATCCACGTACGTCTGGTCGAGGAAGGCCGCCAGATCATGCTCAACCCCGTCACATTGGAATCGGAATGAACGCAGATCGCGTGGATTGCGGATGAGTTCACGTTCTTGGGCTCCTCGCCGGATGAGTCGACTTGGAATGAGCTCGCGCATATTGATCATTGACCAACGCGGGAAGGGATCATGGTCGTAATTGGCCAAAGTGACGGTCTTGTCAACGGGTGGTGGCCACCCCTGCATGAGACCTAACTCGATCCAACTCTTGGCCATGGTTGACTCCTTTGCGGCACCCGGTGGTCTGAGCCTAGATGTGTACGGCTGTGACGTACAGGGCAGGATAGGTTCATGGTCCTGACTCGCGAGTGGGTGCGGCACTGGCGAGCCGCGCCGGATGCCGAAGTGATGAGAACGTCAACGGACGCGAAGATCATGACCGGACTTGAGGTCGAGGAACTCACTGGACGGATTGCCGGTGGACTGCACGAGCAGGGAGTTCGTCCCGGCGATCGGGTGCTGCTGTCGTGTGCACCCTCGGTTGAAACGGTACTCTGCTATGTAGCGATTCTGCGACTCGGCGCAGTAGTCGTCCCGGCCAACACCGGCTATACCGCTCGTGAACTGAGCCATGTGATCTCGGACAGCAAACCGGCGATCGCAATCATCGACTCACCCGAGCGCACTCGGCATGATGTCCCCTCGCACACCCCCGGTGCGTTGGTCAGCTCCGCTACGTCATCCGCCCACATAGCCCGCGTCGAGCTCGACTCCGAGCATGATGGGCCAGCGATGATCGCCTACACGTCCGGGACCACGGGCGTGCCCAAAGGGGCGCTGCTGTCGGCGGGGAATCTGCTGGCCGGTGCACGCGCGCTGGTCGATGCGTGGGGGTGGACCCCCGCAGATGTGCTCATCCACGCACTGCCGATGTTTCACATGCATGGCCTTGGGGCTGGACTGAACGGCACCTTCACCGCGGGCGCGAGCCTGATCGTTGTGCCGCGGTTCGATGTAGCGGACCTCGTTGAAGTGTTGCGAACAAACAAGCCCACGATGTTCTTCGGTGTTCCAACGATGTACGCACGATTCGCTGAGCAGGGTCAACTGTCATCTCTGCGCGAGCTTCGCCTTGTTGTCTCCGGTTCGGCTCCTCTCGATCCAGTTTTGTTCAAGGCCATCACCGAGGAGACGGGGCAGAGTCCTGTTGAGAGATATGGCATGAGTGAGACCGTCATGCTCACCTCAAATCCCCTCAACGGGATCAGAAAGGCCGGCTCGGTCGGCAAGCCTCTCCCAGGGGTGCAGGTGAGGCTCGGAGACAGCGATGGTGTTGAGGTCAGGGGGCCGAACGTCTTCTCGGGCTACTGGAATCGACCGGAGGGTGATGTCTTCACCCCCGATGGCTGGTTCAAGACCGGGGATATCGGTCGATTCGACGAGGATGGTTACCTGTATCTGGTGGGACGGGCAAGTGACCTCATCATCACCGGGGGCTACAACGTCTACCCCCGTGAGGTGGAGGATGTGATCCGCGATCTTCCAGATATCCAGGACATCGCTGTGGTGGGTGTTCCGGATCCGACCTGGGGTGAACTGGTCATCGCGTTCTACGTCAGCTCCGGTCAGGCTCCAGTTGACGAAGTGCTGGCAGCTGAGTTGATCTCAGATCGACTTGCCCCCTACAAGCATCCGCGCCGGTGGATCCGAATGACTGAGCTGCCCCGCAATGCGATGGGCAAGGTACGTCGCGATCTCCTTCGAGAACAGGGATGATGACACCATGACCAAAGTAGCCCTCGTGCAGCTCGATGTGTCCGACACCGAACCAGTGCTGGCTCGAATCGACAGGGCAAGCTCGATCATCGAGTCCCTCACAGATGTCGACCTGATCGTCCTGCCCGAGCTTTGGCATGTAGGCGCCTTCGATCTGGCGAAGGCTCGAGAGTTCGCTGAACCGATCGACGGCCCCCTCGTCACGCGAATGCGAGCCGCAGCAGTGGGTCGGATTCTGCATATGGGCTCCTTTGCCGAGTTGGTGGGTGATCAGCGCTACAACACCGCCGTCCTCATCGATGAGGTTGGCGACATTCTTGCCACGTACCGCAAGATCCACCTCTTCGGCTGGGAGGAGGGAGAACCGTCAGTGATGACCCCGGGTGAATCGTGTGTGGTACTTCCCACGCCTTTGGGCGCAACGGGTTTGGCGACGTGCTACGACCTGCGATTCCCCGAGATGTTCCGGCGCCTCGTCGATTCAGGGGCTGAGTCATTCCTTATCGACAGTGGCTGGCCCTCCCCACGGATCAATCACTGGACGGTCCTGGCTCAGGCCCGTGCCATCGAGAATCAGGCCTGGGTTATTGCCTGCAACAGTGCAGGCACACACGCGGGTGTCGAGATGGGTGGCTCATCCATCGTCGTTGATCCGCGCGGGACCGTCATTGCTCAGGCTGGGGTGGCCGAGGAGGTGCTGGTTGTTGATGTAGACGTCGAGCTCGCCCAGACCTGGCGCCGTCAGTTCCCGGTGCTGGCAGATCGAGTGCTCTAGTCGATGAGTACGTCCCGTCTTCGCCTCAGGGCTCCGGAACTTCGTGGGACCGGCTCCTGGATCAACACAGGTGGACGTGATCTGACCCTTGCGGAACTTCGCGGGAAGATTGTTCTACTCGACTTCTGGACGTTCTGCTGCATCAACTGCCTGCATGTTCTTGATGAGCTGCGACCGCTTGAGCACAAGTATCGCGACGTGATGGTAGCCATCGGCATCCACTCACCGAAGTTTGCCCATGAGGCAGAGCAGGAATCGGTGGTGGCGGCGGTTCAGCGGTACGAGGTTGAGCATCCGGTGCTCAACGATCCGAGCATGCATATCTGGAATCAGTACGCAGTTCGCGCCTGGCCGACTCTAGCCGTCATCGATCCGGAGGGCTATGTGGTTGCCCAGCTCTCAGGTGAAGGTCACGCCCATGCCCTCGATGTTCTGATAGGCGAACTCATTGATGAGCATGAGGCCAAGGGGACCCTGCATCGTGGTGACAGTCCGTACATTCCGCCACCGGCCACGAGGTCGGAGCTGGCTTTCCCCAGCAAGGCGGTCTATCTACCGGATGGACGATTGGTGGTGTCAGATAGTGCGCACCATTCGTTGAAGGTCTTCGCTGGTGATGATCTGACAGTGGTGGTCGGGACCGGTGAGCGTGGCTGGATCGATGGTGATGCGCAGGTGGCGCAGTTCAGTGAACCGAATGGGATCGCTCTAGATCGGAAGAGCACACGTC
>CAXBQZ010000077.1:0-13865 GCA_963978055.1 uncultured bacterium
ATTGGTGGTGTCAGATAGTGCGCACCATTCGTTGAAGGTCTTCGCGGGTGATGATCTGACCGTGGTGGTCGGGACCGGTGAGCGTGGCTGGATCGATGGTGATGCGCAGGTGGCGCAGTTCAGCGAACCGAATGGGATCGCCCTGCTTCCATCACATGTGACACGGCAGGTTGGCTTCGATCTGGTGGTGGCCGATACGGTCAACCACCTACTTCGAGGTGTGGATTCGGCAACCTGGACGACGACCACCATTGCTGGGACCGGCCAGCAGTGGATGCAGGGTCAAGCTGATCAAGGTGAGGCAACGCAGACTGCACTGTCGAGCCCGTGGGACATTGCCTGGTTCGACGATGCGGTCATCATCGCGATGGCAGGTGTTCATCGATTGGACCGCCTGGATCTGCGCACGGGAGTCCTGAGCAGGTACGCGGGCACCATGAATGAGGGCCTGGTTGACGGACAACTGCACAATGCCTGGTTTGCCCAGACCTCAGGGCTGGCTGTGAGTCGGGATGGGTTCACCCTGTGGCTTGTCGATTCCGAGACCTCGGCACTTCGTCGCATTCACAATGGCATTGTCACCACCGAGATCGGACAGGGTCTGTTTGATTTCGGCCACCGCGATGGTGATGCGAATCTGGCACTCCTGCAGCACCCGCTTGGCGTTGCGGTCCTGCCAGATGATTCGGTCGTGATCGCCGATACCTACAACGGAGCGCTGCGACGGTTCGATCCCATGACGAACACTGTATCGACGCTGGCTACTGGTTTGGCTGAGCCAAGTGACGTGCTGATTTCCATGGATGCATCTGCTGACTGGGCAGACCCCAAGCTCGTGGTGGTGGAATCGGCTGCCCATCGGCTCAGTGCAGTGAGGATTCCGCCTGAGACTCTCACCGTCGACGGTGAGAGTCTTCGCACCGCACGGACGTCCACCGCGATTCGATCGGGAGATCTACGCCTTGAGGTGATGTTCACGCCGCCAACGGGTCAGAAACTTGATGACAGATATGGTCCAGCGACATTCCTGGTGGTTTCGGCCTCCCCGGCCGAACTTCTCTCTGCCGGGGCGGGAAGTGGATCAGACCTGATTCGAGCCGTGACGATTGCAGATCCAGCCACGTCGGGGATAACCGCTGGGGTGCTTCACATCTCCGCGAGATGTGCATCCTGTGACGATCCCGATGCACCCGGCGCCGCAGAGTTCCCCGCCTGTCATGTACACCAGCAGGATTGGGGGGTGCCCATCCACATCAGTGGGGATGGCAACTCTGCGATTGATCTGATGCTGGCCGGGCGTCTGTAACTACTCGATGTTGTAGTCGGATATGAGTGCCGAGAGTTTTGCCGTATCGGCCTCGGTCCAATCAGGATTGTGGAGGATCGCATCCCACACTGCCGGTATCGAAGGTCCGTAATTGTGCCCGTGACCGTTCGGCACGTTAACTCCGACAAACTGGTCGACCGTCACTTGAAGGAGCGTGACAACGGGGAACCATCGCATATTTGCGGTGCGGTCGGGGCCGGGCTCTTCAGCGAGCCAATCGGGCTCCTTGAACAGGATTGACGGCGTCCACCAGACGACTGGATCGCTGGCGTGCTGCAGATACACGATGCGGGGATGCGCCCACGTTCCGCTGGGCTGGTTCAGGTCATCGGCGACTGCACCGAACCGAACATTGGTTCCACCCTGATAGGTCGGCTTCCACTCGGGTGAACCCTGGTCGCGATTGCGGCGCAGATCCTCAAATGGTCGGCTGAAGTTCGGTGAGCCAACAAACAGTGCTCCATCCGTTCGATTGGTCAGATCACTCGCACTGCCGAATCCGGACTGCATGGAAAATGACCCAAGTGAAAGGCCGTATGCGAGCAACTTGGGTCGGTGGTTCTCGGGAAGCTGGGACCACCTCTCATGAACGGCGCTGAACAGCGCGGTACCGGCATCTGACGCACGCTGAACGTCGACAACCGTGGAGATCCAGCTGGGGAGGTAGGAGTACTGCTGCGCAACGATCGCCGTATCGCCATTCCAGACGTACTCAAGGGAATCCACGCTCTGAGGCTCGAGCCAACCTGTTCCGGTCGTGCCGGCGACCACCAGAACCTTGCGGTTGAAGGCTCCAGTTCGCTCGAGTTCCTTGACGGCGAGGGCTGCTCGTTCCTGTGCCGTTGGGGCGCTGTCCAGACCTGAATAGATCCGAATTGGCTCCATCGCAGGGCGGCCACTGAATTGTGTCAGTTGACTCACCGAGGGCCCCCGGGAAACAAAGTTTCGTCCCTCGGCTCCGAGGGTCTGCCAAGGGATGACCGACTGCGTCGACCCTGATCGAAGTGCAGAGGTGGGCTGGGTAATTCCTTGCGCAGTGCTCGCATTTGACGAGGCATATACGGCATTGACGATATCGACGAAGACCTTGGTGAGAACTCCTGAGAAGAGCCAGAACGCGATGAGCGCGACCGAGGCCGCTCCGAGGATCCGCGCGAGCCAGGTGGGCAGTACGCGATCGAACAGGCTGCCGATCCCGCGCGCTGCCAATCGCAGAGCTCGCGAGATCGAGATGACTACGACAAAGGTGATGATGCCGATAACGCCGAAGATGATCGCTGCTGACACAGGTTCAGGATCGACTTGGACCAGAGAACGCACATCGTTCTGCCAGAACACTCCCTGAATGAGTGCCCAGATCGCCAGAAGCGGACCGGCAGCGGCGAGGACGCCCCAGGCCACATGCTTGCGACTCCTGCTGATCTCGGGCACCCCGGCCCTTCTGATCAGATGTGAGATACCCGTGCCCAGGCCGTAGCCGATGGCGGCACCGAGGCCGGCAATGACCCCTTCGAAGAGAGTTGGCCGTGGCAGGAGTGAGGGAGTCATGGCGGCCCAGAGGCCCGCCACAGCGGCGACGAGTCCCAGCCAGTTGAACCGAAGGAGCCAGTGTTGGATCCGAGTCACGAATGTACGCACCGAACCACCCTATGAGTCACAGGGTTGCGAACGCCCGATCCGTTATCAAATCGCTTCTGCGCGTTGCACCGGCTCAAGCCTGGGCGGCCATAAGTGCTGCGGCTGATGAATGAGTCCGGATATCAATCAGGCATGGGGCAGGCGTACTCCCCGCGGGTACTGGCTTGCCAAGAAGATAGCCCTGAGCACGAGTGAAGCCCATGTCACGAAGGAGTGCCAACTGTTCGAGGGTTTCTACTCCCTCAGCAACTGCCGTTGCACCGATAGACCGGGCAAGTCCGGCGATGGCACCGAGAAGTGGGCCACGCCCATTGGCGGTGGCGTTGTTGATGAATACCCGGTCAACCTTGAGCACATCGAACTCGAGATCCTGTAGGTAGGCCAGTGATGAGTAGCCAGTGCCGAAGTCGTCGACAGCCAATCGAAGTCCCATTCGGCGGATGGCCGCAAGCTCAGGCCCAGCACTGCTCCTGGCGTCAACGAAGACGTCCTCGGTGATCTCCAGAAGGATCAGTCGTGGATCTAAGCCGTACTTGGTCAGGAGCTCATCGATCTGGCCGGGGAGAGTTCCGTGCCCGAGTTGGCGTGGTGAGACATTGACGGACATTCGATGGTCGGGCTGATGGGTTATCCAGCTGGCCTGCTGTCGAAGTGCCGCGTCAAGCACCCAGTACCCAACATCTTGAGCCAGCGGCCCATTTTCGATGGCCGATAGAAACTCGCCAGGCATGAGAAGGCGTCCATCCGGGGTCCGCATCCGGAGGAGGGCTTCGCTTCCGACGGTCAAACTCGTAGCGATATCGACCACCGGCTGGAAGTGAAGTTCGAAGAGATTGTTGTTGAGCGCCTCAATCACCCGGTCCGAGGTGATAGCCCGCGCAAGGGCTGAATCGCGCACATCAGAGGAGAATTTCGTCCAGCGATCCCGGCCAGTTCTCTTGGATTCGTACATCGCGGTATCACCATCGCGCAGTATCGATTCGCTATCACCGTCATGTCCCGGACTTGAGACAACGCCGATACTCATACTTGGTCGCACAGAGGTGACCTGAAGGGACATGGGTGCGCTGACCACTTCGCGGATTTGCTGGAGAGTGGGATCGAGGTCCCATCGCGCGTTGCGATTTGAGAAGACAAGAACGAATTCATCACCGCCCACCCTGGCCAGGAAGTCATCCTCACCGAGACAGGAGTTGAGCCGCTGGGCGATACGTTGAAGCATCAGATCCCCATAGGCGTGACCGAAGGCGTCATTGACATCTTTGAAGTTGTCGAGATCAAGAACGGCAACATGAGTGTGCCGATTCATCCGTCGATCGAAATCTAGGCATCGATCCAGATGGTTACGAAGCAGATCGCGATTCGGCAGTTGGGTAAGCGAGTCGTGCGTTGCCTGGAAGATCAGGTCGGCCTCAGCGCGCTTGCGGTCGGTGATGTCGATGTGAGTGATTACGATCCCGTTGACTGATGGCAGCGGCAGGATAGTGATGTGGAACCAGTAGAGCTCATCATGGGCTCGACATGGATAGTCCATGCTGAACTCGTTGGATCGGCCCTGGATGACGGACAGGATTCCAACAGTGGCCTCCTGAACGGCGGGGTCATTCGGATCAGAGTTCTCGCCTACGACGCCGAAGTAGTTGAGGGACGTCCAATTCGGCTCGGGTTTGCTCTGGTCGAACCACCAGAACTTGCGCCAGGCATCGTTGACACCAAGGATCATGCCCGTCGGATCCATCACCACCGTCTGTGCGGGCATCGAGTTAAGAATTGACTGCACCAGGGTGGCTTGTTGTTGCCCTATCCGCTCAACCTCCTTGCGCGCGGTGATGTCACGCTGGACGGAGATCCAGTGGGTGTAGTGCCCAGTGGCATCAGCCAGCGGGACGATGTTGAGCTCAACCCAAAAGGTGCTGCCATCCTTGCGGTAGTTGAGGAGCTCAGCCGATACCGGTTTCCACGCATGCAATGCGCTGGAGATTCTCTGCCGTTCCGCTGAGTCGGTCTCCGGTCCCTGGAACATCCTGGGGGTGCGGCCCAGCATCTCCTCGAGGGTGTAGCCGGTGGAACTCTCCAAGGCGTCATTGCCGAAGACGATGATCGGACCAGGGGAGGTTCTCGGTTCCGCGGTGGTGACGAGCACTGCGTCATTGAGTCCGTTGAGAATCATGCTGAACATTGCGATTCCCGGATCGGTGGGAGTGATGGACTCCTCATCGGGAGCAAGGGCGAGGAACAGCCCGAGGCCGTGATCCAAGGGGAGGGCGACAATATTGAAGTCCCGCCCTGTCATGCACGTTGTCTTCAAGATCTGACCGGGTTGCTTGTGGCTGGAATCGAGATAGCTGTGTAGATCGGGAAGTCCCAGACCCATGGCCAATTCGCTCAGGGGTTTACCCACGAAGTCCAGATCCAGCAGCAACGCCCGCGCGGCCGGGGTGACGCTTGTGACAGTGGTCGTCTCATCGATGATGACCAGGGCATCACTCGAGCGCCGAATGTGATCTCGAACTTTGAGTGGCATTGGTCACCGCCTTTCCGCCACGACCTCTCGAGAGGCTCTACATTTACTCTGTGTAACCTCTCATCGACGTTGGGTAAAGCATGAAACAATTCCGAGACCTTCGCGAGTCGGAACCACATTTTGAGCAAAACTTGAGGTAAAGCGCCGACGGTAGGACAGGTGCAGAAGTCTGGCAGATTCGGGTCGTAGGCGTCCCGCTAGAAAGCCTCCTCGTCGAGATCCATGAGTGAGTTGTCGGCTGTCTCCGCGATGATGCGTTCGGCTGACAGCAGCGGGAAGCGCTGGTGTACGAAGAAGCGCGCTGCGGCCACCTTGCCCTCATAGAAGTGTCGATCTGCTGGAGAGGGGTTACCAGCAAGGGCCTCGAGCGCCACAGCCGCCTGACGCAGCAGAAGCCAGCCGATAACGATCTCGCCGACGCAGAGCAGGAGTCGAGTGCTGTTCTGCCCGACCTTGTAGAGCTCGCGCGCATCCTGCTGTGAAGCCTGAGCGTAGCCACCTAGAGCACCGACGATCCCCTGAACATCCTCGAGGGCATGACCCAGGCGCTCACGTTCAACAGCCAGGCTGCCGTTGCCGGCATCACCCTTGGCAAACTCGGCGATCTCTGCACCGAGATATGACAGCGCTTGGAACTGATCGCGGACGAGCTTGCGAAAGAAGAAGTCCAAGCCTTGGATTGCCGTGGTGCCTTCGTAGAGGGTGTCGATCTTGGCATCTCGGATGTACTGCTCAAGTGGGTAGTCCTGAAGGAATCCGGAGCCGCCGAATGTCTGAAGTGACTGAGCGAGCTGTTCATATGAGCGCTCTGAACCCACACCCTTGACCAGCGGCAGCAGTAGATCGTTCATCCGGATCGCGAGATCGAGATCGATATTGGTGTCACCGGCCTTGCCCATCTCGATCAGGTCCTGCCACATGGCGGTGTAGTGAACGAGCGCGCGCATTCCCTCGGCATATGCCTTCTGCAGCATCAGACTGCGCCGTACATCTGGATGGTGGGTGATGGTGACACGCGGTGAGTCCTTGTCCATGAACGTGGTGAGGTCACCGCCCTGAACGCGCGACTTCGCATAGTCGAGCGCATTGAGATAACCGGTGGATAACGTTGCGATCGCCTTTGTGCCCACCATCATCCGGGCGTTTTCGATCACCTTGAACATCTGAGCGATTCCGTCGTGAACATCGCCAACCAGCCAACCAACTGCTGGTTCGGATGCACCGAAGGTCATCTCACAGGTGGCAGATGCCTTAATACCCATCTTCTTTTCAACGTTCGTGGCGTAGACACCATTGCGAGCACCAAGTGCACCGGTCTCGATATCGAAGTGGTACTTCGGCACGACGAACAGTGATAGGCCCTTGGTGCCACCGCGGGCACCCTCGGGGCGAGCCAGTACGAGATGAATGATGTTGTCTGCGAGGTCGTGCTCACCTGAGGTGATGAACCTCTTCACACCGGTGATGTGCCAGCTGCCGTCCGCCTGCTGGACTGCCTTCGTTCGACCAGCCCCGACATCGGAGCCGGCATCAGGCTCAGTGAGGACCATCGTCGCACCCCACTGCTGATCGATCATGAGACGGGCGATCTTCTTCTGCTCCTCATTGCCGAGGCTGTCCAGAATCGAGGCGAAGCCTGGTCCGGACATGTAGAGGAACGCTGGGGGGTTCGAGCCCAGCAGCATTTCGGCCACGCTCCACCGAAGGGAGTGCGGTGAGCCCGGCCCGCCAAGGTGTGGTGGGAGATCGAGCGCCCAGTAACCCGAATCCATGAGTGCACGGAATGCCGTCTTGAGACTGTCGGGGACGACCACCGAGTACGTCGCGGGATCGTAGACGGGGGGATGGCGGTCAGCATCGACGAAGGACTCTGAGAGTGGGCCCACAGCAAGTCGTTCGACCTCGGTGAGGATACTTCGCGCAGTGTCCTCATCCATATCTGCAAAGGCACCCTTGCCCAGTCGTTCACGAACACCGAACACCTCAAACAGGTTGAACTCGATGTCACGCAGATCGGACTTGTAGTGGCTCATGGCCCCTCCCACGCTTTGTTACTCGCCAGTAACTAACATGATCCTACCGTCTGGCACCGAATGCAAATGAAACGCTGACATTCGTGCGAACGACCGACCGTGGTTGGCGATCGTCGTATCCTGGTACCGGCTACTGGGGAAAGTCGCGATCCCGCAGCCCGCGTTCGGATACCAGCAACATCACGACCGCAATCACCGACAGGATGATGACGGCCGTCCACGACATAGGCCCGGACGGCCACGTTGGAAGATGGCCGAAGGGAGAGGTCTGGAGGATCCACTCAGGAAGTCCCAGCACGACCCCGAACCAACCTGCGATCACACACCAGCCGAGGGCAACCCAACTGATGGCGAACCAGGAGGGCCGCAGCCCCAGACTTAGCATCGCCACCCCCATGACGAGCCAAACTGCCGGCACTGTGATCAACCCAGCACCCACCGCATGTACCAGTGATGTTGGAATGTCGTGCACGGATGCTCCGTACACAAGTCCCAGTCCGATCGCCCCTGCAAGCACTATCGCCAGCGCCCCCAGGTACCCAAGGATGACGCGACCCGAAGCCCATCGCGCACGTGAGATGGGTGATGACAGTTCGAGCTCAGCTTGGCTACTGGACTCAGACAGGATCAGTCGTCCGATCGTGGCGATCCCGAATCCGCAGGCTGCCAGCGCGAAGATCCCGATCATCAGGACGATGAAGGCGGACGCGAGGTTGCCGGAACCACCAAGGGCTTCGATCAGTTTGAGCAGGGAAGGGTTGGCTGACATCGCCTCGAGTGACGACTTGAGAATGGAACCCTCAATGGCGCCCAGCAGCAGTGCGCCAACCAACCACCACAGCAGCCACCCGCGGTCAACCCGCCAGGAAAGACCGAGTGGGGACGCCAGATAGGAACGGGCGTACGTCCTGGACAGTCGGGGAGCGAGAAGACTCGAGCCAAGGTCGCGCCTCGATGAGATGAGGATCCCCACGCCAGCGAGGCCACCTGCACAGAGGAATGACATGGCGATGAGCCACCAACGCTCATCGGCGAAGGCCCGTGCCTGCTCAGCCCACCCGAACGGGCTCAGCCACACGAGTGGGGAGTTGCTCGTTGAGTTGGCCACGGCGGAAACGATGAATAGCAGTGCGATCGCGGCTCCCGCCATACCGTTGGCCCCACGCGATGAGTGGGCGACTTGCGCTGTTACAGCCGCGACCCCGATGAAGACTGCCGCTGCGCTGACGATCGCCAGCACCAGCACGAGACTGCCGCCAAGGCCTAGACCAACGCCGACCAGGCCCAGAACCGCTGGAACTGCGAATGCACATCCATATCCAAGGGCGATGAGGCAGGCAGCCGAGGCACGGGCTGCCGCTCCGACAGACCCGGATCCGGTCAACTCAACGATTCCGGTCTGTTCATCGGCACGGGTGTGACGTACGACCACGAAGGATGAGACCAGACCAAGGATCAGGACGTACCCGGCAATACTGCGCCAAGCAGTGAGCCCACCGGTGCTGATCGGATTGAACAGGGGTCCCAGGATCGCGGTCAGGGAAGGATTCAGCGCGAGAGTAGCCGCGAGCTCACGGCGGGACTGCTCGGTTGGATAGAGGCGATCCCAGGACGTCGCGATTCCCACCAGCAGGACGGCGAGGGTGATGGCCCAGGCGGTGATCCGGATTCGATCGCGGCGAAGACCGAGTCGCACATGGGTGGTGGTGCCCGCGAAGACGGAGTCTCGGCTCATGTCAGCACCTACGGCTGTCTGTCGTAGTAGCGCAGGAACATTTCTTCCAGTGACGGGGGCCGGGTCTCGAGGTCGAGAATCCCCGCGTCGGCGGCACGGGCGAGAACAGGCGTCAGCGCGTGTGAATCCACGGTGCATCGCAGCGTTGAACCGGATAGCTCGACGTCGAAGACCCCGGGAATCCCTTCGATGTCGACGAGTGGTTGTGCAGTCTCGATCGTCAGGGACTGGCGCTGAAGATGTCGAAGTTCAGCCAGAGCACCCGACTCGATCGTGCGTCCCTCCCGGATGATGGTGACGTGATCGCACACAGCATCCACCTCGGACAGTACGTGGCTGGAGAGTAGGACCGTCTTGTTGCGGTCCCTCAACGACTGAACCTCCTGCCGGAAAACCTCACCCATCAGGGGATCAAGTCCATCAGTGGGCTCATCGAAGATGTAGAGGTCGACATCACATGCCAGGGCTGCGATCAGCGCCACCTTCTGCCGGTTTCCCTTGGAGTAGGCAGATACCTTCACGCGCGGGTTCAGGTCGAATCTGGCCTGCAACTCGCTGACTCGCGTTCGCAGAGCTCCTCCGCGCAGCCGCGTCAGGTAGTCGATAGCCTCCCCACCGCTCAGGTTCGGCCACAGGGTCACCTCACCGGGCACATAACTCAGCCGTCGACGAATCGTCACCGACTGTCGCCATGGATCCAGCCCGAAGACCGATGCCTCACCACTGTCGCGAGCGAGCAAGCCGAGGATGATCCGCAGGGTAGTGGTCTTGCCGGCTCCATTTGGACCTAGGAACCCGTGGATCTGCCCGTGCTCGACAGCCAGTTCCAGATCCGCCAACGCCGTGACAGATCCGAATTCCTTCCCCAGCCCGCGCAGGCTGATGACCAGATCGGAGATGGCGGGGGCGCTGGACATCAGCGTCTCAACTCTGGGCTGACATCGTCAGAACCCAGAAGGATGCACCGGTTGGATCAGCCAGAGCAGCCATGCGACCGTAGGGAGTGTCAAAGCCAGGGCTGATGACATGTCCGCCGAGCTCAGGGGTACGCCGCACTGCTTCATCAACATCGGGGACCGCAACGTAGACGATCCAGTGGGATGAATATCCGTCCATCCCCATCATGCCGCCGATGCCACCCGCTGGGGCACCACCCTCCTCGAGTGAAAAGGTGGAGTAGTCGGGACCAGCCATCTCTACCGGGGCGTAGTGGTAGCCGAAGATCGCGGCGTAGAAGGTACGGGCCGTATCGGGATCCGTCGACCGCAGATCATTCCATGACAGTGATCCCGTCTCACCGTGCAGTCCAATGCCGTTGAGCAGCTTTGCCTCCCACGCGCCGAACATGGCCCCGCTCGGGTCAGTGGCGACGACCATCCGTCCGGCATCGGCGATGTCGATCACTGGTGACAGCAGGGTTCCGCCATTCTGCTCAATGAGCGCTGCGGTGGCGTCAGCATCAGTCGTGCTGAAGAACAGGGTCCACGCTGCGAGATTGTCACCATCGGATGGGCTTACCCCGGCGACCAGATCTCCGTTGAAACTTGCCATGGCATACCCGTGGAATTCGGGGGCTCCTGGTGAGATCTCCCAGCCCATGAGCTGGTTGTAGAAGTCACGAGTTGCATCATCATCGGGTGTGGAAACGTGGAGCCATGCGGGAGCACCATGTGGCCATGGCTCTGAGGTTCTGGTCATAACAACACCCTACGTTCACGATTCACACTGTTGCAGGTCAACCCTGAACTAGGGAGCTGAGTCGTCCAGCATCGCCCGCAGTTCAGCGTCTGCAGCAGCGGCCTGGGCATCAAGCCAGGCGTCATGGCGGCGCGCCTCCGCCGCATCTGCGCGCATCCACAGGACGACGATTATCAGTAGGAATGGGACGTCGATCCCCTCACCAACTGACCACAGGATCGCCCCGGCCGCACGCTGATCGGATGCTGCCCAGTCGAGTCCTCCGGGATCTCCGTGGGCTGCATACCAACCACCGGCCATCAACGAGGTCGTGAAGAACAGCACACCGCCGGGGATGGCGTCGAGGATGAGTTCGAAGAACGCGATGAATGCCGCCGCCGCATGGGGGATCCCATGATCGGGCACCTGGCCACCGACCAGGGCCAGCAGGGCGATGAGTCCCAGCACCACGAGCAGCACCTGCATTGCCGTGTAGGCAGCTTCATTCTGAAGGGTCAGCAGCAGTAAAGGAGTGAAGACAACCACGACCGGGAGGGCGAGCATGAACAGCGGGGTGACCAGTGGATGAGTGGCCCAGCGCAAGGCAGTTGAGTCCAGAACGGGGTGCTTTATGGGTCCGCCGAGAGGTTTCTGGACGGCCGTACGCCAGAGGCGAGCAGGTGCTCCGAGCACCAGGATCGCAGGCAGCACCAGCGACAATGTGACCACTTGAGTCATGTAGGCGGAGAACAACTGGTGGGATCGGGCACCCGGCCACCAGGTCACCGTCAGGACGGTGAGTGGAAGGGCCAGTCCAATGAAGATGACGGTCCGCCATACGGGCCAGTGATCCCCCAGAGCGTGGACTCTGCGGACGCCCCAAATGTAGAGAGCCGCCGCAATGATGCAGAGGATTATCGGGATGGGCGCGAACGTCCAGGTCGACAGAACGGTCATGTGTCAGTTGCAGTGCTCTGCACTGACTCGAAGTAGGCAACTTCCTCGTCCTTGTGGGGGTACCTGATCCAGACGACGGCCAAGGCAATCAACGTGAGTAGCAGGGCTAGGCCGATCGCGCCGGTCTTGCCGTCGGTGAATGCCTTTGCTGCTGCGGCCATGATCTCCTGAGCCTGCGCTTGTGGATACGAGGCAGCTACATCCACTGCACCTTCGTAAGAGGAGATGATCTGGTTCGCGGCCTGCTGGCTCAGTGAATCGGCCTGGTCGGCAGGAAGGGCAGCGAATGCCTTGTGAAGATTGGATGCGTAGACCCCTGCCAGCACGACGCCCATGAGGGCTTGGATGACCGCTCCGCCGAGATCCCGGGTGAGATCCAAGAACGCGGAGCCCATGCCGGTGCGGCTGGGTGGCACAGACGACATGAGCGCATGGGACGCGGGGGTGGCCGCCAGTCCCACGCCAGCACCGACGAGTGCATACGCCAACAGGATGAACGCGAGTGATGCGCCCTCGTGCCAAGTGATCATCATGACGCCGAAGGCAGCCGCAATGCTGATAAGCCCGAGCGCAAAGGAGATCCGAGATCCGTGAGCTGAGATGATCCGCCCTGCGATCTGGCCGAAGAGCGCGGTCATCAAAGCTGATGGGATGACAACGGCGGCCGCTTTCAACGTGTTGTACTGCAGAACGTTCTGAGTAAATTGCTGGCCGATGAACATCGCACCGATCAGAGAGCCAAAACTGATTGCACCGGCAAGGAAGGCAACCCAGAAGGTACGCGCCTTGGCCAAGGGCAATGAGATCAACGGATAGGGCGCCCGCGACTGGCGAAGGATGAAGGCCGTGAGCGCACCAATTGCGATCACAACTCCTATGACCATGCTGGTTGTGATTCCGCGGCTCAACTGCTGGATGCTGAGTACGAGGGCACCTACCCCGATGACCGACAGGATTCCGCCCAGATGGTCAACGGGGTTGGACTCCTCACCGGCGTGCCACGGAATCAGCAGCAGACCCAGTATCAAAGCCACAATGTCGATGGGCAGGGCAACGAGGAAGACCGACCCCCACCAGAAGTGCTCGAGCATCCAGCCACCGAGGAGGGGGCCGACCGCGGCGACACCACCGCCGATCCCTGACCAGAGTGCGATCGCACGCACTTGCGGCTTACCTGAGAACAGAGCACCGATGAGAGACAGAGTGGTCGGAAAGAGCAACGCTGCAGAGAACCCACCGAGAAGTCGCGCCAGCGCGAGCATCTCCGGATTGGGCGCCCACGCTGCCATCATCGACGTCGGGATCGTGCCGATTGCACCGAGGACGAACAGCAGTTTGCGTCCGTATCGATCGCCGATGGCTCCGAGGTAGAGGACGGTTGCGGCCAGACCAAGGGCGAAGCCATCTGCGATGAGGGTGAGTTGATCCTGCGTCGCATGCAGATCCTGACCGATCGAAGGCAGCGCGACGTTGGCAATACCGAGATTGATATTTGCGACGATCGCGCCGAGGATCAGCGTTCCCAGAATCAGCCCGGCCTTCGGCGGCTGACGGTCGGTTTCACTCACGACGTCAGCCTAGATGCTGATGGCTGCGGAGCAGATACTGGAATCGCTCGTAGCGTCATCGCCCAGACTTCAGCAGGGCGTCCTGTAGTGAGTTCACATATGCGGTGCTGACCAATGACGCACCCCCGACGGATGAGATCTGCGCGGAGTTGGCCGCGACCGCCTCGCTGTTCAGGATCGGAACGGCCCGACCCATCAACCGGGTCGAGAACGCAGTTGGCGCCCAGAAGTTTGCTGATGCAGAGGTAATAACTGAATTGGTCAGGGTGATGCTCACCGATATCCAGTTCTTACTCCCCGGAACCATGAAGTACATCGTCTGTCCGGTGAACGTTCCGTTCACCCCAGCAGATCGGAAGAGCACACGTCTGAACTCCAGTCACGTTTCGGAATCTCGTATGCCGTC
>CAXBQZ010000078.1:0-13831 GCA_963978055.1 uncultured bacterium
AGACCTCGTGTGGGAAAAACACATTCGGCAGATCGGCAGCCAGATCCTCAACCAACGATCTCAGCCCGGTGGCAGCTGCATACCGCAGTGGGCCAAGTTTGGATACGAGTTCTGAGCCCGGATCCAGGACGGCAAACTCATCGGTCCACGGGCGAACAAGGCCACGCTCAATCCAGTCCTGAACGACCGAGACGAATCGCGGGTCGGCCGCGGTGAAGTAGGAAGCACCTACGTCAACGATGCGGCCCTCGTACGGCAATCGTGAGCCACGGATTCTGCGAGAGGCCATACGGCCCCCGATTCGGTTGCCCCGGTCGAGAACCACCACATCGATTCCCGCCTCGCGCAATGCCACCGCACAGGCAACACCAGAGATGCCGCCACCCACAACACCAACCCGAGGTGTACGGGTTGCATACCCCGTCACAGTTGTCAGTTGCCTTCCAGAGCGGCCGCAGCAGCCGCTGACGAGTCCCGCAGGAAAATGGTGCAGCGAGTTGCTTCGTCCTCTTCGCCAATGGCGCCGGCCGCCCGGGCGAGGGCATTCAGACAGCGCAGGAATCCTCGGTTGGGTTCATGCTCCCAGGGCACTGGTCCATGGCCCTTCCAGCCGGCCCGGCGCAGCTGATCAAGCCCGCGGTGATAGCCAACCCGGGCGTACGCATATGACTCAATGACCCGTCCCTGCGCCCACGCATCATCGGCCAGAACAGCCCAGGCAAGTGAACTGGTAGGAAAATCCGCTGCCACCTGGTGCGGATCGGCTCCGGAGGCCAGAGCAGCGCCCGGTTCGGCCACCTCAGGTAGATAGGTGGGTTCAGGTCCGCCCAGAAGGTTCTGATCGATCGGAGTAGTCATACTCAGATCTTTGCGCATCTGGGCGGATCCGCGAGTGGTGGGTGCGACTACTTCCCCATCTTGGTTCCGGTGGAGCGCAGGTCTTCACACCCATGCACCACGCGAGCGGCCATGCCAGCCTCGGCCAACTTGCCGTAGGCACGGGGATCGTAGGCCTTCTTGTTTCCGACCTCACCATCGATCTTGAGAACTCCGTCGTAGTTCTTGAACATGTGATCCACGATCGGGCGGGTGAACGCGTACTGGGTGTCGGTATCGATATTCATCTTGACCACGCCGTAGTCGAGGGCTTCTCGGATCTCTGACAGGAGTGAACCCGAGCCTCCGTGGAACACGAGGTCGAATGGCTTCTCCTTGCCGTACTTGGCCCCGACCGCGTTCTGGATGTCGTTGAGGATGGACGGGGTGAGAACGACGTTACCGGGCTTGTAGACACCGTGAACATTTCCAAAGGTGGCGGCCACCATGTAGCGACCGCGCTCCCCTAGTCCGAGCTTTGCAGCAGTGGCCAGACCATCCTCGGGAGTCGAGAACAGCTTGGCATCATGTTTGGCCTCGATCCCATCCTCTTCACCGCCGACGACACCGATCTCCAACTCCATGATGATGTTGGCGCGGTTGCACTTGTCGAGCAGTTCCTCGGCGATATCAAGATTGTGCTCCAGGGGGACCGCCGATCCATCCCACATATGTGACTGGAAGAGCGGTAGCTGACCCTTGGCCACTCGGTCCAGTGATACGTCGATCAGTGGACGCATGAACCCGGCGAGCTTCTCCTCTGGACAGTGATCGGTGTGCAGTGCGATCTGGACGTCGTACTTGGCTGCAACCACATGTGCGAACTCAGCAAGTGCCACCGCCCCCGTGACCATGTCCTTCACACCCTGCCCGGACGCAAACTCTGCACCACCCCAGGAGATCTGAACGATGCCATCACTCTCTGCCTCAGCAAATCCACGGATTGCGGCAACAATCGTCTGCGATGAGGTGCAGTTGATTGCCGGGTAGGCGAAGGCGCCGGCCTTGGCGCGGTCAAGCATTTCTGCGTAGATCTCAGGGGTTGCGATAGGCATCGGTCAGTCTCCTAGCTGAACAAGAACAAGGCATGCCGGGCCGCACTGCCCAACAGCACCATCTTGTCAGATGGATGATCTGGTCATGCATAGTCCTTCCAGGCGGTCAGTTGCTTGCCTGGCCGGCATCCGATTCAACCGTCGCCCGAAGGTCACGGACCTGTGGATCTGCCAACGCGATCATCTGAACGCAAACGAGTGCCAGGCAGACCACAGCAGCGGTCCTGGCACCAAAGGCCTCGACGATAGGACCCGCAGCAGCCAGACCCAGTGGGGTCAGGGCCAGGGACCCGAAATAGTCATAGGCGCTGACGCGCGAGAGAGCTTGGGCTGGTACGTGCTGCTGCAGGGTGGTCTGCCATAGCACTTCGAACACGTCCACCGCGATACCGGCCATGAAGGCGCCAACTGCCACCACCGGCACCGTCAGCGGTGGGATCAGGCCGATCACCGGAAGTGCAAGCCCTGGTGAGGCACACATCGCGATAAGCAACGGACGTGAGGGACGAATGCGCATCGCGACCACGACCCCGGCAACAGTTCCCGCGGAGAAGGCCGCCATCACCAGAGCCCAGCTTCGGGCACCTGCCCAGTTCTCCATCGCCACCACAGGACCAACGACTCCGACGGCAGCACCGAAACCCACATTGCTCAGCGAGAAGACCAGAACGATCAGCCACACCCACCGACGTCGAGTGAACTCACGCCACCCATGTACCAGTTCATCGATCATCGAATGGGATTCAGTGCGGGGGACTGAACGCTGAACCGCAATTCCTACTAGAAGCAGTGCCGACAGCAGATAGGTGACGGCATTAATACTCAGTGCCCACCCTGAGCCGATGACACTGACAAGCAGTCCACCCAGAGCCACACCACCGATCGAGGCAATGTTGCTTGCCAATCGAATGAGCGCATTGGTGGACTGCAGCTGATCATCGGTCACCACCTGAGGGATCAACCCGGTATGCGTCGGATAGAAAAGCGCCGTCGCGATACCACCGATCATGGCAAGCACGGAGATCGTGGGGACGCCCGCATGACCGGAGATGAACAGGCCCGCCGCTGCAGCCCACGTTGCCGCCATCACCACCTCGGCAAGGACGAGCAGGTGAACCCGATTTCCACGATCAGCAAAGACCCCCGCAAACAGCAGGAACGCAACCCGTGGCACAGCAGCACAGGCCAGCACTATGCCCAGACCAGTCGGACCTCCCCCCGGAAGAGCCAGAACACCAAAGGCGAGGGCTATCGGCCCAATCCCCGAACCCAGATCGGAGATCAGACGGGACAGAACCAGCCGGGCCACATTGGGATCGCGCAGTACCCGGAGGTCTTGACTCAGGGGGTTGCGGGTACGAGGCTCCGGCGACTCAGCAGGGGCCGGCTCATCGGTGGCTTCACTGTCCACCACGTCAGGCCGATCCATCGAAGACGTGCTGGCGAATCCAGGAATGCATCGTGATCGCGGCCGCCGCCCCGAGATTGATCGATCGGGTTGATCCGAACTGAGCAATATCAAGCACCACCTGGCACTGGTCCTGTGCCTCCTGCGACAGGCCGGCTCCTTCCTGGCCGAAGAACAGGACGCATCGCTCGGGCAGTTGATACATCTCCAGCGGAACTGAACCGGGAATATTGTCGATTCCGATCACCGGCAGCTGCTCTGCTGCCGCCCATTGAGCAAGACTTTCTGGGCCATCGTGATATGCGATGTGCATATACCGGTTGGTCACCATCGCCCCACGTCGATTCCAGCGGCGCCGACCCACCAGTCGAACCGAGGAAGCGTTGAAGGCATTGGCAGTTCGCACGACGGATCCGATGTTGAAATCGTGCTCGAGATTCTCCATCGCTACATGAAATCCATGTCGGCGCGTGTCCAAGTCAGCAACGATCGCCTCAACTGACCAGTACCGGTACTCATCTAGGACGTTGCGTCGATCTCCATCACGAAGTAGTTCTGGATCAAGCTTCGGATCGACCGGCCACGGCTCAGGATGAGGCCCGACCCCCACCTGGCGCTGGTACTCATCGTCGTCCATGACTGCACCCTATGACGGCATAGGCTCTTGACCATGCTCAGTGGTCCCGACCTCGCCACTCTGTCTACGGCTGCCGTCTACGCCGTGGTGTGGGGGTTCGTGTTTGTTGAGTGCGGATTGCTCGTCGGTTTCCTGCTGCCAGGGGACTCGCTGCTCTTCGGTGCTGGCCTTCTGGCGGGGAGTCCACATAGTTCGATAAACCTTCCCCTGCTCGCCGGCGGGACGTTCCTGGCGGCCATCGCCGGTAACGATGTGGCCTACCGAACCGGTCGGCGCTACGGGCGGAGTTGGATTCACAGCCGCGAGGAGGGCCGAGCCAAGCAGGGTCTGCGGCGGGCCGAGGAGTTCTACGAGGCGCGGGGCTGGTGGTCCGTGGTGATCGCCCGCTGGCTGTCGTGGGTGCGCACATTTGTCCCCGTGATCGCGGGGACTGCTGCCATGGACAGACGTGCGTTCACATCCGCAAACCTCGTAGGGGCGCTGCCGTGGGCAGTGGGGCTGCCGTATCTGGGCGCACTTGCCTACACGGTTCCATGGCTTCGAACAGTTGCTGCAGTCGTCGCGGTGGGATCGATCGTCGCTGCCCTGATCGGTGCACTGTATGCGGGGGTGATGTCGTGGCGACGAAGATCAGCGACTCTCCCCGGTGAGGCGGAGGGTGCAGATGAACTGAACCCGCGACCGGATGACTAATCTTGTGATCTGTGAGTAACAGCGCAGTCACCCTGCCTCTGGCCATCGTCCACACACTCGGTCCCCAGTGGATGCAACCGACCTACTGGCTGGACAAGTTCAGTGGTGCTGCCTTCATCGCAGTTCTGGTCATCATCTTCATCGAATGCGGCCTGTTCGTCTTCTTTCTGCCTGGTGACTCCCTGCTGTTCGTCACAGGCCTGTACATCTCCACCGGAACTATCGGTGTTCCGCTGTGGCTCGCCTGCATCCTGCTGTCGATTGCGGCCTTCGGCGGAAATATCGTCGGCTACCTCATCGGCCGGCGGATCGGCCCATCACTGTTCGACAAGCCCGATTCGCGGTTCTTCAAACCGCAGTACATCGAATCCACCCATGAGTTCTTCACCAAGTACGGACCCAAAGCGATCGTTCTGGCCCGCTTCGTGCCCGTCGTGCGCACCTTCATCACTGCGATGGCGGGCGTAGGCAATATGAACCAGCGCATGTACACCTCGTACAGCGTGATCGGTGGCGTGTTGTGGGCGAGCGGGCTCACGATCCTCGGCTACTTCCTTGGCCATATCGAGTTCGTACAGAAGAACATCGACCTGATCGCCATCGTCATCGTGATCCTGTCTGTGCTGCCAGCAGTCTTGGAATGGCAGCGCAACAGGAACTCAGCCCAGCCCCACCTCTGAACGTTGGGGCTGGCGTTCGAAACTCAGCTGAGTCCGAGGTCTGCCAGCGAGTAGGCCGTGAAGTAGGGAAGTCCCGCCTCCTCAATGGCAGGAGCGGCACCGCGCTCAACGATCACCGCCACACCCACGACCTCAGCACCCGCCTCGCGTAGCGCCTCGACGGCCGTCAGGACGGACCCGCCGGTGGTGGACGTATCCTCAACAGCGAGCACTCGACGTCCGGTCACATCTGGGCCCTCGATCCGACGTTGCAGTCCATGGGCCTTCTCACTCTTGCGGACGACGAAGGCATCGAGCTGTCGACCCCGCGCGGCGGCCGCGTGCAACATCGCCGTGGCAACGGGATCCGCACCCAGGGTCAGGCCGCCCACTGCGTCGTACTCCAGCTCTGAGGTGACGTCGAGCATCACCCGTCCGATGATCGGTGCGGCAACGCTGTCGAGAGTGACTCGACGCAGGTCGACGTAGTAGTCAGCCTCTCTGCCACTGGACAGGATCACCTTGCCGTGAACGACTGCCTTCTCGATGATCTGCTGACGGAGAAGTTCGCGATCTGCTGAAGAGTTGGTCATACCGCAAGCGTAGTGCTCTCACGTGCGGCAGGCTGAAGGTGTGACCATCGTTGTCTGTCCAGCGGCACCGGGAGAGTCCCACCCATTCGATTTCACCGGACTCGAGTCCGCCCTGCTCGATTCTGCAAGCGCCCAAGGCCCCGGGGTCCTGGTAATTCCAGCCGTGGACTATGAAGTCGAGGATGACGCTCGGACAAAGCGCGCCCACTGGGTCGCAGCGGTCGCAGTAGCTATGAGCTCGGGTGCCACTGCGTCCCCCATCGCTCTTGTCCTCATCGGCACAGCCGGATCTCTGGCTCCGGCTGTGGGCTTCAGTCAGCGCGCTGCCCGGCGCCTGGTGATCGGCTACATCCTGATCGACGCAGACCTGCCCCGTATCGACGGCGCCCACGACGACTGGCCAGATGCTCCCGTGGTCTACGTCCATTCATCGCAGGCAGACCCACTCAATGTGAATCAGGCGAGGCTTCGCGGGTGGGAGACCGTCGCAATTGCCGCGGGTGACGCGGCCACGATCAGCAGCACCGTTCTGGAGATCTTTCAGACCCTCTAGTCAGGTGGTCAGGCTACTTCTGCGAGGCGAGGCCAACCCGACGGACCAGCGGCCGCGGTAGGTATGCGGCGGCCGCAGACAGAACCTTGTACTGACCGCTCGGGATCGACACAGCCTTACCCCTGGTGAAGTCCTGGATCGATTCGCGCACCACCATCGGTGAATCGAGCCAGAGCCAATCCTGCACCCGCGACTTGTTGATTCCGGCGCGCTCATGAAACTCCGTGTGGGTGTATCCCGGGCACAGCGCCATCACCGTCACACCCTTTGCTGCCATCGGACCATGTAGCGACTCGGAGAACACCCGCACCCACGCCTTGGCCGCCGAGTACGTACCGCCGGCAATGAATGACGCAACGCTGGAGTTGTTGATCACCCCGCCACGTCCCCTATTCACCATGCCGGGAAGTGCGGCATGGGTCAGGCGCATCACCGCGGTGACCATCACATCAAGGAGCTCCTGCTCATCTTCGACATCACCGCCGACAAATGACTGGGTGAGTCCGAACCCGGCATTGTTGACCAGGATGTCAATCGGCTGCGGACCGGCACAGCGCTGCTCCACCAGGGCCAACTGATCCCTGTCGGCCAGATCGGCCGGCAGCACCTCGACGGCGACCCGACTGCGAGTGCGAAGCTCAGCGGCGAACTCCTCAAGTCGCTCGACATTCCTGGCAACGAGCACGAGATCATCTCCTCGCTCGGCGAACTGTCGAGCGAACTCCGCGCCAATACCGGCGGTGGCACCTGTGATCAGAACTGTCGTCATAAAGGGAAGTATCACGCGAGTCATCTGGTGCTGCTACCCACTAACCTCGGATCGTGCCCAGACGTGATCCCATTCTTGTACCGCGGATGCATGAGTACTCGTCGTCGATCTTCGGAGAGATGAGTGCCCTTGCGCTGGAGACGGGTTCGGTGAATCTGGGCCAGGGTTTTCCCGACACTGACGGGCCCGAGATCGTGAAAGAGGCCGCGGTCGCGGCGATCCGCGAGGGTCGCGGCAACCAGTACCCACCAGCACATGGACTACCCGAACTGAGGCAGGCCATCGCCGAACATCAGTCGCGGTTTTACGGCATCACATGTGACCCCGCGACCGATGTGGTTGTCACGACAGGTGCCTCCGAGGCCATCGGTGCTGCATTCCTTGCCCTGGTCGAGCCCGGTGATGAGGTCGTCACCTTCGCGCCGTGGTTCGATCTCTACGCCGCTGCTGTCTCCCTTGCCGGAGCAACTCTGGTGGAGGTCCCTCTGACGAGCGGTGACTTTCGTCCCGATGTGAATCGGCTTCGCGAGGTGATGACTCCGCGCACCCGAGTCCTTCTGTTGAACTCACCGCACAATCCCACCGGCTCGGTCTTCACCCGAGCAGAACTCGCGGACATTGCGTCGATCGTTGACGAGTTCGATCTCTGGGTGATCAGTGACGAGGTCTACGAGCACATGGTCTATGACGAACATGTGCACATTCCCTTTGCCACGATCCCAGGGATGGCCGAGCGCACTATCACTCTCGGAAGTGCCGGAAAGTCACTGTCCCTGACCGGCTGGAAGGTCGGCTGGGCTACCGGCCCAGCCGACCTGATCGCAGCCGTGCGAGTACCGCGACAGCATCTGAGCTTCGTCAGTGGCGGCCCATTCCAGTGGGCCGTCGCCGACGGACTTCGACTGCCCGACAGCTACTGGCACGAGTTTCGTGACGGCATGCAATTACGTCGAGACCTGTTCTGCACAGGGCTCAAAGAACTGGGAATCCCCGTCGTCGTACCTGAGGGTACCTACTTCGCGAATACCGATGTACGTCCACTCGGTTACGAGGATGGCTGGAGCTTCTGCCGGGATCTCCCCCATCGGGCGGGGGTCGTCGCCATTCCGCATGAGGTGTTCCATCTGGATCCGGACGCCGGAAAACCGTACGTCCGATGGGCCTTCTGCAAGAAACCCGAGGTTTTGCAGGAGGCACTCGACCGGCTGGGTCGCGCCTTCGCCTAACCAGCCCGCTTGGCAGCCACCGACAGTCCGTCGTCAGCAACGTCCACCAGCACGGTATCTCCATCGACGATGGTGCCCGACAGGATCGCCTTGGCGAGTTGATCACCAATCGCGGTCTGAACGAGGCGACGTAGCGGCCTGGCCCCATACAACGGATCAAACCCATTGAGTGCCAACCACTCCCGGGCGGCCGGGGTGACATCCAGTGTCAGTCGGCGATCCGCAAGACGTCGGGCCAGCCCATCAACCTGAATCGTCACAATGCTCGACAGATCCTCAATACCAAGAGGGTGGAACAGCACCGTGTCATCGAGTCGGTTGAGGAACTCCGGCTTGAAACTTGAGCGAACCACAGACATCACCGCATCCTGCTTCTGCTCCTGCGTCAGCGAGGGATCGGCCAGGAACTGTGAACCAAGATTCGACGTGAGCACGAGGATGGCATTTCGGAAATCCACCGTCCGTCCCTGACCGTCGGTGAGCCGTCCGTCATCGAGTACCTGCAGGAGCACATCGAAGACCTCAGGATGTGCCTTCTCCACCTCGTCCAGAAGCACGATCGAGTATGGACGCCTGCGAACAGCCTCCGTGAGCTGACCACCCTCCTCATAGCCGACGTATCCAGGAGGTGCACCCACCAGGCGGGCAACCGAGTGCTTCTCACCGTACTCACTCATATCGATACGAGTCATCGAGCGCTCGTCATCGAAGAGGAACTCGGCAAGGGCCTTCGCCAGCTCTGTCTTGCCAACACCGGTTGGTCCTAGGAAGAGGAACGATCCAGTGGGTCTATTGGGATCAGAGACTCCGGCCCGCGCACGTCGAACAGCATCGGATACAGCCTGAACGGCTTCCTTCTGCCCAACTACGCGATGGCCGAGCTCTGATTCCATGCGGAGCAGCTTTGCGGTCTCCCCTTCCAGCAGTCGGCCTGCTGGAATACCCGTCCACGCGGCAACAACCTCAGCCACATCGTCGGGGCCGACCTCCTCGCGGACCATCCCTTCTCGATCACTTGCAGTGTTGACGGCGCTGGCGAGCTCAGCCTCAAGAGCTGGGATATCTGCGTACAGGATTCGGGAAGCCTGCTCGAAGTCGCCATCACGCTGTGATCGCTCAGCAAGCATGCGCAACTCATCGATCCGAATCTTCAGATCACCGACTCGGTCCAGACCCTGCTTCTCCAGATCCCAGCGGGTGCGCAGGGCTGTGAGCTCCTCAGACCTGTCGGCCAGATCCGCGCGAAGTTTGGCAAGTCGCTCCTGAGTGGCCGCATCGGTTTCCTTGGCCAGAGCCAACTCCTCCATCCGCATCCGGTCGACCTGACGCTGAAGGGCATCGATCTCTACCGGTGAGGAGTCGATCTCCATCCGCAGTCGGGAAGCAGCCTCATCAACCAGATCGATGGCCTTATCGGGAAGGAACCGACTGGTGATGTATCGATCAGAAAGTGCGGCAGCGGCGACGAGGGCGGAGTCGGCGATTGCAACCTTGTGGTGCGCCTCGTACTTCTCCTTGATACCGCGCAGAATTCCGATGGTGTCCTCAACACTGGGCTCACCTACGAGCACCTGCTGGAATCGACGCTCGAGGGCCGGGTCCTTCTCAATCCGCTCGCGGTACTCGTCCAGGGTCGTCGCACCAACCATCCGCAGTTCACCACGTGCCAGCATCGGCTTGAGCATATTTCCGGCGTCCATCGCTGAATCCCCGGATGCACCAGCACCAACCACCGTGTGCAACTCATCGATGAAAGTGACAACCTGTCCATTGCTCGACTTGATCTCGTCAAGGACGGACTTCAACCTCTCCTCAAACTGGCCGCGATACTGCGCACCAGCAAGCATCGCGGCAAGGTCGAGTGAGATGAGCTTCTTACCTCGCAGCGAATCTGGAACATCCCCAGCAACGATCCGCTGGGCGAGCCCTTCGACGACGGCCGTCTTGCCAACCCCAGGCTCACCGATGAGCACCGGATTGTTCTTCGTCCGACGAGACAGCACCTGGACAACTCGTCTGATCTCGGCATCGCGGCCGATCACCGGATCGATCTTGCCCTCCTGAGCCAGCGCAGTCAGGTCGACCCCGTACTTCTCGAGAGCCTGGAAGGACCCCTCGGGATCGGCACTGGTTACGGGACTGCGACGTACCGCAGCGATGGCATCAACAATCGCAACAGGTGTTGCGCCCCGAGATGTCAGCTCATCAGCAACCCCGGGGCCGCCGTGCTCAGCAAGTCCGACGAGCAGATGCTCAGTCGATACGTACTCATCGCCCCGTTCCTTTGCCGTGTCCTGCGCTGCCTGGAGAACGCGGAAGGCTGAGGGTGAGAACTGGGGAGTCTGCACGGTCTGTCCGGTGGCGGACGGCAGTGAGTCGAGCTCTGAGTTCACCTTGGACGTCAGAGACTTGCGATCAACGCCGAGTTGATCGAGGACCGCTGTTGCGATCCCCTCACCACTGGATCCCTGGGCCAAGAGCGCACCAAGAATATGGATGGGGTCAACCTGTGCCTGGCCAGCTGTTGCGGCGCGGCGCACGGCACCACTCAGGGCCTCCTGGGCCTTGGTTGTGAAATTCATGTCCATGTGGATCACCTACCTATCTCGATCGGCCGGTCGAGGTCGCCAGACGACCACTGCCGAGCCAGGGATGTCAGAGACAGCTCCCTCGGCACCACGCGGACCTGCAGCGAGTCGAGGCCTGAGTCTCATGAGTTCAGCGCGCAGCACCGAGATTTCAGTGCGCATTGCTTCAAGTTCGGATTCCATCCGCATGATGCGCTGGATGCCAGCGAGGTTGACGCCCTCGGACGTCAGAAGTGAAACCTCGCGCAGGCGTTGGATATCACGCAGGGAATAGAGCCGGTTACGTCCACCAGTTCGGTCAGGTGAGACCAACCCCAGTCGGTCGTACTGGCGCAGGGTCTGAGGGTGAAGTCCACTGATCTGCGCTGCCACGGAAATGGCGTAGACAGGCACTGTGTCATCTGGACGCAGCCGATTGTCGTTCATCACTCACCTCTCTTCGCATTGCGCATCAATTCAGCACGGGGATCATGGGCGGGCATCGCCTCGGCAAAGGCAGCCAGGGCTTCACGAGCCTTGGTATCCAGATGTGTGGGCACTACCACCTCAACGGTGACAAGAAGATCGCCTTTGGTGCCGTCCTTGCGGGTGGCTCCCTTACCGCGTACACGAAGGACTCGTCCGTTCTGCGTCCCCTCAGCGATACGCACCTTCACCGTTGACCCGGCGGGAGTCGGAACCACAACATCGGCACCGAGGGCCGCCTCAGCAAAGGTGACCGGCACCGTGATGGTGAGGTTGTCACCTTCACGACCGAAGACCGGATCCGGCTTCACATTGACGATGATGAGCAGATCTCCTGACTCACCACCGTTTTCACCTGGTGTGCCCTTGCCACGCAGCCGGATCTTGGCACCGTTCTTCACCCCTGCTGGGATCCGGGCCTGAACCGTCCGAGTTGATGGAGCGCGGCCACTGCCACTGCAATTGCTGCACGGATCGTCGACCACTAGGCCCCGACCACGACAGGCTCGACATGGCTCAGGGAATGCGAATCCACCCGCATTCCGATTGACCTGACCCACTCCCTCACAAGTTGGGCAAACCCGCGGGGTAGTGCCCTCCTTCGCGCCGGTTCCGCGACAGACCCCGCAGGGGGCCTCACTGGTCAAACGAAGGGGAAGGGTTACCCCACCAAGTGCCTCGTCAAAGGAGAGCGTGACCGAGCTTTCGACATCGGCGCCACGACGCGGACGTCGCGCACTTGATGGCTGACTCCCGCGGTTGAACACTCCCCCGAAGACATCACCAAGGCCCCCACCTCGGTTGAGCAGATCGGAGAAGTCGAAGGACGCTCCACCGCCGTTGGAAAAGCCACCACCCGGGAAGCCACCACCACCCGGCACACGGAAACCGCCGCCACCAAACAGTGACCGCGCCTCGTCGTACTCCTTGCGCGTGGATTCGTTCGACAGGACGTCGTAGGCCTCGGAAACCTCTTTGAATTTCGCTTCGGCCTTTGGATCGTTCTCGTTGGAATCGGGATGATGCTTCTTGGCCAGGGCCCGAAATGACTTCTTGATGTCGGCAGCAGAAGCATCCTTGGAGACGCCAAGAACCTTGTAGAAGTCCTTATCGGCCCAATCCTTCTGACTCATGACGTCCCCCCTTCTGACTCGTGTAGATGTTGTCTTGTGGCTGGATGTGGGTGCGATTCGTGTTCACAACCTCGCACCCCATCCGCACCTCACTCTGGATCAGCAACTGCGACGATCGCGGGACGAAGAACGCGACCTTTGAATCGGTACCCCGGCTGGAACACCGAGACGCAGGTCGGTCCGGTTACCTCAGACGAGTGCTGATGACTGATCGCCTCGTGGATCGTGGGGTCAAATTCATCACCCGCGACGCCGAACCGCTCGATCCCCAACCGGGTCACGGTTGACTCAAGTGCCTCGGCAACTGTCTTGAACGCGCCATCGAGATCACCGTGTTCACGGGCTCGACCGATGTCGTCAAGGATCGGCATCAGCTCAGCCAACGTCGATCCCGAAACGAGATCAGCACTGAGCTCGCGCTCTCGTTCAACCCGCTTGCGGTAGTTGGCGTACTCGGCCTGAACCCGCTGCAGGTCTGCGGTTAGCTCAGTGACCTTCGCGTCAGTTGCGGAGGAGCCTGCTGCGCCAGCGCGACCATACTGTCCGGCGCTCTGGGCGCGCAGATATCGACCGCCCGCAACGACACCCTCGCCGACTGACGCGAATGGATTCACCGTGTCGTCAGCACCTTCAGGTGCGGGAGCCTCTGACTCCCGCACCTGATGGGTCTGCGGATCGATCTTCCGATTGTCTTGGAAGGAGAACCCGGAATCGTTAGACCCGCTCACTGCTCTGCCCTTGCGTCTTCACCTTCGTCAACGATCTCGGCATCGACGACATCGTCATCGTTGGTCGAGGAGGACGAACCTGCATCCGATGTCGTGCTCTCACCAGCGGCCTGGTTCTGCGCGTACATTGCCGCGCCAAGTGCCTGACTCGTGGTTGCAACCTTTTCAGCAGCGGACTTGATCGCATCGATGTCGGTACCGGCAAGGGCGGTCTTGAGCTCGGCAAGTGGACCCTCGACGTTGCTCTTGGCATCGGCGGGAACCTTGTCACCATTCTCCGCAAGGAACTTCTCGGTCTGGTGCATCAGCGTCTCAGCTGAGTTGCGCACCTCGGCCTCCTCCTTGCGCTTGCGGTCCTCCTCAGCGTGCGCCTCGGCATCCTTCATCATGCGCTCGATATCTTCCTTGGGCAGACCCGAACCACCGGTGATCGTCATCGACTGCTCTT
>CAXBQZ010000079.1:0-13787 GCA_963978055.1 uncultured bacterium
CTCAGTTGGTGACGGCGAACCAGCGACCCTCCGGGTCACTGAAGGCAAAGCTTGAGATCCCGCTGTGGTCACCGATTTCAGACGTCGTAACGCCGCGTTCGATGAGGGCGGCGCGAGTTGCCTCGAGGTCGTCAGCATGCAGTGCGAGCGACGGTGTAGCCAGGTCAAGGCCATATGGATTGTCGGCCATCATCGCCAGGGGTACGAGTTCGAAGGAGAAGTTCTGGTCGGCAAAGCCCACCTGAACGATCGAGAAGTCGCCTACCTCTTTGCGACCCTTCTCCACCATCCCGATCTGGTCAATCCAGAAAGCGCGGCACGCCTCAGCGTCGGTGATGTAGAGCACTACGTAGCGAACACGCACGTTGATCGTCCCCTCGATGAGTGTGGTCGGCGACGCTCGTCGCGTGGTCATCGTACAAGTCCTCGCCACGCCGCTTCCAAAACGGCGGCGGTGAAGCTCAACTTGAGGCCCCGTCGAGCCACGTCTGACCCACCAACTCGGCTGCGACTTTGGGATCCAGGACGTCGGTGCTTACCGAATCCCAGGCCGCGAACATCAGGTAGATCAGGCTCTCTACCAACCAGGTGATCGGCAGCTTCTTCTTGAGCGCGCCGGCTGACTGCTGGGCGCGCAGATAGCTGCTCAGCGGTTCGATTGCATACGCCCAGCTGTCGTTCATATCGGGTGAGGCGTGTGACGGAGCCTCGCGCAGAACCACCTGCATCCTCTCAGCCATGGGCATCAGGGCGGCTGTCACCCGTCGCAGATTCGATGGCAGGTCCGCGTTCTCCCACACGATCTCGAGCAGGGCGGTCCGCAGGTGCTCGAGAGTGTCGACAGCCAAGGTGTCGATGAGCTGTTCTCGGGTGCTGAATCGGTAGAACAACGTCGTCCTGCTGACACCTGCGGCATCCGCGATCTGAGCAAGGGTTGAGTTGGGACGTCGGGCCAGCTGTGCGGCGGCTGCATCAAGCAGAACTTCGGTTTTGATCGCCATGTTCAAAAGTTAACACTCATGTTCAATTCTTAACTAGGCTCGCCGCGTGACTGTTGAGACTCGCCAGCTCTTTCCCGACCGACTTCGTGGCATTGCGCTCCTTGGCATTGTTGTGGTGAACGCACCGTTCTTCGGCATCTCTGCCGGTGGGTACACAGCTGCGTCTCTGGAAGGTCCGCTCAACAGTGCAGCAGCATTTCTGGTCTTTGCTCTGGCACAGAACAAGTTCTATCTGCTGTTCTCATTCCTCTTCGGATACAGCTCTCAATTCATCCTTCGTACGAACGATAAGAAGGATCGTCGTCGTTTTCGTCGACGCCTGATGGCCCTTTGGGTTCTCGGGGTAATCCACGCCACGCTCTTCTTCGTCGGGGACATTCTGATCACCTACTCGATCTTCGGAGCCGGCCTTCTTGTGCTCAACGGCAGGTCGGCGCGAACCGTGAAGATCAGTGCGATCGTGGCGGGTTGTGTCAGTGTGCTGCTTGCTGTCAGCTTCGCCGCCATCTCGAGCAGCACGCCAATGGCGGTTGCCAATGATCCGACCATCGTCGCTCTTGACGCAGCGATTCAAAGCGGCTCATTCGTCGACGTCGCGCTGGCACGAATCAACGCCCTTCCATCCGTCTGGACCTTCACCTTCCTTCTCCAGGGGACGATGGCGTTTGGTGCGTTCTGTCTGGGGCTGCTCGCTGCTCGCCGGAAGCTGCTCGCCGATCCGGCGCAGGTTGCATGGGGACGGTGGGCCGTCATAGGTCTTGCCGTCGGTCTGCCTCTTCAGATCATTTCGGCGATCATTGGGCTTGGTGGCATCGCAGCCGCTGACCCCGTGGCCGCATCCATTGGCATCCTGCTGGGCTACGCCACCGCTCCGATTCTCTCGCTCGGATACCTCGCAGGGATGGGCTGGCTGCTGTCAAGGAGACCAGGCTTTCTGGCCTTCGCCCAGGTGCCCGGTCGAGTGTCGTTGAGCACCTACCTCAGCGAATCTGTTCTGCTTTCCCTTCTGTTCTGCGCCTACGGACTCGGCCGATTCGGACACTGGGGTGCCGCCGGAGTGTTGGCTGCCTCTGTCGCCGCCTATCTACTGTTCGAAGTGGGGGCAAAGTTATGGCTCGATCGTTTCAGTCAGGGTCCGATCGAGACACTCGTGGCGAAGTGGACTGGCCCTAGGCAGAGCCCGGCGCTGACGAACGTCCCATCCACATAACTTGAAGGCCGACTCTTTGACATGCACAACGCGTACACGTCGGAAATGCCGCACTGCTTGCCGAGAATCCGCGTCCACCTGCCTGCGTCGCCATGGTCGGCGAGCAGGATGTTTCCGAGTTCGGGTAGGGAACTATCGCATTGTCTATGAGGTCGTGGACGATGTTCTCGTAATCCTTGTGGTTCGTATCGGCCATCGACGAGAGGTATACCGGTAGTCCCGGCTTGCTCCGTGAGCGATGAGAACCGCGTCATGTTCCATCGGCTGCAGAGACTCGATCTTCAGCCAGCCGTTTGCCGCCAACCGCTCAACTGCGGTTCCCCGCAACGCATCCTCGAGTTGCTGGGGAGGTGCGGCGACGAGGATGCGCAGGCGAATCGGTGCGTGCAGCAACTGATCGGGATCCGGGCCAAGCGACTGCCACGGCAACCCATAGTGCAGATCACCACTTGCCCCGACGAGCACGCCGAGATCGCCCACAACGTTGTGTCGGGTCTTGTCGAGGGAACCGAAGGATCCCTGATCGACGGTGGAGCAGTAGTACTGCATGTTGATCATGTGCATCACCGCACCCGGTCCCTGCAGGATCCCATTGAGGAGTGAGCCATCCGGATCTGACGTCCAGTCGTACTCGTGCAGGAAGACACGTCCCTGCAGGTCCGCGCCGGCGGTGAGTTCACGTGGGCCGATGATGCAGGCTGCGTTGCCCACCAACCCCCACTCGGGGAAGGGCTGAGCCCAGTCCATTCCGCGAGAGGTTGACGCAGCCCCAGGCAGCGACGAAGGTCGGTGCACGAGTTGGAGTTGCGCCCGCCGCGATGCAGACGAGAGCTCCGCGGCAAGATTCGCCAGCTCACCCTCGAGGTAAGCGGCCGGATCTAGCTCGATCATGTTGCTCGTCGTGTTGTGCAGTGCTGCGATGAAGGTCGTCCCCTCAATCCCGTACCCGTCAGCGATCAGATGCTCGCGAACGGCAGGGTTGTTTAGCATCGTCGTGATCAGTCGCGCATTCACCGAACCGGAGTTACCACCACATGCTCCGCACTGGTAAGCGGCAGCAAACGCGTTGTTTGCGGCGTCGGCGGTGTGCCCCGCTACCACCATGAGCTGCGGGAAGTTCTGACCGCCGAGGCCGTCCAGGAACCCGCGGGCATAGGCGACCTGCTGATCGACCGAGAGGTGATCCACCTCGCGTCCGGTGGTTCCGAGCCATACGTCAGGCTGGATCCGGTGGGCCAGGGTCGGCGACAACCGCGGGGTGAAAGTATTCACCAGGCTCGCACCGAGTGCGGCAACACCGAAACCTTCTGCAATGGCAAGGCCACCAAGGCCCTCCATCGTGCAGGTGAGACCCTCCGTCAGATCCGCCACCCATGACGAGCGGATCGCACTCTCAACCGTGACCGAGGGTGCCACGATGACGGGGGCCAAGCCGATGGTGCAGTCGTTCACATGGAGCGCGGCGTCAACCCCGAAGAATCCCGCGGCGCCATATGTTCTGATCCCACCGGCGCTCTCCAGTGCGCGACGCATCGGTTCACTGCGAACGTCGATACAGGTGACCACACCGATGTTCGCCTGCTCTTCGTTCCCCGCACTTCCCGCGCCCAGTTGGTTGTTCAACCAGTCGTCGAAGGTGTCCTCGAGGGCGAGCTGCCAGATTGCGGACCCGGCAAAGTCGTTGGACGCCAGCAGCGTAAGAGGCTCGGTGTAGAGCGCGGTGATACATGCTCGCAGTGCGAGTAACTGGACAACCGCTTCACGTCCTCGCCACTGCGCATGTGCGGCCCAGCCCGGTGCCGTTGTGAGAAGTTGGTGCAGCACCCGTAACTGCTGAGCCGTTGGATTCTGCTCCAGGTTCAGTGGCTGGATTCGCTGGTGAACCTCAAGTGCCTGCGCAAGTGCGACGATCGGCTCGGTGCTGATCTGCGCGGCCAGGGTTCGTGGCAGGGAATGGTGCCAGTTGGTGAACACGTCTCCGGGCGTATCCGATTCCCGCCAGGTCAGCTGGCACCAGCGGTGGGCCAGCTCCCATGCTGGGGTTGCCGGGGACTGCGCAATCACGGCGTCGTCAGTGGACTGGGCGCGAGTACGTTCCACAAACTCCGCCACCGTTGACGAATCACCCAGCAGACTGGTCAGGTGCCGCTCGTCGATCGCTCCGGACTCCCAGAGGTAAAGGTATTGCGACGGTGAGGCGTACAGCTTGGCGCCGAGTGCGTTGGCGACATCGGCTGCCAGTGCAAACGGAAGATTCGTCAGCGAACTCACGGGATTGACCGCCACCGCTGTTCGCAGTGGCCACGATGGTTCGACGCAGCCGCGGGCGGTATCGACGAGTTCCTCGAGGATGGGAGTCCTGGCGGGCTCTGGTGTCGGCCAGTTGAGATCCGTCTTCGCGATGCTGGGTACCCGCATGAAGCGCGGTGCGATCAGGTACCAGGACAGACGTTGTGCTGTGGGGGCGGGAAGTAGGCGGTTCACGACTCCTGCGATGAGCAGGCTGACGAGTGCGACGGCGAGCATTGGCACGTCCACCCAGTGGGGCAGTGGAATCCACGTCAACCAGAGGTGGGCAACCACCAGATATGCGGCAAGGCCAAGGGTTGACACGGCGATCACTGGTAGCCAGCGTCGCCCGTCGCCGTTATAGGCGTAAACGATCACGCTGGCGGCCGCGATAACACCGACAACCGCGGTCAGTGGTTCCAGTGACTGGGTGAGGGCGAAGATCACGGCTGCCGTGCCGACCCCGATGCCGACGCCGGTGATGACGATGGCCCATGTGGGACGGTGCGCAATGTGCCCGAGGCGACGTCGGGTGATGGCGCCACCGGCGCGCAGGAAGCACCAGCTCTTGTAGCTGCCATGTCCGATCAGGTGAGCCACTGCAAGGCCGGGGAGTCCAACTGCTGCCTCGATACTCATGAATGCCATCTGCATACTCGTACTTGACGCAAGCTGACCCTTGACGTCTGCTCGGTTGCGCATCGTGAGCATGCCGATGATGAGCGTTGCGCAGGCCGATACCAGCAGCAGTGCAAGCCAGGGCCGCATTATCGGGAGCCAGAGCGCGACACTGATGCCTGCAGCGTTGATGATCCCGGCATGTAGGAATGCGGACACGGGTGATGGTGCCTCAGCGGTCTGGGCGAGCCAGCGATGTGCGGGAAGGAGCCCAGTGCGCACGATCGATGCAAGAACGAGGGCAAGGCCCGCGGTGCTCGCCGCAAAGACCGATCCAGAACCCCATGTGATCGTGAACAAACCTGAGTTCGGCAGGGCGAGCGATGCCACCGCGAGCCACACGAGTACATCACTGGTGCTGAGCCAGGTGCGAACGTAGCGGGCGGCCCGACGCGCTGCCGGATCATTGGCATGGGCGATGAGCGATGCGGTGGCCTGACCGCTGAGCGTCCAACCGAGCGCAAACTGCACCAACGTTCCGGCGCTCACCATGACAAGCAGACCCAGCAGCGCGACGGTGAGGAGCGTCCCGAAGCGGGTCAATCGCGGCTGCCCCTGAAGATTCCGATGGCTGTAACTGGCAACGACCAATACCAAGACACTCACGAAGATCATCAGCAATGCGTTGATGGTCTCGAGGTTGATCGATGCTGAAAAGACCTGAACCGTCTGGGGGTTGAACAGCACATAGGTGCCGATGAGTGCGGCAGCAAGGGCGACGACTTTGGTCAACTGAAGGCTCAACATGTGCACCAAAATACAGGAAATAAATTACATGTCAAATATTACCCTCGAAACTATTCGTGTGATCCTTGACAGGTGTTCCGTTCTGGTGGAGTCTCAGACCGTGGTCAAAGAACTTGAGTCGGCTCCGGCGTCCTCACCTGCGCGACCCTGGACGCTGCTCACCAATCACGGCCGTGTTCTGCTGCTGATTGCGCAATCACCTGGTCTGCGGATCCGCGAGCTTGCGGATTTGGCGGGGATCACCGAACGGTCAGCTCAGATGATCGTCACTGATCTCCAGCGAGCGGGGTATCTCACCAAGACCAAGGTCGGGCGTCGAAATGAGTACATCGTGAACGAGGGTCAGCCGTTCCGTCACCCTGCAGAGGCCGGCCACACGATCGGTGAGCTCATGAGCATCTTCTCCAACGACTAGGGCTCAGGAAGCGGCATCTCTCTCGGTGCGAGACAATAGGAGAGTTCAAACGTCAGCCAGAGAGAGCATCGTGACCGCGCCCACCACACAAGAGTCAGTCGAGACGGACGTCCTTGTTGTCGGTGCCGGTCCGGGTGGGGCCTCGGCGGCAACGCACCTGGCGCGGCTAGGGCGCGATGTCATCCTCGCTGATGGTGCTGTGTTCCCGCGCGATAAGGCCTGTGGTGATGGACTGACTCCCCGGGCAGTTGCCGAGTTGGAGCACCTCAAACTCGACCATGTCCTGCAGGGTGGCCCGGTCAACAATGGGTTGCGCGGATATGGCTTCGGTAAGGCGCTCGTCCTTCCGTGGAATGGACCGCACCTGCCGAAGCACGGTTCAGCCATCGCCCGAACAGTGCTCGACAATGCTTTACGTGATGCGGCGATCGATGCCGGCGCCGTCGGGCTCGATGGTCACCGCGCCGTTGATGTTGTCCTCGATCGAGGCAAGCTCATGGGTGTGGTGCTGAAGAGCAACAATCGCACCCTCACCGTCAAGGCCAAGCAGGTTGTGGTTGCCGATGGCGGAAAGTCCCATCTCGGACGACTGCTGGGGCGGACCTGGCATCAGGACACCGTCTTTGGGGTCGCGTCCCGGGCATACGCCACGAGCCCCAATGCGGACGACCCATGGATCACCTCCCACCTCGAACTGCGAGATGAGACCGGTCGCATGATGGGCGGTTACGGATGGGTTTTCCCGCTCGGTAACGGCATGGTGAATGTTGGGGCCGGCACCCTGGCCACCAAGAAGCGCCCGGCAAACATCAATCTGCGCAAGCTCACCGAGGAGTACGCCCGCCAGCGTCAGGACGAATGGCAGCTCGGTGAGCTCACCGGCTACGGCTCAGCCCCACTGCCCATGGGCGGAGCGGTGAGTGCGGTTGCTGGACGCAACTGGGTGCTTATCGGTGACGCCGCCGGGTGTATCAACCCACTCAATGGTGAGGGCATCGACTACGCCCTCGAGACCGGACGTCTGGCTGCCGAGCATCTGATCGAACGCGGTCCACTGGCCGACCTCACCTCGTCGTGGCCCAGTGTGCTGTACGCCGAGTATGGCGAGGCATTCTCGATTGCGCGCAGACTTGGAATTCTCATCACCAGTGAGCGAATGATGGCCTTCTCAGGTCCGATTGGTATGCGCACTCCGGGTGTGATGAAGGTGGCGTTCCGGGTGATGGGCAATCTCGTTACCCCGGAGGATCAAGATGTGGTGGCCAGGGCGTGGCGCACTGCAGGCAAGCTCTCGCTCGCTCTGGATCAGCGCCGTCCCTTCCACTGATGGCGTGTCCATGCTGAGCTGTTAGGTGCCTGCTACGTCGACGATGTGCAGGCTCTGGGTGGGACGTGTCAAGGCCACATAGAGATCAGCAGCGCCAGCCATTGAACTTCGTCGAATCGCCGCTGGATCCACGACGATCACGTGATCGAACTCCAGGCCCTTTGACTCGTGCGCTGTGAGCAGGCTGATGCGGGCATCGAGTTGAGTCGCGGCCGGATCAATCAGGCTGTCAGCTGCGAGTTGTCGGCGGATACTCGGGATCGCCTCAGGTGTCGCGATCACTGCCCAGGTGCCGAGGAGGTCTGATTCTGCTTGCAGGATCTGAGTCACCGTTCGCGAGATTTCATCGCCATTCGCCCCGTGGTACATGGGATCCCGGTCGCCTTCGCGGGCCGAAACCGGCTCGGTTCCACCAAGGCCACGATCGATCAGGAGCTGATGTGCCGGAGTGAGCAGGCGGCCAGGGGTGCGGTAGTTGACGGTCAGAGTCTCCAGTCTCCAGTTGCCCCCGGTCACCGCGTCCAGCGCCGCTGCCCACGAGTCAGCGGCAGCCGCGGTGGACGCCTGAGCCAGATCACCGACGACCGTCATCGACTTGCTTGGAACTCGACGTACGATTGCGCGCCAGGCCATCGGGGAGAGTTCTTGCGCCTCGTCAACCACGATATGGCCGTACGTCCATTCGCGGTCAGCGGCTGCTCGCTCGGACAGCGTTCCGGCCACCTGGCCGGCGCTGTAGCGCTCGAGCATCAGGGTGCTGTCGACCATGCCGTGATACGCATCAAGTCCGCCTGAATCGAAACCGGCCCCATCACGTTCGGCCTGTGCCAGCAGTGCAGCCAGGGTGGCCTGCTGCTGTGCCTGCGCCAACGCATGTGCTGCTGACTCATTGGTCACCGGTCCTAACAGTTCGGCGAACTCATCGAGCAGTGGGACATCACTGGTGGTGAGCTGAGAGTCGGCTGACCGCAGCAGCAGTTGCTGTTCCGCGCTGGTGAGGATTCCATCTGCTGCTCTGCTCAGGAGGTCGGCGTCAGTGAAAAGGCGACGAAGTGCAGTCAGTTCATCAACAGGCATCCAGATGAGATTGAACTCGCGGCGCACATTGATGTCCTCGCGCAGTTCATCGCCTATTTCCTCACGCAGTTCAGCGTTACCGGCATCGAGCTTGCGCGCATTGGCCACCCGGGTGATCGCAATGTCGAGCAGATTCTTCAGGAATGGCACACGTTGCTCGTTGTAGGTGTCGAACTGTCCGCGGGCGAACGTCACAGCCTTGCGAAGATCATGTGCGCGCAGTTCAAGCCGCAGGTCAAGTAACTGGATTCTGATCGGTGCGCGCTGAAGTCGGGGGAGCAGTGCCACCGCGTTGGCGATCACGGCCGCCATGCGTTCATCACCCTTGATTTCGGCAACCACCGGTTCGTCATCCTGGGTTGTGATGATTCCAGGCAGGAGGGTCGCGATGGTTGTGCTGACCACACTCGTCTCGCCAAGGCTTGGCAGGACATGGTCGATGTAGCGGGTCCAGGTGGGATTTGGGCCGACGATGAGGACGCCAGCGTTCTCGAGCCGCTCTCGAAAGGTGTAGAGAAGGTAGGCAGCTCGATGCAGTGCCACGGCGGTCTTGCCAGTTCCCGGACCGCCGGCCACCACCAGGGTTCCGCGGATATCGGAGCGGATGATTGCATCCTGTTCGGCCTGGATCGTGGCGATGATGTCGTTCATCCGACCGGTTCGGTTGGCTGTCAGCGCTGCCATGAGTGCAGCATCTGAACCGGCGGTGGCAGCGCCATCCGTTGTCGACTTCTCCAGCAGTTCCAGATCAAGGATGTCCGTCACCAAGTCAGTAACCTGACGGTGTCTCGTGGTGATGTGGGTACGTGATTCCGCATCCAGATTTTGCGCATGGGTTGCCTGGTAGAACGCCGAAGCTGCCGGCGCGCGCCAATCAACCTGAAGCACACTGTGATCGTCATCGAGGAGTCCGATGCGTCCAATCCAGATTGTGTCTGGGAGGTTGTCGGTCCGTGCCCGTCCAGCCATCCGGTCGAGGCGACCGAACGTGAGCCCATCCTCGATCAGGTCGAGCTCCTTGATCCGCTGGGCATAGTGATCTGCCGTTGCATCGCGCTCACTGCGAGCCTGATGAGTGCCACCCTTCTCACCGCTGGTGGCATCGGCAAAGCGCTGTGCCGCGAGCGCCCGCATTGCATCGAGGCGACTGTACGCGTGCGTCACATGCGCCTGTGCGATGGCGGTATCGGCGGAAGCTGTGGTGGTGTCTGTCACGGTGGACGTAGTCTCTCGCACTTCTCCTGGCGGTGATACTCGGCTCCCTGGTTGGCAATCATGAGACAAAGGGGAAGGGGCCGACGACATCGCCGGCCCCTTCCCCTTGCGAGCTGGTCAGGCGAGATCGAAACGATCTGCCATCATCACCTTGTTCCACGCGGCAACGAAGTCGTTGACGAACTTCGCCTGCGCATCGTCACTTGCGTACACCTCGGCGAGGGCGCGCAACTCGGAGTTTGAGCCGAAGACCAGGTCGACACGTGATCCGGTCCACACTGTCTCACCCGTCGTCCGGCTCTTGCCGGTGAACGTCTCTGCGGCACCCGAGGTGGGTGTCCACTCGAGGTTGTTGTCCAGAAGGTTGACGAAGAAGTCATTCGTCAGCGTTCCGGGACGATTCGTCAGCACACCAACCGATGAACCACCGGTGTTCGCGTTCAGGGCGCGAAGGCCACCGACGAGGACGGTCATCTCAGGTGCGCTCAGGTTGAGCAGAGCTGCCTTGTCGACGAGCAGGGCCTCGGCCGGGCGAATGTGACCTGGTGCGAGGTGGTTGCGGAAACCGTCTGCAGTGGGCTCGAGTACCGCGAAGGACGCAACGTCCGTCTGCTCCTGAGAAGCATCCGTACGACCCGGGACGAACGGCACAGTTACATCGAATCCGGCATCCTTGGCCGCCTTCTCAATCGCTGCAGCACCACCAAGAACGATGAGATCAGCGATCGAGACCTGTGCGCCGCCGGCAGCATTGAACTCGCTCTGGATGCCCTCAAGTGCGCTGATCACGGTTGCCAGTTCGGCTGGGTTGTTAGCCGCCCAGTCCTTCTGCGGGGCCAGACGCACGCGTGCGCCGTTGGCGCCACCGCGCTTGTCGGTGCCGCGGAAGGAAGAGGCAGATGCCCATGCCGCGCCAACGAGCTGGGACACGGTCAGGCCGGAGGCCAGAATGCTGGCCTTGAGTGAGGCAGCGGCCGCGTCATCGATCAGCGGGTGATCAACTGCGGGAACCGGGTCCTGCCAAATGAGATCCTCGGCCGGGACCAGAGAACCGGCGTAGCGGGACTTGGGACCCATATCGCGGTGGGTGAGCTTGAACCAGGCACGGGCGAATGCATCTGCGAACTCGGCTGGGTTCTCGTAGAAGCGACGCGAGATCTTTTCGTACTCGGGATCAAAGCGAAGTGACAGGTCGGTCGTCAGCATCATCGGCGCATGTGACTTGGACGGATCGTGCGCGTCAGGAACGGTCCCGGCACCAGCGCCGTCCTTTGGCTTCCACTGCTTTGCCCCGGCCGGGCTCGTGGTGAGCTCCCACTCGTAGCTGAACAGGTTCTCGAAGTAGTTGTTCGACCATGCGGTTGGCGTGGTGGTCCACGTGACTTCCAGGCCGCTGGTGATCGTGTCGCCACCCTTGCCGGTGCCAAAGCTGTTCTTCCAACCCAGCCCCTGCTCCTCGATGGCTGCGCCCTCAGGCTCGCGGCCAACGTACTTACTCGGGTCAGCTGCACCGTGGGTCTTACCGAAGGTGTGTCCACCCGCGATGAGGGCAACTGTCTCCTCATCGTTCATGGCCATCCGTGCGAAAGTCTCGCGGATATCGCGTGCCGCTGCGATCGGATCTGGATTCCCGTTGGGGCCCTCCGGGTTCACGTAGATCAGCCCCATCTGAACGGCGCCAAGTGGATTCTCCAGAACACGGTCACCCTCGTAGCGCTGATCACCGAGCCAGATGTTCTCTGAACCCCAATAGATGTCCTCGGGCTCCCACTTGTCTTCGCGGCCACCGGCAAAGCCGAAGGTGGTGAAGCCCATGGAATCCATGGCGCAGTTGCCGGCGAACACAAGCAGGTCGGCCCACGAGATGTTCTGACCGTACTTCTGCTTGATCGGCCACAGCAGACGGCGGGCCTTGTCGAGGTTGCCGTTGTCCGGCCAGCTGTTGAGGGGAGCAAAGCGCTGCATGCCGGTGCCGGCACCGCCACGTCCGTCGCTGATTCGGTAGGTGCCGGCTGCGTGCCAGGTCATGCGGATGAAGAACGGACCGTAGTGTCCAAAGTCTGCGGGCCACCAGTCCTGTGACGTGGTCATCAGGTGGTCGATGTCCTTGCGAAGCTCATCAAGGTCAAGCTGCTTGAAGGCCTCGGAGTATTTGAAATCCGAACCCAGCGGATCAGCAGCCGGATGGTTGGTGTGCAGAACCTTGAGATTGAGCTGGTTGGGCCACCAGTCGCGGTTGGACTGACCTGACCCAAGCTCGGTCAGCGCTCCACCCGAGACCGGGCACTTGTTTTCATTCTCCATTGTCGTCTCCTTCGGCTACCGATTCAGGAACATTCTGGTCTGGTGCTGTTACGTGCGCTCGTCGGGGTGGGGTTGCTGTCAAGTCTTGTGTTCTAACGTGCAGGCGGGGCAGTAGCCCCAGTAGACGACCTCGGCCTCATCGATGACGTAGCCCTTGTCGTCATTGGCCGTGAGGCAGGGGGTGTCACCGACAGCGCAGTCGACGTCCGCGATGGCCCCGCATGTGCGGCAGACCACGTGATGGTGGTTGTCACCGACTCGGGATTCATAGCGTGCAACCGAACCTGCCGGCTCGATCTGGCGAATCAGGCCCGTGGTGGTCAACGCGCGCAGGACGTCATAGATCGCCTGGGTCGACACTGCCGGAGCCTTCTTGTGCACAACTGCCGAAATGGTCTCCGTATCGGCATGTGGGTGCTGGTAGACGGCCGTCAGAACCTGAACGCGCGGCTGGGTGACCCGCAGGTTCACCGACCGCAGGAGACGTTCGGCATCGACACTTGTCAGCACATCCCCATCCTGTCACTTATCTGGAATCAGTCAAAAAAAGGATGAATCGGGGACGTACGGGACTTAAGTGACCGGCCTGCGAGGTCGACCACTACCAGACGGTCCACCACGGATCGGATATTCCGGTCGTCTCCGGTGGCCGGATGTCCCGTTCTTTGAGGTAATACCGGCGTAGGCTCGCGCTGGGCACATGGGGGTCATGCCCATGGTCTCGCGTTCATGTCAGCAGGTCATCAAGTGCTGTCCAGCAGGGAGTGTCATGAGAATTGGAGTCCTCGCAGAGGCTCAACCGAACGAGACGAGGGTGTCGGCGACCCCTGCCACCGTTACCGAGTTGCGCAAGCTCGGTTACGACGTGGTCGTACAGGCTGGAGCGGGCAATCTGTCATCCCTGTCAGACGAGGCATATGTCGCGGCGGGTGCTGAGATCGGTGATCCGCTATCGGCTGACATCGTCTTCGGAGTGAATGCACCCTCGGCCGAGCAGTTGGACGGACTGCGATCGGGCGCTGTCGTGGTGAGCCTCATGAGTCCTGCCCTGCGACCCGAACTCGTCGAGGATCTGGGTCGACGTCCGATCACCGCACTGGCAATGGACGCGGTGCCGCGTATCTCGCGAGCACAGTCTCTGGACGTCCTCAGTTCGATGGCGAACATCGCCGGCTACCGAGCGGTGGTTGAAGCTGCACATGCATTCGGACGGTTCTTCACTGGTCAGGTAACGGCTGCCGGAAAGGTTCCGCCGGCGAAGGTCCTGGTGGCCGGTGCTGGAGTTGCTGGCCTTGCCGCCATTGGTGCCGCAGGAAGTATGGGTGCGATCGTTCGAGCGACCGATCCGCGTCCGGAAGTTGCTGACCAGGTCAAGTCACTGGGTGGTGAGTACATCGCAGTGGCGGCTCCTGACGTCGAAGTGAGTTCGACTGGCTATGCCAAGGAGATGTCGGACGACTACAACCGTCGGGCCGAGATGATGTACGCCGAGCAGGCCAAGGATGTCGACATCATCATCACCAC
>CAXBQZ010000080.1:0-13570 GCA_963978055.1 uncultured bacterium
AACTACTACCGGATCGGCTTCCCGGCACCTGATGGCAGCCGGGTTTTCATTGAGACAACGCGACCAGAACTGCTCGCCGCATGTGTGGCCCTCGTTGCCCATCCCGATGATCTGCGCTACCAGCCGCTATTCGGCACCACCGTGCGAACCCCACTGTTCGATGTCGAGATTCCGGTGGTAGCCCATCGTCTCGCCGATCCTGACAAGGGCTCAGGCATAGCGATGATCTGTACGTTCGGCGACACCACTGACGTCACCTGGTGGCGTGAACTCCAGCTTCCCACCCGTCCGATCATCGGATGGGACGGACGGATCCTGCCCGAGACTCCCGAGTGGATCAGCACTCAGGTAGGTAGAGACACCTACGCTGCAATCGCAGGTGCTACAGCTCATACCGCCAAGGAGCGCATGGTCGAAGCACTTGGTGCTGCGGACTTTGTCGACGGAGATCCCCGGCCAACCACCCAGGCGGTCAAGTTCTTTGAGAAGGGTGACAAGCCACTGGAGATTGTCACCACTCGCCAGTGGTATATCCGCAATGGTGGCCGGGATGACGATCTGCGCACTCGACTCGTGGAACGCGGTGCTGAACTCTCGTGGCATCCGCCATACATGCAGGCGCGCTATACCTCCTGGGTTGAAGGACTCAACGGTGACTGGCTCATCTCCCGTCAGCGATTCTTCGGGGTGCCGCTGCCGGTCTGGTACCGCCTCGATGAGCATGGCAACCCCGATTACGACGAGCCCCTGATCCCGGCCGACGACCTGCTGCCCATCGACCCGAGCAGTGACGTGCCCGCCGGATTCACGGAGGCTCAGCGTGGAGTTCCGGGTGGGTTCATGGGTGATCCGGATGTGATGGACACCTGGGCCACGTCGTCACTGTCACCCCAGATCGCCGGCGGCTGGTCCATCGATGAAGACCTGTGGTCACGCCTGTGGCCATTCGATCTTCGCCCCCAGGCTCACGAGATCATCAGAACCTGGCTGTTCTCTTCCGTCGTTCGCGCACATCTGGAAGATGACGTACTGCCCTGGCGGAATGCAGCCATCAGCGGGTGGATCCTGGACCCGGATCGCAAGAAGATGAGCAAGTCCAAGGGCAATGTCGTCACTCCGCTCGGACTCCTGGACGAACATGGTGCAGATGCAGTCCGATATTGGGCCGCATCCGGTCGTCCGGGAACGGACACCGCATTCGACGTAGGTCAGATGAAGATCGGACGTCGTCTGGCCATCAAGATCCTGAACGCAAGCAAGTTCGTTCTGGGTGACGGAGTGGAGCTTCCGGACGACTTGAGCGTCATCACCGATCCACTCGATCGGGCCATGCTGGCAGTTCTGGCCAATGTGGTCGAAGATGCCACCGCTGCATTCGAGGACTACAACTACGCCCGCGCGCTGGAAGTCACCGAGACCTTCTTCTGGGCCTTCTGTGATGACTACGTCGAACTGGTCAAGGAGCGCGCCTACGGAACACGTGGGGCCGAGGGGGCGGCATCTGCCAAGGCTGCCCTAGCCGTGGCCCTTCGGGTTCTGCTGCGCCTGTTCGCTCCGGTGCTCCCCTTCGTCACCGAGGAGGTGTGGTCCTGGTGGCTCGAGGGCAGTGTCCATCGCTCACCTTGGCCGACCACGCAGGAGTTCGGCACTGCGTGTGGCGATCCGGGAACTGTGGACGCCGTTGCAACCGTCCTATCTGGAGTTCGTAAGGCCAAGAGTGAGGCAAAGGTCTCAATGAAGGCCGATGTCAGCAGTGCTGTGATCAGCGGCCCAGTCGAGGCGTTGGCAAGGATTCGGCAGGCAGAGGCCGATCTTGCTGCGGCCGGACGGATCGCCGAACTACGATATGACGAAGGTGCGGGACCTCTTCAGGTTGAGGCAACCCTGGCCTAGGGCTCAAGTCGGTCACCCGTCCGGCCGATGTCTGACTGAGATCTGTGCGTTTCGTTGCTGGAACATCTCGCCGCTGGAAGAGGTTGCCTTGGCCCGCTCATCTACTCCCAATTGGGACTCGGCGCAGGCGGCCGCCATCCTGCCAGGAGTTCCGTTGCCAGACTGGGCCGTTTCCCATGAGCCATTCCTGCCTGAGGTGACCTCGCCCTCAGCCGCCTCTGCGAGTGCAGCCCTGCCCGCGACCCAGGCGCCGGAGCCGGTCGCTCCGTTCACGCCAGAAGTAGCGGCGGCAGCAAAGCAGGCAACCCGAGACCTCGCCCTGGACGAGCTGAGTATCGTCGAAATGGAAGCCGCATTCCGTGAACTTCTACACCGGCCGGAGCAGCAGGATCCCCAGGAGCCGATAATCACCTCGACCGAGGAGATCGACGAGCCGGAATCCGCACCTGTGGAGTTCGCCCGACCCGGGTATCCGCAAGAGGCCGTCAATCAGGTGCCGATGCCCACGGAAATCCCCGGCTACCCCACTGATGCTCAAACAGGTGCGATCATCGTGCCGCCACCACCCCCGGCGCCAGCACTCCAACCGACTCCTGCGCCACCGTCAGTCGCACTTGAGTCGCCCGTTGTTCCGCAAGACAACATCTTTGAGCACGAGCCGATTCGACTGGACCTTCCAATGTCCGCTGTGCTGGCGCGTGAGTTCACTCGGACCAGCCGGACCACCCACGAGACGTCCCTGCCCCAGCAGGCAACCCCTCCGGCACCGGCCTACGTCGCGCCCGTTCCCGTCGCACCCGTTCCCGTCGCACCCGCTCCCGTCGCACCCGTCTCGGTCGAGGCACCGATAGCCCCGGCGAGTGACCTCGTCACACCCGACGAGGTGATGGATCAGGGGGTTGCGACCGAACCGGCCAAGCAGTCACGAAGGCTTCTGATCCTTATCGCCTGCGGAGCGCTCCTGGCGCTGGTAGCCGCTGCCGCCGCCTTCTTCCTGCCTGGGATCCTCAACCCAACCGACACGGCTACCCCCAGTCCAACTCCGACTAGCAATCCCACGACCATTGCCACCTCTGGGTTCGTCCTGACGACCCCGAAGACGATCGGTCAGTACACCCGGATGGCTGGGCCCATCGATTCGACGCTTCATCAGGCGACATCAGCCTCGGTCATCCCCGGGCTCCATTCGCCCATCAGCGCCGTGTACGGCATCGGCGAGGTCCCGTACGCCACCGTGATTGCGTGGAAGGCCTCAACCACGCCCGCGCCGTCGAGCGTGTCACAGGCATTCGCTGGCTTCCAGTCGTCAGCCAAGACGTCGGTGGCGGATATTGCAGGAGTCTCGAGCACCGGCCTGCCTGGCCAGATGAGCTGTGGTGAGACGCAGATCAACGGAACACCCACCACCTTGTGCTTCTGGGCCGATCCATCCACCTTCGGGTCGATCACCGTGGTGAATCCGAAAACATCGGCAGAGGGTGCCCTGACCGCGGCACAGATCCGCTCAGCGGTCGAGGTTCAGCAGTAGTTCCACACAAACGCCCGACGTTCGGCGTTTCGGTGACGTGGGTAACTCAGGCGCTCTTCTCGCGACGCTCGCGCCGCGCCGGTGCTGCCTCCCGAGGCACGAGGGTTGGCAGCACGTTGTTGGCCACTACCTCACCATTGATCACCACGCGGGCGACATCATCGCGACTGGGCACGTCGTACATCACCGACAGCAGAACCTCTTCCATGATCGCGCGAAGGCCGCGGGCACCCGTGCCACGCATGATCGCCTGATCGGCTACGGCTTCAAGGGCATCCGGAGTGAACTCCAACTCGACCCCATCGAGCTCGAACAGCCGCTCGTACTGACGCACGAGGGCATTGCGAGGCTCGGTGAGCACCTTCACCAGGGCATCTCGATCAAGGGCGACGACGGAGGTGAACACGGGCAGACGTCCGATGAACTCAGGAATCATGCCGAACTTGAGCATGTCCTCAGGCATGACTCGACCGAAAACATTGCCTGGATTCGTGTCACCCATATCCATCGATGCAGTGAAGCCGAGTGCCTTCTTGCCGATGCGCTGCTCGATGATCTTGTCGAGGCCCGCGAACGCTCCACCCACGATGAACAACACGTTGGTCGTGTCGATCTGGATAAACTCCTGGTGCGGGTGCTTGCGACCACCCTGTGGCGGCACCGAGGCCGTTGTGCCCTCAAGAATCTTCAGCAGGGCCTGCTGCACACCTTCACCAGAGACATCACGAGTAATCGAGGGGTTCTCGCTCTTTCGAGCAACCTTGTCGATCTCATCGATGTAGATGATGCCGGTTTCGGCCTTCTTGACGTCGTAGTCAGCGGCCTGGATCAGTTTGAGCAGAATGTTCTCAACATCTTCGCCGACATAGCCCGCCTCGGTGAGCGCAGTGGCGTCAGCAATCGCGAACGGAACGTTGAGCATGCGGGCCAGGGTCTGCGCCAGGAGGGTCTTGCCTGAGCCCGTAGGACCAAGAAGCAGGATGTTGGACTTGGCCAATTCGACCGCCTCATCACCGCGACGCTCTCCACCTGCACCGGCCTGCACCCGCTTGTAGTGGTTGTACACCGCAACGGATAGGGCCTTCTTGGCTGCGTCCTGGCCAATGACGTACTTGTCGAGGAACTCGTAGATCTCGCGCGGCTTGGGCAGTTCATCGAATTGAATGTCGGAGGACTCGTTGAGCTCCTCTTCGATGATCTCGTTGCACAGGTCGATGCACTCGTCGCAAATGTAGACACCGGGGCCAGCGATCAGCTTCTTGACCTGCTTCTGGCTCTTTCCGCAGAAAGAACACTTGAGCAGATCGCCGCCGTCTCCGACTCGAGCCATGGTGTCGACCTCCTTGGGGAAGGGTGCTGCGCGCGGTCGCGCAGGTTCGCAACGCACTACGAAGGTACCGCCATGAGGGCGTCTACACCCGGTGAGAAACACAACCGGAGGTACCGTTCAGCCGACAGCGGAAACGCCCACCGGAGGAGTCCGATGGGCGTTTCGCGACGGATTACTTCAGTTGTCAGCTGTTTGCCGAGGCCTTGCGGCTCGGAATGACCGAATCGACAATTCCGTACTCGACGGCAGCCTCGGCAGTCAGAATCTTGTCTCGCTCGATGTCCTTGCGGATCTGCTCCACGTCGCGGCCGGTATGGCGAGCGAAGATGCCCTCCATCTCGGTACGCATGCGCAGCAGCTCATTAGCCTGGATCTCGATATCTGTTCCCTGACCGCCACCCTCGGTGTACGGCTGGTGGATCAGCACGCGGGCGTGTGGCAGCAGGTGTCGCTTGCCCGGGGTACCCGATGCCAGCAGCACTGCTGCAGCCGATGCAGCCTGACCCAGACACACGGTGGTGATATCAGGCTTGACGAACTGCATCGTGTCGTAGATGGCTGTCATTGCTGTATACGAGCCACCGGGTGAGTTGATGTAGATGCTGATATCACGATCAGGGTCCATGGACTCCAGACACAGCAACTGCGCCATGACATCGTCGGCGCTGGCATCGTCGATCTGCACACCGAGGAAGATGATGCGCTCCTCAAACAGCTTGGCGTACGGGTCATAGCGCTTGAATCCCTGTGCGGAGCGTTCCTCGAACTGGGGCAGGATGTAGCGCGCCTCAGGTGCTGAATATCCGCTCGTTGGCGGAACGATTAGGTTGCTCATGATCTGCGTCCTCACGCCGTTCCACCGCCGTCGACAACATCCCGAGCGGATGTGACGACGTGATCGACAATTCCGTATTCCTTGGCCTCGTCGGCGGAGAACCACTTCTCCCACTCTGAGTCCTCAACGACTCGCTCCACCGGCTGGCCGGTGTGCTGAGCAATGAGCTCGGCAAGCTGCTTCTTGATAAGCACCATCTGTTCAGCCTGCTTTTGAACCAGAGACTGCACACCACCCAGACCACCCAGGGGCTGGTGCATCATGACGCGTGCATGCTTGAGGGCGTAACGCTTGCCGGGGGCACCCGCAGTGAGCAGGAACTGCCCCATTGAGGCACACATGCCAAGGCCGAGGGTGGCAACGTCATTCTTGACGTACTGCATCGTGTCGTAGATGGCCATACCGGCCGAGACACTTCCACCGGGTGAATTCACGTAGAGGAAGATGTCCTTGTCCTGATCCTCCGCGGAGAGCAGAAGCAGCTGACGGACGATTTCGTTGGCCATCTCATCGCGAACCTCACCTTCTAGGAAGATGATCCGCTCACGGAGCAACCGCTCCTTGATGGAGTCGGCGTAGCCGGTGACTCCGGCCCCCGGCCCCCGGTCGGTAAACGTACCGCTCACGGTATTCCTCCCACTGTCGTAATTCGCATTCATGCAGACACTAACCAACCATGGGGGCATTGCCTTCCCCAGATGTCCCCTGTTCGCCCTAGGCGTGATCGGGTGTTCGCCGAGGGCGTGACGACACGACAACCCCCGGCAGATCGTGGGAGCCGTAGGGATCGGGACCGGCTAGTGGTCGTGACCCTCGTGATCGTGGCCCTCGTGGTCGTGGTCGTGACCCTCGTGACCCTCGTCATCGCCACCACCGGCGCTCGCACCACCAGGCATGATCGAGTTCAAGTCGATGATGGTGCCGTTCGTGTCAACAATCTTGGCCTGCTCGAGCACCGCGGCCAGTGCCTTACCACGACGCACCTCAGCAACCGCAGAGGGAACCTGACCGGCATTGACGAGTTCCTGAGCGAACTGATCCGGGGTCATCCCATAGCGGGGCGCCTGCTGAACAAGCCAGGCCGAGAGCTCGGTTTCATTGACCTGGATCTCCTGCTCCTGCGCGATCTTGTCCAGGATCAACTGAGTCTTGAGGGATGTGCGGACCTCGTTGGCCACCTCAGCGCGATGGTCGTCATCACCATGTCCGTCGGAGAAGTGATCATCGATCTGCTGATTGATGACTCCCTCGGGAAGGGGGAAGTCGATCGACTCGACGAGGAGTTCAGCAAGCTTGTCGCGTGCTGCATAGCCCTGCTCCAGCACCTTCACGCGGCTCAGCCGCTCGCGAAGGTCGTCGCGAAGCTCTTCGATCGTGTCGAACTCACTGGCAAGCTGTGCGAATGCATCGTCGGCCTCGGGCAGGTTCCGCTCACGGACCGTGGTCACGGTGACGGCGACGGAGAGCTCCTTGCCCTCGAACTCACCGGCTTCTGGGGTGAAGGTGAAGGTGCGGGTCTCACCGGCAGCCGCACCGGTGACGGCATCATCGAACCCGGGAAGCATGCCATCGGTGCCGAGCTCGTACGAAAGTGCGCTGCCAACGAGGTCGTCTACGACCTCACCGGCGTCGGTGCCCTCGATGTCGAACAGGATGACGTCACCCTTGGCTGATGCACGCTCAACAGCCGCGAGGCTGCCAAACCGGGCGCGCAGCGCATCCAACTGGTCCTCGACATCGGAGCCGGCCACCTTCACCGAGTCGACGGTGACTGCGAGGGTGTCGAAGTCGGGAAGTTCGAATTCGGGAACGACGTCCATCTCGGCCGTGAACGCGAGTGGCTGCGCATCCTCGTAAGTGGTGACATCGACATCGGGCCGGCCGAGGAAGTTGATCTCGTGCTCGCGCAGTGCAGCATCGAGATTGAGGTTGATGGCGTCGTTGATCGCCTCGTCGAGAACGGCAGCGCGGCCGATGCGCTGGTCGATCACCCGATTAGGCACCTTGCCCTTGCGGAACCCAGGGATCGTGATCGATGCCGCGATGCGACGGTAGGCGGCATCGAGGGCCGGCTTGAGCTCGTCGAAAGGTACTTCAACGGACAGCTTGACCCGGGTGGGCGAGAGGTTTTCGACGTCACTCTTCACTGCGATCGATGCTCCTGGATTCTTCGGATATGACACTCACCGGGTAACCGGTTGATGAGTCGGGGCGGGGAGACTCGAACTCCCGATCTCCTGCTCCCAAAGCAGGCGCGCTAGCCACTACGCTACGCCCCGCGGCGCCTGCCGAGTCTAGACGACAACTGGCCCAAGCCCCGAATCGGTACCCCGCTTACGTCTCGGGCCGGCTTTGAGCGACTGGCCGGACACCCCCTTGCCGTAGCACTGCGGGGACGATTTCGTCTGAATCATCGCTGGTGACGACCTCATTGGCGCGAGCGCACACGGACATGGAATGATGGGCGACGAAAGTTCAACGCGGGTGTAGCTCAATGGTAGAGCCCCAGCCTTCCAAGCTGGCCACGCCGGTTCGATCCCGGTCACCCGCTCTGATATAGGAAATGCCTCCGGTTGATGCCGGAGGCATTTCCTATATCAGGACCGAGATGGAGCCCGGGTCCCCGCTTTGACTTAGAGCCCCCCAGAGCTCGTCGGCAAGTTTCAGAATCGTTGATCGACCTTCGACACCAACGATCAGATCAGCGGGGATCGCAGTGACACCGTGGGCAGCGCCGAGGATGTTTCCGCAGATGGAGCCCGTGGAATCAGAGTCACCAGAATGGGTGACCGAGAGGGCGAGTGCCTCGCGCACCTGATGTGGTTCGGGGTAGACGAGTCCGGCATATATCGCGATGGCAAGTGCCTCCTGCGCCACCCAGCCTTCACCCAGACTTTCAACGGTTTCCGCTGAGACGGGCAGCGATCGCGCGGCAGCCACTGCCCCAACGATGGCCGCAACTGTCTCATGCGCACCAGCAGCCTCCGCCACAAAGCTGAGCACGCGATCGACGGCATGATCAAGCGGTACCCCGTGGGCAAGGTGCCAGATCAGCAGTGAGAGCGCCCCCGCAGCATGCTGAGCAGTCCGATGGCCGTGCGTGAAAGCAGCTGCCTCACCGGAGATCTCCCAAATCCCTGTTTCATCCAGAGGAAGAAAGCCGAAGGGCGCAGCCCGCATGACGGTGCCGCAGCCCTTGGAGTTGTTCTGAGCCGCCAGGTTTCCGAGTGTGCCGCCGAGGAATGGATCCTGACTGCGGCTTGCCTGTAGTGCCGTGAGGCACGTTCGGCCCGGGGCGCGACGTGAGTAGAGCCACTGCTCCGTACGCAGCCAACCGTCCTGGACCTGCGGGTCGAAAGGACCCACCTGCGTGTCGTACCAGCGCCAGTAGGCCCGCTGAACCTCAATTGCCGTCGTCGCGATGCCCTGGGTATCAGTGCGGGTGAGCATCCGGATGAGTCCCTCAACGGAGAACAGAGTCATCTGGGTGTCGTCAGTAATGAGGCCCGGACCGGATATGCCATGGAACGTACTGGGCAAGTAGTCGAGCACTCCATCCCGGCCAACAGCCGCCCAGATCTCATCAAGTGACCAGAACTCAACAGGTGCGCCCAGGGCATCCCCAACGGCCCCGCCAATCAGGCACCCGCGGATCCGGTCGAGAAGGGTGGCATCAGGCTCGACCATTGACAGACCTCCCAGATCCGTTGCAGTTCCAAGAACAGTTTATTGATCATGTCCGACATCACTCAGACCAGCGTTCAGGCGAGTAATCTGCACGTGGCCGGTGAATCAACGGGAGGCTCGATGTTCGTTCCACTCACGGTGAATGACTTCCTCGCGCGCGCGCAGGCCGTCTATGGCGATCGAATCGCAGTGGTTGACGAACCGGATCAGCCGGCCGCCCCCTTCGGACCACTCACATACAGTCAGCTCGCCGCAGCCGCGCGATCTCTGGCCGGGGCCCTCGATGAGTTAGGCGTCCCGGTGGGTGGACGGGTTGCCATAGCCTCGCAGAACTCGGCACGACTGCTCACAAGCTTTTACGGCGTGAGTGGTTCTGGACGGGTGCTCGTACCGATCAACTTCCGACTGGCGGAACCCGAAGTTCGCTACATCGTCGAGCACAGCGGAGCCGAGGTGCTGCTGGTTGATCCCGAACTGGACCAATCCGTCTCGAGCGTCACGGCCCGACATCGTTTCGTCCTGGGTGAGAGTGATGACCTGCTGTTCAGCCCGGGCCGGATCGGTGAGGTCTGGCAGCCTGATGAGAACGCCACGGCCACGATCAACTACACGTCGGGCACAACCGCACGCCCCAAGGGGGTGCAGCTGACCCATCGCAATATCTGGATGAATGCCGTCACCTTCGCCCTGCACGTCACCATGAACGATCGTGATGTGCTCATGCACACCCTGCCCATGTTCCATGCCAATGGGTGGGGAACTCCCTTTGCCATCACCGGGGTCGGCGGCAGGCACATCGTCCTGCGCAAGGTCGATGGCGCCGAGATCCTGCGTCGAGTTGAGGAACACGGCGTCACCCTGATGTGCGGTGCGCCAGCGGTATGGGCTTCAGTACTCGATGCTGCAGCCACCTGGGATGGCCCCATCCCGGGCCGTGATCGCGTGCGCATCGTGGTGGCAGGGGCTCCCCCACCGACGCGCACCATCGAGCGGATCGAGACCGAGCTCGGCTGGGAGTTCATTCAGATCTACGGGCTGACCGAGACCGCTCCCCTGCTCACGGTTAACCGCCAGCGCAGTGAATGGGATGAGCTGCCCATCGGTGAACGGGCCAAGCTGCTTGGACGTGCGGGGGTACCCGCACTCGGAGTCGAGCTCGACGTAGACCCCGGCGGGGAGATCCTCGCCCGCGGCAATGTCGTACTCGAGTCGTACTGGGAGCAGCCGGAGCAGACTGCGGAAGCACTGGCCGGCGGCTGGTTCCACACGGGTGACGGTGGTACCTACGAGAACGGCTACGTAACGATCAGCGACCGCAAGAAGGACGTGATCGTGTCCGGCGGTGAGAACGTATCCTCGATCGAGGTGGAGGATGTTCTTGCCAGCCACCCACATGTGCGTGAGGTCGCTGTGGTGGGCACGCCCGATGAGCGTTGGGGTGAGGCCGTGACCGCACTCATCGTCACCGATGGGACGCCCGTCACAGCCGACGAGATCATTGCTCACTGCCGGCAGAGTCTGGCCGGCTACAAGTGTCCCAAGCGCGTGGAGTTCCGCGAGTCACTGCCACGAACCTCAACCGGGAAACTTCAGAAGTTCCTTCTGCGTCAGGACTTCTGGGCCGGCGAGGAACGCAGCATCAAGGGCTGACGCGCCCTAGACCTGACACCCAGGGCACCAGAAGAGATTGCGTCCGTAGAACTCCCGTGCCGCAATCGAGGAACCACAGCGAAGACATGGGCGACCTGTTCGCTGATAGACGTAGACGCCGGTTTCACGCCGGGCTCGACGCCGGGCTGGGGTGTCCTCACCACCGTCCAGCTCGGGATCATCAGGTGCGCGACGGTCGGAATCGAGTTCAGCCATGGCACGCATATCAGCCTTGTCGACCGTAACGATACGTCCGCGCTTGACCCCATCCTTCATCAGGACAACCAGATCGCTCCAGATATCGTCAAACTGCTCAGCGGCCAGTGAGCGCCCCTCTCGAAATGGCGAGATTCCCTGCCGGTAGAGCACTTCTGCGCGGTAGATGTTGCCCGCGCCGCCGATCACACTCTGGTCCATGAGCAATGCGCCCACAGGTGCCTTGCTCCGGCTGATGCGCGACCATGCTCGATCGGGATCCGCCTTTGCATGCAGGGGGTCAGGCCCGATTCTGTTGAGGAGGGCCGTCACCTGATCATCGTCAAGCAACTCACATGCCGTGGGTCCGCGCAGATCGGCGTACTTCACATCCCCGATGATGCGCAGACGAAGCGCCCCAACCGGGGCGGCGGCAGGTAGCTGTCTAGTGACGAAGGTGCCGTAGAGACCCAGGTGAACATGCAGCCGCATTGGAGAATCGAAGCTCACAAGCAGATGCTTGCCATAGGCATCTGCTCGCATGAAGGTTGAGCCCTCGAGGAACTCCGCACCGCTGTCGAATCGCCCCTGTGGGCTGGATGTCTGCACCGTTTGATGTGCGAACGCCTTGGTCAGTGAGCGCGCCAGTCGATGCAGGGTGTGACCCTCGGGCACGATGTCACCTCCCAGTTCTCCCGCAGTCGATCAAGAACGGCGTATGTTCACTCCGTGGAGAAGTCTGACGCGCAGAGCGAGGATCAGCACCTTGAGGATGTCGAGGTCGTTCATCGAGGCGGTGGCAACAGGGCCGAGCGTCATCCGGACAAGGCATTGGAACGTCTGGTCGACCGCTCACCAACACGAGTGAGCGTTGAGGCTGCAATGCGAGCCCGGGATGTCTCACGCTGAGCGGTGAGACTAGCGACCGATGCTCAGAACGAGCCAGTCTCCTCGAATGTGGTGAGCAGGTTGATCCGGCGTTGATGTCGCTCATCACCGCTGAACGGGGTGGCCAGAAATGCGTCGACGATGGCGAGGGCATCCTCGGTGGAGTGCATTCGAGCACCCAGGCCGATCACATTCGCATTGTTGTGCTGACGCGCCAGGGTGGCGGTCTCCACTGACCAGGCAAGTGCAGCCCTGACCCCAGCCACCTTATTTGCCGCGATCTGCTCACCATTGCCCGAGCCACCCATCACGATGCCCAAACTGCCTTCATCGGCCACCACGGCCTCTGCCGCTTCGACGCAGAAGGGTGGGTAATCATCCAGTGCGTCGTACTCGTGGGCACCATGGTCTACGACGTCATGCCCATGGGCGGTGAGATGCTCGACGAGGATGTTCTTGAATTCGAAGCCGGCGTGGTCACAGCCCAGATGTACGCGCATGGGGACACCCTTCCAAACTCAACTGTTCAGTTCAACCAACGACTATTCGAAAACAGGTGATTCCGTTCGGCTGCGCTTGATCTCGAAGAAGCCGGGGGTCGAGGCCACAAGCAGAGTTCCGTCCCACAGTCGACCGGCTGTCTCACCGGTGACCAGTCGGGTGATGACCGGTCCAAAGAACGCAACTGTTTCGCCGTCGGCACCCGGTACGTGGATCACCGGTGTGCCGACATCCATTCCAACCGGGTCCATGCCGCGGTGGTGACTGGCGCGAACCTCATCGTCGTACTCAGTTGAATCCGCAGCGGCCGCCAGGTCAGCAGGAAGCCCAACCTCGGCCAGAGCGTTGGCAATCACGACGTCGTAATCCTCGACCTTGTCGATGTGGATCGCTGTCGCCATCGCCAGATAGAGAGGCCAGACCACCTCTTGGCCATGTGCAAGCCGCGCGGCCGTAAGCACGCGAACGGGTCGCCACGCCTTGACCAGCCATTCGGCCCACTCGGCCGGCAAATCCGGATTGTTGCCATTGAGCTCAGCCAGAGACATCACATTGCAGGTGGCTGAGATGGAACGCACTTTGGCGGCCTCGAGTACCCAGCGCGCTGTCTGAAAGGCATAGGGGCAGGACGGATCGACGTAGAGGTCTACTGCGGTGAGCTCAGGAGCGGTCATACCTGCACGCTACCGCCGACAGATCAACCTCACACACTGGGCACCGTCAGCGGGCCGCGCCCGCACATGAAAGACTGTCCCAAATGATCAGTCAGCGACAAGGGAGTCCCGTGACCAGCCTTCAGAGTGTCCCCAGCGATCAGGTAACGACGACCAACCTGACCAGGGCGGAAGCGGCCGAACGTAGCTCTGTGGTGCAGTCGAATCGGTATGTGGTTCATCTCGATCTCAGTTCAGCAGGGGATCACGACACATTCCTCAGCACCACAACCGCCACCTTCACGGCAACTCCTGGATCGTCCACGTGGATCGACATCATCGCGCCCAGATCGGAAGAGCGTCGTGTAGGGAAAGAGTGTAGATCTCGGTGGTCGCCGTATCATTAAAAA
>CAXBQZ010000081.1:0-13222 GCA_963978055.1 uncultured bacterium
ACTTCGGCTGGTCAGGTGTCCCTACGTGGTGGGCGGCAGTGGTGCTCTTTGCTGGCGCGGCGATCGTGGCTCTGGCTCGTCGGCTGCCCGGAGCTACCGGGGATGGACCGCTTACCGGTTTTCACTTCACGAGTCCCGTCGCCATTGCTGGATCGGCACTCATCGCCGCGTTCGCGACCCTGGCCTGCGGATTCGCACTCGGTCCAGAGGCTCCGCTGATCATCCTCGGCTCAGCGGTTGGTGGGATCTTGATGCACAAGCGCGACCCAGATGTTGTGAAACTTGGCATGTTTCTCGGCGGCATTGCTGCGATCGGCTCGGTGTTCGGCAACCCGCTCATCAGCGGATTTATGGTGCTGGAGTTTGTGGCGATGGGCATGGCGCCGGCGGTGCTGATCATGCCGGCATTTGTGGCACTTGCCAGTGGCTATCTCGTTGAGGTTGGTGTCCTCGGCTGGTCGGGGCTGGGAACACACAGTCTGTCCGTCCCGGGCATCGCCCCCTATCCGTCAATCCGTCCGGGGGACCTGCTGTGGGGCGTGTTGGTTTCGATCGTTGCCGCTGCAGTAGCGGTCGTGGCTCGGCGGGGCGGACTGCGCGTGGACATCGCCTCGCGGCGTTCACCGGTAATAGTCCTGTTTGTCGCGGCAGCGGTGACCGCGGGAGCCTTGTTGGTGGCAGAGCAGGGATTCGGGCTGCCGGCCGATCAGGTGCTCTTCAACGGCTCTTCGGGTATGGGGCACCTGCTGGCACAGACCTCAATCGTCGCTGTGGTCGCGACTCTCGTGTGCAAGTTGATCGCCTACTCGGTTGCCCTCGGTGGTGGTTACCGGGGCGGGGCAATCTTTCCGGCCACCTTCCTCGGAGTTGCGGTCGGCGTGCTTGCCTCCCTCACGGTTGGTGCCTCAGTGACCGCGATGGCTGCAGCGGGTATCGCTGGCACTGCGTCAGCCATGACGAAACTGCCAGCGACCTCGGCCCTGCTGGCTGCTCTCCTACTGGTGGGTTCGACAGGCACTGTGGCGCCCTTTGCGATCTTTGGTGCTGTGATCGGCATCATCATTCGCCTGGCCGTCGACAGACGATTCCCCGAACCAACCTTTCCGGCTCAACCGCTCATGACTGAGGCGTCGGCACTGCCTACCTAGGAACAGAGATCAGACTTACCAAAAGAACGCACAGGAGCAGCGTCAGATGTCCTCTGGCGGCGCGCTCGATGCGCGGACAATGAGTTCGACCCGCATGTGCGATGAAGTGGGGACCTCGGCTGAGTGTCCTGCCAACTGGCCAACAAGAGTCTGGGCAGCCAGGTGTCCCATCTCCAGGACGGGCTGAGAGACAGTGGTGAGGTTGGCCAGTTCAGCCTGCGGATGCCCATCCACACCGACAACAGCGATATCGCGTCCCGGTCGGAGGCCATGACGGCGCAGTGCAATCATCGCACCGAACGCCATTTCATCGGAAAGGCAGAAGACGGCAGTTGGTGTCGTACCACGGCACAGTAGTTCGACCATCGCGCGTTCACCACCTTCGATCGTGAACTCGCCGTATGCGCACAGGGAGGGATCCGGAGTGATTCCGCTGTGATTCAGTGCCTGGGCATATCCGAGAGTGCGCTCATTCTGTAGTTGAAACCCGGCCGAGTCAGGCATTCCTGAGATCAGGCCGATCCGGGAGTGACCCAGATTTATAAGGTGCTGGGTGGCCAGGCGCCCTGTCTCCGTGTCATTGATGGCAACACTGGATACTCGATCGGAGAGGCTGCCCACCAGACTCAGCGGAAAGCCGAGGTCGATGAGGGAGGAGATCTCCGGGTGTGAATCGTCCAAGGCAATTGCCACGGCACCATCGGCCCTAGATCGCAGTCGCTGTTCAAGCGGAATGGTGTCCGGGCGGTCGGGGTTGCCCACTTCCACCAGCAACAGATCCAAGGGTCCCTCGGTTAGTGCGAGCGCAACTCCGGAGATGACGGTCGCGAAGAACCAGCGAGCAACGTACGGGGTCAGCACCGCGATGGTCCCGGTGCGTCCACTGGCCAGACGCGATGCGCTCGGGGAGGCGACGTAGTCCAAACGAGCGGCAACATCGATCACGCGCTGGCGCGTGGCATCGTCCACGTATGCCAGGCCCCGGAGTGCACGAGAAACGGTAGCGGTGGATACGCCCGCGGCCTGTGCAACTTCCCGAATTGTGACAGTCACTGAAATCCTCCTGCAAACGTTTTCGTAGCCCATCAGGCTACCCCCTCGGGGCTCCGTAGTGTCGAGGGTTCGATATGTTTCCAATGTGACCAGCGCACCGGTGGATCCGATCAAGACAACACGTCTCATCCTTCGCCCCGTTGTCGCAGATGATCTGCCCGTCTTTGTTGAGATGTACTCCAATCCGGACGTTGTCAGGTATCTGTACAACGATGTTGTAGCGGCTGATGAGATTCCTACCTTTATGTCCCGTTACATGAACGGCGTGGTACCCAGTGAAGGTGAGTGGTTGTCGCTGGCTGTTGAGTATCAGGGGGAGATGATGGGGCTGGTGTCGGTGTGCTACAGCAGTGCCGAGCACCGTCAGGCGGAGATCGGGTTCACTTTCAGCCCGCGCGGCCAGCGACACGGGTTTGCGACTGAGGCCGCTCAGCGCATGCTGTCGTGGTGTTTCGAGGAACTACACGTCCATCGCGTTGTTGGACGGATCGAAGCCCGCAATCAACGATCAGAACAGGTCTTGAAGCGATTGGGGATGCGAAAGGAAGCTCACCTGGTCCAGAACGAATGGGTGAAAGGTGAGTGGAACGACGAGGTGATCTACGCGATCACCGAGCCGGAATGGCGTGCTCTGCACGCCGGCTGAAAAATGGCGTGCTCTGCCCGTCGACTAATGAAGGGCTGTGGCAAACATCGCCAGGATTCGCTGCCAGGCATCCTCGGCATCGGTGTCGACGTAGGCCACGTTCAGTCCCGCCAGTTTCTGAATCGGTTTCATCCAAGAAGGTCCGAGGTCCTGATTCATAAATGAATGACCTGACGTCGGGTATTCCTTGACATCATGTGCGACTCCCGCGTTCGTAAGGGCCTTTTCCAAGGTACCGGCTGCGCCCCGCAGGCTCCTATCGAGTCCGCCATAGGAGGCAACGACGGGACACGCCCCCGCTAATGCGGCATCCAGATGTTTGGGAAGCTGCCCGTAGTTGGGTGCGGAGGCATCAAACCCCTTGTTGGCCATGACAATGGCGAATCCACCACCCATGCAGAACCCGGTGATCCCAACTTTCCCGGTGCAGTCATCCCGAGCGGCCAACCAGGTGCGAATCGCCGTCAGCTGGACGACGGGGTCACCTTCACCACTGGACATGGCTCGGGCCAACGAAACGAGGCACCCAAGTCGGTTGCCAGAAGCCAGGAAGTCGGGGGCGAAGGCGAGGTAGCCATCGCCGGCGAACTTGTCGGCAATGTGCCGAATATCGTCGTCCAGCCCGTAAACCTGATGGACCACGACGACCGCTGGCCATGGACCCGGTGTGACCGGAATTGCAAGGTGACCCACAATGTCGCCAGCGGGAGTTGGGATGGTGATCGATGTCATGACGCCTCCAGCGTTCAATCTAGTCGCCGATGGGTAGTTCCGTCCGGGTTTGACTCGGGGTGGTCGTTGCATGCGGTGAACTGGCGTGCAACTCTGAGCCGGTCATATCAAAGGGAGCGCATGTGGATTACATCCAAGAGGTGCTGATCGATCCGATCAGTCGCATCCTGTGGAACTATCTTCTGGTCTACCTGCTTATCGGGGCCGGGTTGTGGTTCACCATCCGCACCCGCTTCGTCCAAGTGCGGCTCTTTCCACAGATGATCCGGACGATGTCGTCGTCACGTGAGGGATCCGAGGGCGGGATCTCGTCATTCCAGGCATTCGCTGTCGGGCTTGCATCCCGGGTGGGTACCGGAAACATCGCAGGGGTCGCTATCGCGCTGACTCTGGGTGGACCTGGTGCAGTCTTCTGGATGTGGGTCGTGGGCCTGATCGGAATGGCAACTGGATTCGTTGAAGCCACCCTGGCCCAGCTCTACAAGGTGCGCTGGGATGACGGGAGTTTCCGAGGGGGACCGGCCTACTACATTCAAACGGGCCTTAAATCCCGTGCCGGTGGGGTTGTGTTTGCAGTCCTGTTGATCTTCACCTTCGGGGTCGCCTTCAACATGGTGCAGGCAAACACCATCAGCGATGTGCTCAAGAATGCCCACACCATCAACCCGACCTGGACGGCCGTAGTTCTGGCTGCCCTCACAACACCGGTGGTGTTCGGCGGTGTACGTCGAATCGCCAAGGTGGCCGAACTGGTGCTCCCATTCTTTGCTCTGGTCTACGTCGCTCTAGCGGTTGTGATCGTGCTCATGAACCTCACCGCAGTACCTGGTGTGTTCGCTGACATCTTCAGCTCCGCTTTCGGCCTGAATCCGGCACTGGCAGGAACCGCTGGTGGGATCACAGCTGCGATGCTCAATGGGGCAAAGCGAGGACTGTTCTCCAATGAGGCAGGTATGGGCAGTGCGCCGAATGCTGCAGCCACCGCAACGGTCGATCACCCGGTGAAACAGGGCCTCATCCAGTCATTGGGTGTGTTCGTCGACACCATCATCATCTGCTCATCGACCGCCTTCATCATCCTGGTTGCAGGACCGAGTGTGTACGTCCCAGGCAAGACGGGGGATGCGGCTGGCGCGTCACTGACGCAGACAGCTGTGGCGGCAACGCTCGGCAGTTGGACCACAGGGCTCATGACGGTGCTGATCTTCGTCTTTGCTTTCTCGTCGGTGCTGGGCAACTACTCCTATGCTGAGGTGAACCTGGATTTCCTCGGGGCTGGCCGCCGCGGGCTCACCATCTTCAGAGTGGTTGTGATCGCTGCTGTCCTGGTGGGTGCGCTCATTGCTCTGGACTCAGTGTGGGCGATTGCCGACGTAGCGATGGGTTTCATGGCACTGGTGAACCTCACAGCCATCATTCTGCTAGGCAAGTGGGCGTTCGGAGCGTTGGCTGATTACCAGCATCTGCGAGCGTCCGGACGTGATCCGGTCTTCGTTGCCGCTGGAAACACAGCACTTCCGGGGGAACTACCGGGCGATATCTGGTGACCCATCAACCCGAGTTACCTCAACGAGGGTCTCGTGGAAGAACGCCGATCCACGGTCATCATCGGGTAGTGATGGGTTGGTGAGCGCGTTGACGGCGCGCCCCTCTGGCGAGTTGCGATTCCAGTAACCAAAGGGCATAGAGACCAGCCCCGGTTGAAGGTCATCGCTGATGTGTGCGACGAGAGTTAGCGATCCTCGGTCGTTGTGAACGCGCACTAGGTCACCACTGCTGATCCCACGAGAGATCGCATCTTCCAAGTCGATCTCCAGACTGGGGCCGCCGGAGGATGCGTAGTGGTTCGGGAAGCCGCCGTAGTTCGCGTTGAGAAATTTCGGGTTCTGCTTGCGCGAGATGAGTTCAAGTGGAAACTGCTCCGCGAGCGCAGAATTGCCAGCGCGTGTCTCTGACCCCGGAGTGAATGACAGGGGACCCAGGCGCATGGCCCGGACAGGTACATCGGGAATCTCGTCGACATGTGGTCGCAATTCCTTCGACACGTTGAGCCGCGCCCAGCCGGTGTCGGCCAGGCTCTCGTAGGTGATTCCATCAAGGAATGGATGGTTGCTGCCGAGTAGATGCCGGATCACATCCTCATCGGACAGCTGCAGCAGTGGATCATCGATAGATAACGCGGCTGCAAGGCGTCGTGCGATCTCAGAGTTCGGCAGGGATTCACCGAGCGGGTCGATCGCAGGCTTGTTGAGAGCTAGGTACAGATGACCCCATGAATACGACAGGTCAAGATGCTCGACTTGAGTCGTTGACGGCAGAACGATGTCGGCGTATTGAGCAGTATCTGTCATGAACTGATCCACCACGACCGTGAACAGGTCTTCGCGACCCAGGCCTTCGATCACCCGGTTCTGATCGGGGATCACCGAGGCTGGATTCGAGTTGTGCACGAAGAGCACCTCGAGGTGGGGATCACCGGGTCTCGGGGCCGTTAGGACCTCACCGAGTCGGGCCATGTTGAATGCAGGTCGCTTATGTGCGCGCAGTGGAAGGTTGAGGGCGGTGAACTGCCAGCCCTGTACAGAGCGAGCCAACCCGCCGCCGAGATCAGTGAACAGCCCAAGGACGGCGGGAAGAATGGTGACCGCACGCAGGATCTCTCGACCAGATTCACGATGTTCGGGCCCGACGAGCACTCGAACGGCTGTTGGTCTTGCGGTTGCCATGCGGTGGGCAAGCCATTCGATCTGTTCGGCTGGTACTCCACAGGCCTCGGCAGCCCGCTGTGGAGTCCACCATCCTGCGCTTGAGCGCAACTCCTCCCAGCCGACGGTGCGACTTTCGAGCCACTCTGCGTTGGTGAGGCCGTCCCGATCTATTACGTGAAGCAGACCGAGAACCAGGGCGACGTCCATCCCGGGTCGCACCTGGATGAAAGTGTCCGCCGCTTTGGCTGTGTCAGTGCGAACCGGATCAATGACGATCACGTGGGCACCATTGGCCCGGGCTTGTTCAATTGTGGGCCAGAGGTGCCTATTGGTGATGCGGGTGTTGGTACCCCACAGAACGATGGTCTGCGCGCGGTGCATGGCTTCGGGATCCATGCCGAACGGACGGCCAAGAACATCTGCAGAGCCCTGCCACGAGGTCACCCCGCACAGTTCACGGTAGATATCGGCTGCCCCGATTCGGTCGAAGAGTCGATCGAACATGACGCCCATCTGAACCAGGCCCTGCGTTCCAGCAAAGGAGAACTGGGCGATCGACTCTGGACGGCCCCGGTCGATTCGGGTACGCATCTGGTCGGCGATGGCATCAATAGCCTCAGCCCAGCTGATGGGCTCGTAGGCGCCACTACCCTTGGGACCGGATCGTCGAAGTGGGGTTTGAAGACGGTCGGGATGGTAGACGCGGTCGAGGAAGCGGTTCACCTTCGGGCACAGCGTTCCCTGCGTTACCGGGTGATCGGGGTTCCCTTTGAGCTTCGTGGCGTGACCATCGACCACGGTGACCTGCCACGCGCAGGTGTCGGGGCAGTCATGGTGACATGCGCCGAGCACCGTCAATTCCGTCATGCAGCTGAATCTACCCGTCCAACCATCGTTCCCGAGCTCGACGACCCTTGGTCACGTCAATGTGCGGCTCACCAAAGTTGCATAGATACCCCCAGGGGTATATGCTTTCCATAACGTCGGAAGGAGAAACACACATGTGTCGTCAAGTGACATGTCGCAAGTGCGGATTGGTGACGTGGGCTGGTTGTGGCCAGCACGTCAATCAGGTGATGGCTGGGGTGCCCAAGTCAAAGCGATGCAGTTGTCCACCAACCCCTTCCTTGGTGGAGCGGTTGTTTGGTGGCAAGTCCAGCAAGGTCAAGCAGTAGCGGACGGCTTCTGTTTGTCAACACCGCAACCACGGAAGAAAGTCCTCGGAGGGTAACCAACATGCGAATCGTTATCGTTGGTGGTGTGGCTGGCGGAATGTCGACTGCTGCACGTGCACGCCGCCTTGATGAGTCAGCCGAGATCATCGTGTTGGAACGAGGCGATGATGTTTCGTTTGCCAACTGCGGACTTCCGTACCATGTCGCAGATGAAATTGAGCGTCGGTCAGACCTTCTGCTTCACACACCCGAGTCCTTGAAGGCGTCTCTCGGCCTTGATGTGCGGATTCGGTCAGAGGTGACGGCGATTGATCCGCAGAGTCGGTCGGTGATGGTGCGTGATCACCTCAAGGGGTTGTCCTACACGCTGGCCTACGATGCTCTGGTTCTTGCCACCGGAGCAGAACCCATTGTTCCTCCGATAGCAGGCGTTGAACATCCAGCAGTACATACTCTTCGCACTGTCCCGGATGCGGACGTCCTGAGGGCGCAGATCGAGGATGGTGCCAAGTCAGCTGTTGTGATCGGCGCTGGTTTCATCGGGCTCGAGGTCGTGGAGGCCTTCCGGCGTCGTGGGTTGGAGGTCACGCTTGTCGAGTTGGCACCAGCCGTCCTTCCGGCCCTAGATGCGGACATGGCAAATCTTGTCGAGTCCGAACTTGGTCGAAACGGAGTCACCGTTCTCACCGGAATCGCGGCCTCGGCTTTCGAGCCTAGGGACGGATCAGGTGTCGACGTGGTGCTCACCGATGGTCAGCGACTTAGCGCTGACATCGTGCTCATGGGCGTTGGCGTTCGGCCGGCCACTGGGCTGGCTCGAGAGTGTGGACTTGAGCTCTCTGAACGAGGTGCGATCGTCCTGGCTCGAGAGTGTGGACTTGAGCTCTCTGAACGAGGTGCGATCGTCGTCGATGAGCAGCAGAGAACCTCCGACCCTCATATCTGGGCCGTCGGCGACGCAACTCAGGTCGTGGACGCGATCACCGGAGCGCCGGCGGTCGTGCCCCTCGCTGGACCGGCGAATCGCCAGGGTCGGATAGCTGCCAACTCGATTTGCGGTCGTGAGACAGCCGCCCAACCCGTCATGGGAACTGCCATCGTGCGTGTCTTTGACCTGACGGCTGCGGTCACGGGGCACACCAGCCGAGCACTTGATCGTGCCGGTATCGCTCACCACGTGGTTCACCTTCACCCCAATGATCATGCGAGTTATTACCCCGGTGCCACTGCAATTCATCTCGCAGTGATGTTCGGATATGACGGTCGCATACTCGGTGCTCAAGCCGTGGGCGCGGCCGGTGTCGACAAGCGGATCGATGTGTTCGCAACCGCTATTCGAGCCGGTATGAGCATGGGAGATCTTGCCGAGCTCGAACTTGCGTACGCACCTCCGTTCGGAAGTGCCAAGGATCCCATCAACATGGCTGGGTTCATTGGTGCAAATGTCTTGGACGGAACTCTGACGCTCTGGAGTGCACGAGACCTGGAGACCGTCACTGGGTCCGATTACCTTCTACTGGACGTGCGCTCCGCTGCAGAGTTTGCGACCGGGCACCTGCCAGGAGCAGTCAATGTTGCGCACACCGATCTTCGGGACCGCTTGAGCGAGGTCCAGAAGATTGCCAGGGGCCGTCCAGTGTGGGTGCATTGCGCTTCAGGGTTTCGTTCCTATCTGGCCCATCGAATCCTTACTGGTGCCGGCATTGCCTCCGCATCTCTGGATGGTGGTCTGCAAACCCTGCTGGCCAGCGCTCCTGAGGCAGTCATTGCCGATATGCCGAAGCATGTGCGGCTAGTCTCATGAGCAGGATCGTCGACCGGCTCAGTTCTGGGGAGTTAAACATGCAGATGGATGAGGAATCAGCGCACCTGGTGGCCACTCGCCTGCGGCGTGCACGTGGCCAACTCGACGGTGTGCTGGCAATGATCGAATCTGGTCGAGACTGCGAAGACATCGTTACGCAGTTGAGTGCTGCGTCCAAGGCCGTGGATCGCGCCGCATTCGTGATTGTGTCGTGTGGCTTGACGCAGTGCATACAAGCTGAGGCGGCTGGGGATGCACCGCCAATGGATAGAAGTCGACTGGAGAAACTGTTCCTGTCGCTGGCGTAGCGCTGGCACGACTCGCTATTTGCGACCCGCCACCTGTTCGTCATGAATGGCACACAGTTGCTCGACAGAGATCTTGCCGGCGAAGTCTGCGATCAGATCGACGGGAAGATCCTCGATCTTCTTGAAGCGGATACAACCCTTACCAAGGTCCATGCGCAGTCCGGTGGCCTTGTACGCCTCGATAAATTCGTCGCGGCGTGGGCTGTCGCCATAGAGACATGACAGGTAGATGGCCATGTGGTTCTTCTGGTTGGCCAGCGACGTGTGCATCAGTGGCTGACCGTTGTACGTCTTCGGATACGTGCTCAGCGGCACTTCAAAGGTGATCATGCCCCAGTTGATCGTTTCGTCGAGCCCCTTGGGGAGCTTTGAGCGCAGCGCCGTGAGCACGGTGGTGAGCGCCTCGGCCCGGTCTTCGGGAAGTTCGCTCAGGTACTCGTCCACTGTTGTCGCCTGTGATCGCATGCCTTGATGTTACCGGCCAGAAACAGACGAACACGGGGTTGAAGTGCACCCAGGAGTGAGAGTCATAAGTACGCTCTTCCAATGAGTGAGATTCTGCGTCACTGCTGGTGGCTTCATGAAGCGATGGCGCACCCAGAGTTTGCTGGGACCCCGGCGATAGCTCTTGAGTCTGACACCACAGCCGATGTGGTGATCGTCGGTGGTGGATTCACCGGCCTGTGGACGGCATGGCATCTCACCCAGCGAGCCCCAGGCATCGATGTGGTGGTCCTTGAGCAGCACGAGTGTGGCTTTGGTGCCTCTGGTCGCAACGGAGGCTTCATCAGCGGCTACGTGGATCAGGCAGGACATCTGGCTGATCTTTTCGGTATTGAAGGTGCCCTCGACATGGTTCAAGCCGGCGACCATGCCGTGGCCTCCATCGCTCGATGGCTTGAGGAACGGGGCGTTGACGCATGGTTCCGACCGGACGGATCGATGGCGGTTGCCTCATCCCCAGCACAGCTGAGCATCCTCGATGAGCAGTACGCGGCGGCTGACCGCGTGGGTGTGAGAGATCGAATCACGCCGCTGTCCGAGGCCCAGGTCCGTGAGCGTTGTGACTCTCCGGCTTTTCGCGGTGGCTACCTGATCCACGACGGTGGCACCCTCCATCCAGCACGGTTGGCCAGAGCGCTGCGTCACGCATGCCTGGATGCAGGGGTGCGGATCTACGAGAACACCGAGGTGCACACACCACACCCCGACGGACGTACCGTCGTTGAAACCGCTGGTGGCACAGTGCGAGGTGGATCGGTGGTTCTTGGAGCGAATGCGTGGATGGCCACCTGGCCAATGTTTAAGCGTCGACTGGTTGTTCGTGGCACCTTCATCGCCGCCACTGCTCCGGCGCCTGAACGGCTTGCCGACCTCAACTGGACCACGGGGATGGGCATCTGTGACGTCCGCTCATCGCTGAGATATCTTCGCACCACACCTGATGGGCGGATTCTGATGGGAGTTGGTGGCCAGCGGGGGAGCTTCAACGGCTCAGTTGGCACCAGTTTCGATTTCGATGAGGTTGGCCGCCAAAATGCAGTGAAGGCAATCCGCAGGTTCTTCCCGAGTGTCGCTGACGTACCGATCGAGGCCAGCTGGGGTGGGCCTGTTGATCTGCCCACTAGCCACGATCCATTCGTTGGCAGCCTCCCTGGAGGAAGGGTCCACTACGCAGTTGGCTACACCGGGCATGGGGTGGCACCCACCCATCTCATGGGCGAGATTCTCTCGGCTCGCGTTCTCGGTCTCGAGACGGAGCACACGCGGCTGCCCTTCGTCGACCACCTGCCACAAGCCTGGCCCATCCAGCCATTTCGAGGAGTTGGTGCATCCATGGTGAATGCAGCAGTGGTCCGGCGCGATGATGCCCTCGATGACGGGCGTCGAGTTGGAGTTGCAACTCACATAACCACGGCTCTTCCGGGTCTGCTGGGCTACTACATCGGATGATTCCTCATCCCGGATTGGTGTGGCAGGACGAGTAACAGGTCCACCTTTGGTTCACTTGAGCAATGGCGCAGATCTCCCCATCGCGAACACCCGCGATCTGGCTGCGCGAGTTCTTCCGATGGGAGTCTGAGGTTCGCCTGACAGAGGCGGCCGCTGCAGCATCCTTCTGGATTCTTCTGGCCCTGGGCCCAGCAGGTCTGGTCACCATCAATGTTCTGGGGCTGCTCTTACCTCAGGAGCGCATTGCCGGAGCCCTCGCCCGGCTTGCGCGCTCGGCACCAGGATCCTACGGCGATCTGCTGGCGCGACAGTTCGTCGAAATCTCGCGCAACTCACCAGGAACCTTCATCGCCGACCTACTTCTGGTCCTGGTCTCGCTGTGGACGATCTCGACCGCTGTGGCCATGTTGATGCGCGGCCTGCGACGTGCATACGGGCTGGAACGCAGGACATTCGTACCGGTGCGTATCGTCGCGGTTGCATTGAGCGTCGGGGTGATCGTGGTTGTTGGGGCGCTCGCGTTTCTTGTGGACGCCCCGACTGTGTGGCTGTCGCTCTTGGGGTCACTACTGGCGGTCCTCGTGTTGACGGGGGCGATATTGCTCGTCTATCGGGCCGCAGTCGGTGATGCATCGCCTGTGCGGGAGTTGTGGCGGGGCGCGGTGTTTGCGGCCATCGGGCTCATATTGGTGCAGCACCTGTGGGAGGGCCTGGCCTCGCTCTCACCCAATATGACCGCGATCTACGGTCCGGTAACCGGGCTTGTGATCTCGATGCTCGGTGTCTGGATCTCCGTTATGTGCCTGTTGATCGGCCTGTTCATCAACCTGCAACTGCGACACTAGCCTTCGGATCACTCCTCGCCGAGTGCATGGCTGAGCACTGCAAGTGCCTTTGGGCCCATGCCATGAAGTTCGGCGATCTGACGCATATCTCGCTCGCGGAGGTCATCGAGCGTGTAGATATCTGCGTTGATTAATGCCCGTCTGGCTGGTGCACTGAGCCGAAGTTCGCGCCACACCTCGTCGCGTTCCGCGTAATAACTGAGATCAACCTCGCCACGTTGGACAGCACATGACGAGTCCGGGTTTGGGTTGGGCACGCATGCAGTATGTCAGGTGGGGGTGATCAGCCTTATTAGTTGTTCGGACGGTAGGCCGCATACGACTGTTGGATCGCGATGTGGTCGGCAATGTACTTGGCGTCATGCCAGACACCCCAGATGAAGCTCGAGCCGCGACGTGACAGCCAGGGGAGCCCAAGGAAGTAAACACCGGGCTCGGATGAGACACCTCGTCGATGCTGTGGCTTGCCGTTGCCATCAAATGCCTCGACATCCAGCCATTGATAATCGGAGGTGTAACCCGTCGCCCAGATGATCGACGTAACGTCCGCTTCGGCGAGATCTAGTGATCGCAGCGGAGTTGTCACAGCCTCTGGCAGTGGACCGAGCACATGTGCCTCAGGCTCTTCGGGCAGATCTATTCCGTTGCGTTCGACGTAGGCATCGGCCTGACGGAGCACGGCCAGGTAGTTGGTGTCGCCGGACGTGATGTTCTTCTCTAGATCATCGCCGAACTCCATCACCCCGTCGGTGAACGAGTTGGTCCGACCCACCAGGGTGATCCCAGCGGCGGCCAGATTGCGGAAGTCTACGGTGTGGCCACCATCGGCACCGCTCACCGCGATGGTCAC
>CAXBQZ010000082.1:0-13130 GCA_963978055.1 uncultured bacterium
ACCTGATCGATGGAGTGCTCCACCTGACCGCTCAGCTCGAGGACGGAGGCGACCTGGCGGACTGCCGCCAGAACGCGGTCTCCGATTCGCTCTCCCGCCGCCTGAGCGAGCATCTCGAACTCCTGAGACGTCCACGGAACCCCGGATATCGTCATCGTCTGGTCCAGAACACTGCGATGCACATCATCAACGAGTTCGGCCACAGAGGCATATGGGGCGGCCGCCAAGGCCAGTTTCTGCGGATTCGTCAACACGCCGACAACGTATTTCTGTGGAACCGGAATCCTGTTGGTCAGCAGGCGCAGCACCCCTCGACGCATCTCCAGTTGTTGCTCAGCACGTGAAGGGAAGACGCGAAGATCGACCGTCGACCCCCGATCCACCAGTGCTGGATATCCGGGGACTATGTGATCTCCCACCACCTCTTCAACTCGATCAGCCATCGCAGGAAACTCAGTCAGACCGATTCGTTCCAGACCCCGATGAGCGTAGGAGACCACCTCCTGAACTGCCGGATTGAGCTCACCCTGCAGGCCACGAAGATCCCGACCAGTGGCTATCACTTCATCGGCCTCATCGAGAACGCGGAAGTGCATCTTCAGATGATCCGGAAGGGCGTCGACGTTCCACGCGTCGATAGGAACATCCACCCCAGACCGACGACGCAGGACTGCACTCAAGGCAGCAAGCAGGTTTCCCTGACCTGGATCCAGTTGTGCCAGAACAGCTTTCGCGGTATCCGGAACTGGTACGAAGGATGTGCGGATGGATTTTGGCAAGCCTCGGATCAATGCGGTGATGAGCTCTTCACGGCGACCCGGAACCTGCCAGAGAAAATCCTGCGGATCCAACTGGGGAAGAACACTGACAGGCACATCAACACTCACCCCATCCTCAGGCAGTCCCGGCTCGAAGGCATAACTCAGGGGCAGTGCTGGTAGTTCTGGCCCGAACGACCAGATCCCGGGAAAACTCTCGTCGAGGTCAGCCTCTTCACTGAACAGCAGATCTCGCGGGTACGTCAGCAGGTCCGGCTCTGATCGGCGCTTCTTACGCCACCATCTGTCGAAACTGCGAACATCACAGATATCGGCCGGCAGCCGTTGGTCGAAGAAGTCGAACAGGTGCTCCTGGTCAACTGTTAGCCCCCGCTTGCGCAAACGATCCTCGACATCATCGAGTTCGCTGATCAGATCGCGGTTGGCCGTCATGAATGCATGAGGGGTGTGCAGTTCACCATCGACAAGCCCATGACGAATGAACAGATCCCGGGATGCCACCGGATCGATCCGTCCATATTGCACACGACGACCCACGACCAAAGTCACACCGTACAGCGTGACCCTCTCGTCAGCCACGACACTGCCGCGTTTACGCGACCAGCGCGGGCTTGAGTAGGTTCGTGTGACGAGATCACCAGCGACCCGCTCGACCTCCACTGGGTCAACCTTGGCAACGACCCGACCGAAAAGTCTGGAGGTCTCCACCAGCTCCCCCGCCACAGCAAAGGCCAGTGGGCGCTTGGCCAGGTTTGATGAGCGATGGATGGACCAACGGGCACCTCGAGCACCCGCATAATCTCGACGGGTCTGGTCGTACGCACCGATATGTGACAGAAGCCCCGCAATGAGAGCGGATGTGACACCAGCCGCGTCATGGGCCTTTGGGTTGATGGGGATATCCAGTTCCTTGCAGGTTTGACGCAGTTGCGAGTGCAGGTCCTGCCACTCTCTGATACGCAGATAATGCAGGAACTCCGCACGACACATTCGTCGAAATGCATTGCCGCTGAGCTCTCGCTGCTGCTCCTTGAGATAAGCCCACAGGCCGAGGTAGGCAAGGAAATCACTGCTCGGGTCGTTGAATCGAGCGTGCAGCTGATCTGCCTGGGCCTGTGCCTCAGCGGGACGCTCACGTGGATCCTGGATAGAAAGCCCTGATGCAATGACCAACACATCACCGACAACCCCGTGTTTCTCCGCCTCAAGAATCATCCGCCCGAGCCGCGGATCGATCGGCAACCGTGCCAGACGCTGGCCGATCACGGTGAGTTCGAGCGTGCGTCCGGGCTTGAGAGCACCGAGTTCGCGCAGCAGTTCAACTCCATCGCGGATCTGTCGACTGTCCGGAGGATCAACAAAGGGGAATCCCTCGATCTCACCAAGACCAAGAGCTGTCATCGACAGGATCACCGAGGCGAGATTCGTTCGCAGGATCTCCGGCTCAGTGAAATCGGGACGGGAGTCGAAATCCTCGTCGCTGTATAGACGAATCGCAATTCCGTCGGCAACTCGTCCACACCGGCCGGATCGCTGGTTTGCCGATGCCTTCGATACCTTCTCGATCGGTAGGCGCTGAACCTTCAGACGGGTGGAGTATCTGGAGATACGTGCAAGGCCCGGGTCGATGACGTAGCGAATACCCGGAACCGTCAGCGAGGTTTCCGCGACATTCGTCGACAGGACGATGCGTCGGCCAGAATGTGGCTCGAACACACGGTGCTGCTCGGCAGCGGAAAGCCGGGCATACAGCGGCAGCACGGAGGTGTTCGGCAACTTCATTCCGCGGACAGAGTCGGCTGCATCACGAATCTCCCGCTCACCGCTGAGGAAGACGAGGATGTCTCCCGGCCCTTGTGTGCAAAGCTCTCGGATCGCATCACAGATCGCCTGATTCTGATCGCGATCGTCGTCACCATCATCCCCGTACGGCCGGTAACGCACCTCGACCGGGAAGGTCCGGCCACTGACCTCCAAGACCGGCGCATTATCGAAATGCCGGCTGAAGCGTTCGGTGTCGATGGTCGCGCTCGTGATGATCACCTTCAGGTCTGGCCGCTGCGGCAAGAGCTGCTTGAGATAGCCCAGGAGAAAGTCGATGGTGAGACTGCGCTCATGGGCCTCATCGATAATCAGGGTGTCGTATCGGCGAAGCAGGCGATCATGCTGAATCTCGGCCAGCAGAATTCCATCGGTCATCACCTTGATCAGGGTCTTGTCACTGCTGTGATCGGTAAACCGAACCTTGTAGCCGACGACACCTCCGAGCTCCACGTCGAGCTCCTCGGCAATACGGTCGGCCACACTTCGCGCGGCGATCCGTCGAGGCTGGGTATGGCCGATCTGGCCGTCGATTCCCCGACCCATGTCAAGAAGGATCTTCGGTAGCTGAGTTGTCTTGCCACTGCCGGTTTCCCCGGCAACCACAACAACCTGATTGCTCTCGATTGCCGCGCGTATCTCATCTCGGACGGCCGTGACCGGTAAATCTGGATAGGTGATCGACGGAACCAGTGCACGCCGGACCTGTGCCCGAAGTTCGCGCCGTTGCTGTGCCGACGGACGACGTTGATCACTCATCTCGACGACAGCCTACGACGCTCAGCCCGAGTATCGACGACCTACACAGAGGGACGCTCCCGTAGCCAGGGCTTTGGAGCCATCGGATCGGAGGTCTCGAGTTCACGGGCGAGCCGATGGCCATCGAAGATCGCCTCTGAGGGCATACGCGGGGCGACAGCGTCACCGATCGCATAAACCGCGTTGATACCCGCCTGTGCGAGTCGATCCGGGTCGCTGATGAGCTCGCGGTAGAGGCGGTTCTCAGACACCTGCAGCGTCACGAGCACTACCCCGTCCGCACTGTCCTGCCATGGATCTCCGTACTCCGTCTCACCCACGACCTGTCCCTGTTCGATCCCGGTGAGGGTGACCCCGGTCGTCATCTCGATGCCCACATCATGCAGGTGCTGACGAAGGAAGGTTCCCTCAAGAGATTCATCCGACAGTGGTGAGATCCGGTCAAGCGAGGACACCAGATGAACGTCATAGCCCTCACCAGCCAGCAGTTCAGCGATGCCGGGCGCGACGTAGTAGCCATCACAGTCGTAGACGACAACCCGTCCCATGGGAGGTCGGCTGCCGCTCATGATCTGCTCGGGAGTGAATGCCGAGGTCGCGTTCTCGATCAGTTCTGCACGATGACTCTGCAGACCATCACCTGCCCAGGCTGAACCCGTGGCCACGATCACAGTATCCGCGCCGTAGTCGAGCACCTCCTCGACCGACAACTGACGGCCGAGGATCACCTCGACGTTGGACAACTTGTCCAGGGCGATGACCCGATGATCGATCACCCGCCCCCAATCTCCCAGCGTTGGCAGTTGACGAGTCCAGCGCATCTTTCCACCGAGGGCATCTGCGGCCTCAACAAGATGAACAGCCTCATAACCACACTTGCCGAGCACCATGGCGCATTCCATCCCAGCCGGTCCCCCACCGATAACGAGGATCGCCCGATCGGGATTCGTCGGACGTGCGTACAACTCGGGGTGCCAGCCGCGTCGGTACTCTTCTCCAGCCGTCGCATTCTGAATACAGCCGACATGGGCCAGTGTCTCCTCGCGCAGAATGCAGAGGTTTGAGCCGGTGCACTCGCGAACCTCGTCCAGCCGACCCTCGCGGATCTTCTGCGGGAGAAATGGATCAGCTATTGCGGGGCGGGCCGCCCCAATGAAGTCGAGTTCCCCTGACGTCACCATCGAAGCCATCAGATCCGGGTTCGTGAATCGACCAACGGAGACGATCGGCTTTGCAGTGGCTTGACGTACGTTGGAGGTCCACGGGCGCTGGTGACCCTCGGGGTAGTAGCGCGAGGTCCCCGAATCCTCCGGCCAACTGCCCACGTTGACATCGAAGAGGTCGACTACCGGATCAAACATTCGGATCACCTCGAGCATCTCGTCATGCTCGATGCCGGGGAGCTCATCGCGGCCGTAGACGGCCATCCGAACCGCAACCGCACAGTCGTCACCTATTTCAGCACGGACCATCTCGATCGTCTCGAGTTGAAACCGGGCGCGGTTCTCCAGGGAACCGCCATAGCGATCCGTCCGACGGTTGGTATGCGGTGACAGCATCTGTGTCATCAGGTAGCCGTGCGCGCCGTACACGTACACGATGTCGAACCCGACATCGCGCGCTCGCTTGGCCGCCGTCACATAGTCACGTTGAACTCGCTGGATATCGTCGAGGGTCATCTCTTTGCACAGAGTGCTGCGTCGCCAGTCTGAGCCAATCTGACTGGGCGCAAGACGCGGATACCGTGACTCACCATTGAGCGACTCGGCACCACCGTGATAGAGCTCGATCCCAGACAGCGCGCCATGCTCGTGGATCGCATCGGACACAAAGCCGAGCCGCTTCATATCCTCCGGATCCCAGCAGTCAGCCGCGATTGCCGGGTACTCCTCGGAATCAGTAGACACCGGCGAGTAGTCAACGTTGACGACTCCCCAGCCGCCTTCAGCCTTGATGGCCCTGAATGCAGCGTGGGTTCTCGGCTTGATGGATCCGAAGCCCGACGCGTGCGGCACCTGATAGAAGCGGTTGGGGGCAGTCTTCGGGCCAATCTTCACGGGTTCGAAGAGAACCGCATGGCGCGCATCCATGATTTCCTCACTCAGGGCTGTACTCATACGTCCGTACGGGGTGCTGACATGGCCATCGTGCCATCTCGCATCACGAAGATGGCGCGATTTGGGTGCGCTGTCAGATCCACATGCAATCAGGGCCACACCCACGTGGATGTGACCCTGATCCAATGCCCGCGGGCATCGAGTTCATGGCGTGCGGGTCATTGCCCGCACTGGACGATGACCGATGTCAGTCGTCCCAGGGACCGAAGTCGTCCATGGCCTTACCTCTTTCCTTCACGCTCTTGTGTGAGCTCTTGTCAGCGGTCGTCAGCCCGAGTTGTGACTCAAGGGCCGTCCGCGCGGAGATTTGCCCCGCGAAGCTGGGTTGTTCTGTTGTCCGATCAGGTACGCGCGCACCGTCAGTGGGCGCTTGCGTGGACCTCATAGGTCCTTAGTCGGCCAAAAACGGAGAAACCTTAATCCGTTGGACTAATTCTACCCCAGCTTTCCTGCCGGTCCGACAATTCCCGCGTTGACCACGTCTCTACCACCGATCCGCGATACATTTCTGCAGGTCAACGCCCCCGCACCCGGTTGCGCACATCCGCTTGGAGAGCACATGTCTACGCCTACTGCTGACGTCGTCATCAACGGTCCCATCTACCGCGGCGATGCGGTACGAGGGTGGTCGCAGAGCATGGCCATTGCGGGTGATCGCATCGTGGCACTTGGGTCCGAGAGCGAGGTAGCCCAACACATCGGACCAGGTACCAGAGTCATCAACGCTCAGGGCAAGATGATTGTTCCCGGATTTCAGGACGCACATATCCACGCCCCCTTCGCCGGTCTCAACCGACTCCACGTCCTTCTCAACGACCTCCCCGGTCGAGAGGCATATCTGGCCACGATCAAGGCCTACGCCGATGCGAATCCTGACAAGGCATGGATCATCGGTGGTGGCTGGGCGATGGATCACTTCCCCGGCGGCCTGCCCACCAAGGAGGACCTCGACTCCATCGTCCCCGATCGACCAGTGTTCCTGTTCAACCGTGACGTCCATGGCGCCTGGGTGAACAGCAAGGCACTGGAGATCGGTGGGATCACCAAGGACACGCCCGATCCGTGGGACGGTCGAATTGAGCGCAACGAGGCCGGTGAACCAAGTGGCATGCTGCACGAGGGCGCGGCATACACGTTCAACGAGAAGATCGTCCCCCTCCCGGACCAGGCCACCTGGCAGGCGGCAATCCTGAACGCACAGGAGCACCTGCACTCCCTCGGCATCACCGGCTGGCAGGACGCCTGGGTCATCGAGGGCACGCTGAATGCCTACAAGAGCCTGGCCGAGTCGGGGCAGTTGACCGCCCGAGTGGTCGGCGCCCTGTGGTGGGACCGCCACGCAGGCTTGGAGCAGCTCGATAAGTTCAGGGCCCAGCGCGAATATGGCCGCGCCGGCAAGTTCCACCCCACCACCGTCAAGATCATGACTGATGGCGTGTTGGAGAACTACACAGGTGCCCTGATGCAGCCGTTCTGCGATGGGTGCGGCGGACACACCGACAACTACGGCCTGTCATATGTGGACCACGATGAATTGGCCGCAGCGGTCACTGCGCTGACCGGTGAGCAATTCCAGGTTCACATGCACACAATCGGTGATCGGGCTGTACGCAATGCCCTTGACGCAGCCGAGGCAGCGATTGCCGCCCATGGACGTCACGATCTTCGTCACCATCTGGCACATATCCAACTCGTTCAACCAGAGGATATTCCGCGATTCCGCGAACTGGACATCGTCGCGAACTGCCAGGCGTACTGGGCGAATTTTGATCCGCAGATGAATGTGCTGACCGTCCCGTTCCTTGGCCAGGAGCGAGTAGATCTGAGCTACCCGTTCAACTCACTGCTCACCAACGGAACAGTCCTCGCGATGGGCAGCGACTGGTCGGTTTCCACCGCGGATCCCCTGGCTCAGATGGAGGTGGCGGTCACGCGCATCGGACCGCTGTATCGCGATCAACCGGCCTTCCTGCCACATGAGGCAATTCCACTTGCAGCGGCATTGAATGGCTTCACCAATGGAACTGCATACGTCAACCATGACGAGGATGAAGCGGGCAGTTTCGCGGTCGGGAAGCGCGCGGATGTGGTGATTCTCGATCAGGATCTGTTCAAGGCCGAGCATGTCAGTGACGCACACGTTGAACTCACGATGGCCTCAGGACAGGTGGTCTACGACATTCTTGCCTAGGCCGCTTTGAGGCTTCAGTTGAGTATGAAGAGACCACTTGTCTGCGTCGCCGAGGTATTCCACGCGTCACCAGCGAAGGCGTAAATGATGCGGTAGAGCACGTTGCGGCGCGCCTGTCGCATGACCGTGTTGACGTAGCCTGTGGCATCTGTGTAGACAGTAAATGGCTTGGCGCTGAACCACTTTGCCCCAGCACGGTACTGCAGGGTCACCTTCACCATTCGCAATGCTTTGCGAGGGTTGAGCAGTACCCGCTGACGCATGTCGCTCAGGCGCCCGTAATGCACAACTCCGTGGAGCACTCGGACACCTCGCCCCAACGTCACAGCAAAGGCGGCAGGAATACGCACGGCAACAGTCTGAGGTCGAGCGTCCTCATGTTGCAGATCACCCGCGAGATGTGCGGTGACAGCACTTGAGTACGGAATTACCAGGTTGACCGAGCCCACTCCACCACTGTTCGTGGTGACTGAGCGCGAGGAGTGCCACGATCCATTTACAACGGTTACCAAGATGCTGACACCTGGGCGCCCAGGGCTGTGCACCTCGATATGTGATGGCTCCCCATAGGTGCGCGGTCCCGTCACCCGGACGGTCACCGTGGAGGGAAGGGGCGCGGATGTACTCGCCTGCGCGATGGCGTAGGAGCAGGTACTTCCGGAGCACTCACGGGTCAGAGCCACCAGCCTGCTCTCATCAGCCGAGTACATGAGGGCACCGGGGAACACCGCCTGGTTTCCATCGAGACCCTTCAAGGACGGAATGGCAGCTTGGACTCCGACTGTCGAATCCGCAGTGCTGATCACGCGAAGGCTGTTACCGCGCGGCGTATCCGAGCCGGCTGCGATGTGCGATCCATCCGCCGACCAGGCAACCGCCGTTGGATACGAGACGGTGCTGATGAAACCGGCACCACCGAGATCCGCACGGTAGAACCCATATCCGTTAATGCCAGCATCCATAACCACCACATCCTGGTCGTGCGCCACCAGACTCATCACGTGGGGAAAGTAGGACCCATCCGATTCCGCTGAATACACCGGCTCTCCGTTGATGTCTGTGGTGACACCCCACGATCGGAGCCGACCATCCGCGGTGAACAGGGTGTCGGACGTTGCGGCCAACAGAGCCTGGCTGTCTTGCAGAGTCTGATCTGGGTTTGTACTCACGACGCCGGTGCTGAGATTGACGTGGCTGATCATTCCGGTCGAGGAACAGCCGGCCGTGTAGAACAGAACTGATCCGATGACCGCAAGCTGCTGGGGACAGGGTGCGACGGTGAACGCCGCCGAGATCATGCCACTCGCCACGTCGATCCCCACGATCTGCGCCGTTGACTCCTCTGCGACGAACAGGGTCGTTCCATCAGCACTGATCGCCAGTCCGGTAGCGGTGGGGATGTCGGTGATGGTGCGAACAACAGCACCCTGGTCGTTGATGACATGAACCACATCAGCATCAGATACGAACATCTGGCGGTCACTGGGGAGCACATAGCGCACATCGCTGAACGACGTGGGGGCCACCAGCGCGTGATACAGCGATGAGCCGTCCGACTCCTCATCGGCGGGTGTCATGTAGATGCCCGCAGGAGTACTGGTCGACCCGGTTATGGGCTCACTCGGGATGGCCTCGGCTGTGGGCAAGGGCAGTGCGATCGCACTCGCGAGCAGCAACGCCCCGAGCACTCCACGCGCGGCCCACCTCATCGCAGCTCCCGTTCACGTTGACGCGGCCAGAAGGACCGCTGAGGCATATGTCGGATGACTGAATGGCGGTTTGGTGCGCCGGACGGGTGAGATTCACCTTCCGTTTGCCAATTTGGACGAATCTTTGACGTCCTTGGACATTCCTAAGACCCATTTGGAGTGTTCTCTCACCATGTGCTGGGGAGGATGAATCGTACGCGGGACTCGTGGACAAACAGCTCGAAACGGACAGTGCTCACGGCTTGGTTAGGTAACCCTGACAAGTCGGACATTGGGTGTTTCTTGGACATCGATCACCCGTTCGGAGCAACACATTCATCGCCCGCTCGACGAAAGGAAGACCATGACTCAGTCCTCACACACCTCGCGCGGCATCCAGCGCCCCGCACTCGCACTCGCCCTCGGAACCGCCGCGGTCGCCACCGTCCTGGCGCCGGTCGCCTCCATGGCCGCCACCGCGCCCACCTACAACGACTCAGCGAAGCAGGCCGGAAGGCTCATCGCCCCGAGCAAGATCGGTGGAACCACTGCGGCCCTGCAGACCAAGCGGACCACACCGCTTCCCGCCACTGCTTTCCCCGTCCCCACCACCGGCACCATCTACGGCGACGTGGTGAGCCAGGCGTTGACGCTGTCGGCGGGCACACAGAAGGCTGCGCTGACGACCGCGTACGCACAATGGAAGACCGCCGCAACCCCAGTCGTCAATGCCTGGATCGCCTACACCAAGGCCAAGACTCCCGCTGCCAAAGCCACCGCAATGAAGACCTACAACGCGAAGTTGGCTGTCTACAACAAGAAGGTGGCCGGCACTTACACCAACGGCGTAGCCAAGTGGACTGCGTACTCCTCGAAGTACGGCGCCTGGCTGTCGGTCTACAACACCCAGCTTGCCGCGGTGAAGAGCAATCACTTCGCTCTGGCGGCCGAGACCGCGTTCGGCGCCGATTGCACGTCAACCGATGATCGAACAGCCGCACAGTTGGGCATGTCTGACGGCAACAACGCGCCCGCCAATGACAGCTTCGGTCCCAATCTGATTCTGAAATGCGACACAACAACCCACGTTCTGAAGTACTACCTGAAGGACAACGGCAATGGCTCGGGCTGGGAAGCCTTCCAGACAAAGATCACGACGGACCCCGCGAGCGGCAAGGTTTCCGCTCTCGGCTTCTACAGCGACGCCGATCCGAACGGTCAGTCTTATCGGAACTACATCGACGGGCCTTTGACGTTCCACATCAGCGCCGTCCAATCATGGGTCAGCACCAACGGTCTTACAGCAACCAAGCGCTCAGATATCTCGACGTTCCGGAATAAGGCTCTCTACAACGCAGGCGTCTTCCTGAACGTCACGGACAACACCTGTGCAGGAACAACAGGTGCCACGTTGACGTGTCAGGCGTTCACTGAGTCGCTGCAGAGCGCGTTGAACCAGGCCTACGTCAAGAGCGCACCGTAAACAGCGGAAATTCTCACCGAACCGCTAAAGATCAACCCCCCAAAGGACGAGACCTCTCACATGTCAACGACAAAGCGCCTCACCCCCGCTCAGCGGGCCGTGGCGGCCATCGCCAGCACCAGTGCTGCCGTGTCGTCGATCTCAGGGGTCAACCTCCTTCTGGCCCCTGGGGCGGCAGCTGCTGCCGCCCCAGGTCAGGCCATTGAGAACGACTACGGCCAGAGCGCAGCTGAGATCGCCGTCGAAATCTACGCAGCCGTCGAGCATGACGCCCGAGTGATCGCGGCCCAGCGTCAGTTCGAGTCGGCCCTTCAGCAGTTCGAGGCCAGTCAGTCGATCCGCCTGCTCGCGGTCAGGAACTACCGCGGCTCAAAGCTCACCACCACGCGCATGGACGATGTGCGTGCGCTCACCACTCTGCGCATGACTCGCACTCGAATGCTGATGTCTGCCCGCGCACTCATTGCGGCCGAGGCACGTCAGGCCGCCGTTTTCGCCAAGGTGACTGAGCAGATCAAGTCGACGCACTACGTGCGCGCACCCCGCATATCCCTGCCCGGTCGCCCCGGCACAATCCAGGCCGCAGCCGGTGACAGCGAGGTAACGCTCACGTGGACCGCAGTTGCGAATGCCACGAGCTACCAGATCCGCCGTGACGGCGTTGCCATCGGCACCGCTGTAACCACGTCATACATCGACCTCACGGCCGTCAACGGGCAGACGTACTCCTATGACGTGATCGCCGTCAACACCGCAGGCTCCTCACCTGTCAGCACCGCAGTCACTGCCAGCCCAACTGCCACAGCACCTGACGCGCCCCAGGGGCTCTTCGCCCCGGCCGGTGACAACTCCGTCGACCTGGCCTGGTTGCCCAGCGCTCGTGCCACGGGCTACAACATCTACCGTGATGGCAACCTGATCGGCACCACGAGCGCCACCACCTACAGCGACACTTCCGCACGCAATGGCACCGCGTACAGCTACACGGTCACGGCCCTTCGCGACACTGCCGAGTCTTCACCATCAGGTGCGGTGTCCGTCACACCGATTGGCAGCACGCCAAGTGCACCCACCGGCATCTCCACGGTGGTTGGTGATGGCCAGGTTGCACTGTCGTGGTCGGCTCCCGCCGGTGCCAACCACTACGAGATCTTCCAGGACGGCACGTCCGTCGGTACCTCGACCTCAGCCTCTTACACGGCCTCCGGACTCACGAATGGCACCAGCTACTCGTTCACCGTCGTGGCCTACCGCGACAACTCGCTCGGATCAGCACCGAGCTCGGCAGTAACGGTTACGCCCGTCGCTGCTGCACCGACGCAGCCGACCTCCCTTGCAGCAACACCAGGTGATGCACGAGTGTCGCTCACCTGGTCAGCGCCCGCGGGTGCCACCAGCTACCGCGTGTTCCGTGACGGCGTTTCACTCGCCACCACAACAACTGCTTCGTACACCGACACCACAGCTGCGAATGCCGTGAGCTACACGTACTACGTTGTGGCCTACAAGGACAACTCACCGGCGTCGGCGGCTTCATCAACAGTTAGCGCAACCCCGGTTGCAACTGCTCCTGGGCGCCCCATCACCATGCGTGCAACGGCTGGTGACGGACAGGTGTCGCTCAGTTGGACCGCACCGGCGAACGCGACGTCATACGGGATCTACCGCGGCGGAACACTGATCGGCACATCGACCACCGCGTCGTACACCGATACCAATGCCACCAATGGCACCACGTACAACTACTACGTCGTCGCCTACAACCTGAACTCAGCTCCGTCCACACAATCGACAACCGTCACCGCTACCCCAACGGCGGTTGCACCTGCTGCTCCGGCAGCCGTTGTTGCCAGCCCCGGTGATGCTCAGGTGATCCTGTCGTGGGCAGCCCCGACTGGTGCCGATGCCTACAAGGTGTACCGCAACGGCACGCTCATCACGGTGTCCTCGATCACCGCAACGACTTTCACCGACACCGGCCTCACCAACGGCACCACGTACACGTACTACGTGGTGGCCTTCAAGCAGAACTCGGCAGCATCGGCGGCCTCCGGCAGTGTCACGGCAACACCGCAGGCATCCTCGGTGGGCACCCCGACTGGGCTTGCAGCCACTGTCGGAGACGCTCAGGTGTCACTCACCTGGAATGCCTCAGCGGGCGCGACCTCCTACCAGATCCTTCGTGGCGGAGTACAGGTTGGCACATCAGCCTCCGCCTCCTACACCGATACTGGTCTGACCAACGGCACGGCCTACACGTACACGGTCAAGGCTGTTATCGGTGGGGTAGCC
>CAXBQZ010000083.1:0-12612 GCA_963978055.1 uncultured bacterium
GTCGATATCTTGCTTGGCACCATGACGCTTGAGGGTGGTGACAGGTACCGCGAGGATTCCATCCGGATCAGTCCGCGCAACACCAACCCGTACGCTGCCCACGTCCAGGCCGATTCTCACACCGCGACGAAAGTTCACGCGCCAACCGTGGTTCGCACAGCCTCCCGCGCCGCTGTGAAGGCAGCCTCCAATCCGCCCGGATTGGTGCCTCCTCCTTGGGCCGCGTCATCCTTACCGCCACCTCGACCGTCAATCGGCACAAGGGCTGCTTTGAGCACAGCCCCCGCAGACAGACCCAGGGCGCGAGCCCTGTCGTTGGTGTTGACGATCAGGGAGACCTTTCCGTCCACGACCGTAGCACCAACCACGACCGACGGGATCTCCTGACGAACTCGATCCATCGCCTTGTTGACCAGTTCGCGCAATCCCTGGGCATCGGTGCCTTCGGGCGCCGAGAAGGTCCACACGCGAGCTTCCCCGTAATTCTCACCAAGCCCCATCAGGCCATCGAGATTGGCCACCAGAGATGCAGACCTCATCGTCGCGATGTCCTTCTCTGCCTCCTTGAGGCGAGTGAGAATGCTGTCCACTCGCTCGACGAGTTCATCTGGACGCGCCTTAACCGAATCTGCCAACTGTGCGACGATCGCATGCTCACGAGCGAGGAACTTGTACGCATCAACGCCTACAAGTGCCTCCACTCGCCGCACTCCGGCACCGATCGAGCCCTCGGACAGGAATTTGATCAGTCCAACCTGACCGGAGCGCTGAGCATGGGTGCCGCCACATAGCTCCTTAGCCCAATCACCCACGGACACGACGCGCACCCGATCGCCGTACTTCTCCCCGAAGAGCGCCATCGCGCCAGCTGCGCGCGCCTGCTCTTGAGACATGATCTCTGCGTGCACCACCAGATCCCGCGCAAGCACCTCGTTGACATGCTGCTCAACATCGGTCAGAACTGACACCGGCACCGCTCCGGCTGATGGGAAATCGAACCGGAACCGGCCGGGTGAGTTCTCTGATCCCATCTGAGTGGCGGTTTCACCCAACGCTTCACGAAATGCCTTGTGAACCATGTGCGTGGCCGTGTGAGCCCGAGAAATAGCGCGTCGTCGCTCGAGATCGACCGCCCCGATTACCCCGCTTCCGACGGCCACCTCGCCCTCAACTACGCGTCCCCTATGGACGTAGAGTCCGGGCACCGGTTGCTGAACATCTGCGATTTCGATGACCGAACCGTCAGCCAACGAGATCAGACCTGCATCGGCCAGCTGGCCGCCGCCTTCTGCGTAGAACGGTGTTCTGTCCAGAACCACCTCCACCGACTGGCCGGCCCGAGCGCTGGTGACACCCTCGCCATCCACCAGCAGTCCGCGCAGGGTTGCCTCACTCACAACCTCGTCGTAGCCGACGAAGGAGGTGGTCCCCGATGCGTCCATCACATCTCGGTACACGGTCGTATTGGTCAGTCCGGCCTTGCGCTGCTTGGCGTCAGCCTTGGCCCGATCCCGCTGCTCACCCATGAGTCGACGGAATCCGTCGTGATCTACCTCCAGGCCCTTCTCAGCTGCCATCTCGAGTGTCAGATCTATCGGGAAACCATAGGTGTCATGAAGGGCGAATGCCTCGGCGGCACCAAGCCGCGACCCTCCGGATGATCGGACATCTGCCACGGCCGACTCGAAGATGGTGGTGCCAGTTCGCAACGTCGACAGGAAGGCCGACTCCTCCGTGGCGCAGATGGTGCGGATTCGACCAGCCTCCGAGTTCAACTCCGGGTATTGCGGACCCATCGCCTGAATCGAGGCGTCAATCAGTTCCTCCATGACCTGATCCGGGCCACCCAGGATTCGCATATTGCGGATCACTCGACGCATGATCCGACGCAGCACGTAGCCTCGTCCCTCATTGCCTGGGAGTACTCCATCAGCCACGAGGAACGCACAGGTACGAGCATGATCGGCGATAACCCGCAGACGGACATCTGCATCAGGATCGGCTCCGTATCGGGCACCGGTGATCTCACTGGCTCGATCCAGGATTATGCGCGTGGTGTCGATCTCGTAGATGTTGTCGACACCCTGCAGCAGAGCGGCCATACGTTCCAAACCCATGCCCGTGTCGATGTTCTTGGCAGGTAGTTCACCGCGAACATCGAAATCCTCCTTGGAACGCACCTCGGAGAGCTCGTACTGCATGAACACGAGGTTCCACACCTCGAGATACCGGTCTTCATCGGCGACCGGACCACCCTCACGGCCATGCTCAGGCCCGCGGTCGTAATAGATCTCCGAGCACGGCCCTCCCGGACCTGGCACACCCATCGACCAGTAATTGTCCTTCGGTCCACGTCGTTGGATGCGATCCAGTGGAATACCTGCTACGCGGTGCCAGATGTCGATGGCCTCATCGTCGTTGTCGTACACCGTGACCCAGAGCTTCTCCTCGGGGAAGCCATAGCCGCCATCAGCAACTGATCCCGTGAGCAGTTCCCAGGCGAACGGAATCGCACCTTCCTTGAAGTAATCCCCGAAACTGAAGTTTCCGGCCATCTGGAAGAACGAGGCATGACGTGTGGTCTTTCCAACCTCATCGATATCGAGGGTTCGAACACACTTCTGCACAGAGGTTGCTCGCGGGTACGGCGGCGGGGCCTCGCCAAGAAAATACGGCTTGAAAGGAACCATGCCTGCATTCACAAACAGCAGAGTCGGATCATCCAGCAGTAGCGATGCAGACGGAACAACCGTGTGCCCGCGCTCACTGAAGTAGCGCAAGAACCGACTGCGAATCTCGGCGGAATCCATGCAAGCCTCTCGAAAGTACGACCTCGCCTCAGCGCGAGTCCTGCCCAAAGCCTACCTGCGAGGCTCAGGTGGCGTCGGAAATATCTCGTCCGAGCGCCTGACGTAGTTTATCGAGCACATCGGCGTAGCGAGACTCGGCACCATAGCGGGTGGGTCGGTAGTAGCGGCGTTCACCAAGCTGATCCGGTCCGTACTGCTGGTTGGCCACGGCCCCTGGCACATCATGTGGGTACACATAACCGACGCCATGGCCAAGATCACCTGCGCGGGCATAGTGAGAGTCACGCAGATGTGGAGGAACCGGGCCGATCAGTCCGCGTCGCACATCTGCTTGCGCCTCCCCGATCGCCACGGCAACAGCATTCGACTTCGGCGCAAGTGCGAGGGCCACAGTTGCCTGCGCCAGCGGATAACGACCCTCCGGCATACCAATGAAGGCAACAGCATCAGCCGCGGCTGTGGCAACCGCTAGAGCCGATGGGTCCGCAAGCCCAATATCCTCACTCGCCAGGATCACCAGCCGACGCGCAAGAAATCGTGGATCCTCCCCGGCCTCGATCATGCGCGCGAGATAGTGCAGCGCAGCATCCACATCTGAGCCGCGGACACTCTTGATGAAGGCGCTGATCACGTCATAGTGCTGATCACCATCCCGGTCGTACCGCGGAGCGGCTCGATCGACGGCGCGTTCCACCGCATCAACGTCAATCACGTGGGATCCCAGATCCAATGCAGCTCCGGCCGCGGCTTCAAGGCTTGTCAGAGCTCGACGGGCATCACCGCCGGCAATCCTGAGCAGATGACCTCTGGCCTCTGCGGATAGTTCAGCCGCGTCATTGAGGCCGCGAGGGTCGGCAATGGCACGGTCGATCAGCGCGGAGATGTCATCATCTGTCAGGGGCTGCAGGGTGAGCAGGAGCGAGCGCGACAGCAGTGGTGAGATGACGGAGAAGGAGGGGTTCTCCGTGGTGGCTGCGATCAGGGTGACCCAGCCGTTCTCAACAGCAGGGAGTAGCGCATCCTGCTGGGTCTTGGAGAAGCGATGCACCTCATCAACGAACAACACTGTCCCAACACCGTTCATGGCCAGCGCATCCCGCGCCCGATCGATCACCTCCCGCACATCCTTCACCCCAGCCGTTACGGCCGACAGCTCAGTGAATCGCCGTCCGGTGCTCGTGCTGACGAGCGTTGCAAGTGTGGTCTTTCCGGTACCGGGTGGCCCCCACAGAATGATCGAGGATGTCGCTTGATCACCGCTGGCGCTTATCAAGCGCCGCAGCGGACTCCCCGCAGCTAGCAGATGTCGCTGACCAACGAGTTCATCAAGGGATCGTGGCCGCATTCGAACAGCCATGGGTGCACCCGAGCGTCTCGGATCCACTCCCTCGTCAAACAGACTCGCCGTCATGTGCCAACCCTAGGTGCTACCGACATCCGTGTCTGGCAGGGTGTCCACGTGACTAGTTCGGTGTCAACGTGACGAATGCCCTGTTCGAGGAACTACGTGAGGCACTTCCCGCGGACCGGTTCATCCAATTCGACTTGAATCCGAACAATCTGCTGCAGGTGGCACAGGTTCCAGGGTTGGCGGCGGGCTGGATTGCCGCGGACACCCATCGGCACACGACTTGGCTCACCGTTCACACCGCACAGGAGTCGACCGAGGCACACACGGCCGGTCTTGAGTTGATCTCAATGCTGCTCGACGCTGAACGAGGGAGCATCGGAGGTATCACTGTTTCGGATGAACTCTTTGAGCTGCTTCCCGAGAGGTATCAACCTCTGGAGCCGAGCCACTGGCACTGGTGGTACACGGCGCAGCCGGTCACCTACCTTGAGACGACCTACTCGATGACCATGCTCGATCCGGACGATGATCGACTGGATCGGCTCCTTGTATGCGCCTCGCCCTCCGCGCCGGTGCGCCCAGGAGACCCGCGAAGCCTCATCTGGGCAGGCATCATCGAACCAGACCAGGAGGACACAGGTGGACTCGTGGCCATGCTCACGGCCCTCGGTATGAGTTCCGGGGCTGCTCACTTCAACGATGTAGCCACCCATCCCGCCCACCGCGGACGCGGACTCGCCCGCTCCCTGTGCGCCCAAGCCACCAACCACCTACTTGCTGCCGGCCACCCAGCAATCACCCTAGGCATGTACGCGGCCAATGAATCTGCCCGTCGGGTTTACCAGGCTCTTGGCTTCACCCAGTCAGGTGCCTACAGTTCAGGCACCCTCTGACGTGCTGTCAGCGCGCATCGCTGCAATCGGTTCAGGGATCTGAGGTAGAGCCGGTGGGCGCTCATGGACGACCTTATGAGCCTCGACGGCGGTCCGGTGGTACTGCTCGAGTTCAGCGATGAACTCAGGCTCAAGATAGCCGCGTCCGTCAACCGTGGGCCCTTCTGTGCCCTCGATCACTGCTACGACATCCTCACCGGAGAGAGTCTTGTGCACCTCAAGGGCGTGGGTGACGGCGAGAACCTCGCGTCGGTTGTCCTCCAGGACCGACAAAGTTCTGGCGTACAACTCCTGCAACTTATCCTCGATTGCCTTTGCAGTCTCCCCCTCGTATGGCATGCCCTCGGTGTAATTGAGCACTCCGCTGAAGGATCGCAGGGTTGGGCCCATTGCATGGGTCATGAACGACCGGGCCACCAGTTGTGTTGCATTGGACATATCGCCGCCGACACCCTGGGTGTGGTCACCGTCGTAGAACATTCGCTCACCGGCAAGCGAGGCCAGGAATGTCATGACGTTCACTTCAACCTCGGACCGCCACTGGACGAACCGGTCCTCAAGTGGGATCGGTGACACGAATCCGCCTACGTCCCCACGACGCTCGATCGTGGCCGTGTCAATGATGCTCGAGTGCTGCAAGCGGTACATGACCACGGCATGGCAGGCCTCGTGTAGAGCAACGGAGTGACGTTCACGGTCGACATAGCTTGAGCCGTCCGGCAGACCGTGATCCTTCAGCGACTTGGCTTTGATCAGGTCAGCGTAGGTAACCGCATCTCGACCATCACGAATAGCGATGACAAGGGCTTCATTGACGGCATCCTTGATCGTTGCACCGGTGGCGTATGGCGAGGTTGTCGCCAGCGTGTCGATCTGTTCCGGAGTGACCTCATGCTTGATCTTGTCGAGGTAATTGCGATAGGTGACAACTCGACCTTCTTTGGACGGGTAACCGACCCGGTAGATGCGGTCGATACGTCCGGGACGCAGCAGGGCTGGGTCAAGCGCGTCTGGCATGTTGGTGGCCATCATGACCAGGATCCGATACTTCGGCGGTGGTTTCGGACGCATGCCGAGCGTGCGACGAACCACTCGGTTGACGAAGCCGCGGGGCTTCTTCAGGCCGGACATCTCTGTCAGCAGCGCCTGCAAGGTGCCCATTCCGCCCATACCACCACCATTGTTCGTACCAGTCGGAACGAACACCTGAGCCGCGCGGGCAAAATCAGATTCTGCCAAAGCGCGTTGAGCCGACGGCGAAACGTAGTGTGCACCGTTGCACCCTGGCTCCAGGCGAGACTCAAAGGATGTGAGTTGCTGCGCCAGAGCTTCACGACGCGACTGACTTACAGCACCGCCACGGCTCCCGAGAGTATCGGCCTCATCGAAGAAGACGATCACGCCGCCGTAACGCAGCGAGAGTTTGCGCAGTTTCCGGAACAGTCCCTTGACCTTGAGCACGCCAACGCCGAAGAACATGTTGATGAAGGCGCCTGGATCAACAAAGACGTAGGGCTTTCCGGTTTCACCGGCGACGGCCTCAGCCAGAAGCGTCTTACCCGTACCAGGAGGACCCCACAGGAGAATGCCACCGGGGACATATCCGCCCTTCTCCTCAATCTCCTCCGGGTTCTCCATGAAGACGATGTTCTCTCGCACTCGCTCGACTACTCGATCCTGACCCCACACATCATCGAAACGCGTCTTCACATCGTCAGGGAAGTAGACATCGACTCCACCGCGAGACAGGAACCAGAAAATGAGCGCGAACTGCGCAACTGCGATGAACAGGTAGATGACCAACTGCGCGATCATTGGAAGCTGACCGATGAACCATGCCGGAACTTGGAAGAGGGCCAGAATCGGAGTTGTCTGGAAGATCGCAGCCAAAACCATCGAAATGATCGCAAGCCCTGCTACCCACTTGAAGATCCGCGCCAACCGGTAGCGGGTCCATGGCGTGAACCGTCCAGCGAACCGCTCCCCGCGAGCGAAGGCGCGCAGCCACATCTGGTTGTACTCAGCCACGTGCTCGGCGAGCAAGAAATGGATCTGTCGGATCGCCTCGATGATCACCAAGGTGAGCAGGATCTGGCCGAGACCGGTATTCGCAACCGTCCGCTCAGCCTCCTTCAACGACATGAGCGGATTGCCCGACAACTGTGCCCAGATCAGAATCACGAAGCACGCCACAAGGAAGAGCAGGATCTTCACCCGGTCCCAGAAGACCAGAGGCTTGCGCGTGAGAACATCAGGATTGTCACGACGGGGATGGGTCGGGGATACGACTGGGCCAACCTCCGGCTCTGCCAATCCGGAAGGCTCAGGACCGACGGGACCGAGTGACTCCGCCGGCCCGGGCAACCCGCTCATACCGGGACTGGCGATGCTGTCGTCACCCATGGTGACCCTCCTGGATCGTAAAGGAGCCCGTCACCGCACTGATGGACTCCCGGTTCTTGTTGTAGCACTCAGAAGAGCATCGCACGATAAGCATGTAGACGGCATTCTTTGCGCCATTCAACAGGGCCGTTTGGTCGAGTGTCTCTGTCGTCTGGTCGGTTGCCGAACGGTAGGAAATGACCACATGCACCCCATGCGCGCCTCCTTGTGAGACCTTTTCATCCCGATCGATCTGCACGCTACTTCCAAACGTGGAGATCGGCACGATCATGTCACGCAATGCCGCGTCGGTGGGTGTCTCCTGTGAGTACAGATTGCGCAGACTGGCGAATACGGTGGGTTGATCGGGGGTGCGAGTGCCGAGCACGTTCGTCAGGGATGGGCTTGCTGAGGCGTCGAAAGCGCTCTGCCATACAGTTGCTGCAAGCAGGTTCTTCGCGGTCGAATCGGTGCTCCAGCCAGACTGTGCGGCGGTAATCTGCGATGCTGAGAACTGCGTCCACTCACTCGGCACCTTGAAGAACACCTGACCTGCACCCGATGAGCCAGGAGCTTGGGCGATGTACTGGAAATCAGGTTTGGCACATCCGCCGACGGCCAGTCCGATGACCAGTACGGCCGCAGCCACTCGGGATCTCATGATGACTACGCAGGCTCGACCGGACGAGCCGGGACCCCGTCGACCCCAGCCTCCTTGCGCTGTGCCGCGGTGATCGGAGCCGGTGCTCCAGTGAGCGGATCCTGACCACCACCGGTCTTCGGGAACGCAATCACATCGCGGATCGAGTCGGACCCCGATAGCAGGGCACAGATTCGATCCCAGCCGAAGGCGATTCCGCCGTGCGGAGGTGGACCGTACTGGAACGCATCCAGCAGGAATCCAAACTTCTCCTGCTGCTCGTCACGGGTCAGGCCCATCATCTGGAAAACGCGCTCCTGGACATCCCGTCGATGGATACGAATCGAGCCACCACCGATTTCATTGCCGTTGCAGACCAGGTCGTAGGCGTAGGCAAGCGCATTGCCGGGATCTTCCTCAAACCGGTCGATCCACTCCGGTTTGGGCGAGGTGAAGGCGTGATGCACTGCAGTCCACGCACCGGTGCCCACGGCCACATCACCGCTGTCGGTGGCCTTGCTTGAGGGTTCAAACAGCGGGGCGTCCACGATCCACACGAATGACCACTGCGATTCATCAATCAAGCCACAGCGTCGCCCAATCTCGAGCCGAGCAGCGCCCAGCAGCGCACGTGAGGACGTTGCCTCTCCGGCGGCGAAGAAGACGCAGTCACCTGGAACTGCCCCCACGGCCTGAGCCAGCCCGGCCCTCTCCTCCTCGGAGAGATTCTTGGCAACGGGCCCCCCGAGATTTCCATCAGCCTCAATAAGCACGTAAGCGAGCCCCTTGGCTCCGCGCTGCTTGGCCCACTCCTGCCATGCATCCAGTTGTTTACGCGGTTGGTCCGCCCCACCGGGCATGACGACGGCACCAACGTACGGTGCCTGAAAGACGCGGAACGGTGTGTTGACGAAGTACCCGGTAAGTTCGACGAGCTCCTGGCCGAAGCGCAGATCAGGCTTGTCGTTGCCGAACCTTGCCATTGACTCGGCATATGACAGGTGGGCGATCGGCCGTGGAATCTCGTGGCCGATCTCACGCCACACGGCAGAGATGACAGCCTCACCGATGGCAATCACATCTTCTTGTTCGACGAAGGACATCTCGATATCGAGCTGGGTGAATTCCGGCTGTCGGTCCGCACGGAAGTCCTCATCACGGTAGCAGCGGGCAATCTGGAAGTACCGCTCCATCCCCGCGACCATGAGCAGTTGCTTGAACAGCTGCGGGCTCTGCGGCAGGGCATACCAGCTGCCGGGTTGAAGCCGGGCAGGTACGAGAAAATCCCGCGCACCTTCCGGTGTCGACCTCGTCAGAGTTGGAGTTTCAATCTCGACGAACTCGTGGCTGTACAGAACTTCACGGGCAATCCGATTGACGCGACTGCGCAGACGCAGGGCAGCGCCGGGCGCCGGTCTGCGAAGGTCCAGATAGCGGTGGCGGAGGCGAGCCTCCTCGCCGACTTCAACGTGCTCATCAATGGGAAATGGGAGTGGGGATGCTGACGAGAGCACCTCAACCTCGTCCGCCATGACCTCGATGGCACCGGTGGCGAGGTCCGGGTTCTCATTGCCCTCCGGGCGAAGGCTAACCTCACCGGTGATCTTCACGCAGAACTCATGGCGCAAAGGATGTGCCATGTCGGGGTCGCGAACAACAACCTGAACAACCCCTGAGGCATCGCGCAGATCCAGGAAGGCAACCCCACCGTGGTCCCGCCGACGAGCTACCCAGCCCGCGAGAACGACGCTCTCACCGGCATGCTCCGCCCGTAGCGAGCCTGCGGTATGCGAACGAATCACGAAGTCGTCTCCTTCTTGTCAGCGTCAACCTGTGCCGTGACGATCGATGGGTGCAGATCTGCCGGGTCCGGAGTCCATGATGTCGGATCAGCAGCAACCTGCTCGCCGGAGCGGATGTCTTTTACTTCGTGTTGACCATCCTCGCCAGTGAACCAGACATACGGGATCCCGCGACGATCGGCATATTTGATCTGCTTGCCGAACTTCGCCGCTGAGGGTGACACCTCCGTTGGGATTCCCCGCGACCGAAGTTCGCGGCCAATCAGATCTGATTGCGCCCGGCTTGCCTCATCGGTCACCGCGATCAGCACACACGTGGGCACAGTTCGGCTCGCCTTGAGAAGTCCGCGCGCGAACAGCGGCGCCAGCGTTCTGGATACCCCAAAGGAGATCCCGACGCCCGGATACGTCGTCGAACCGTCCGTCGCCAGAGCGTCGTAACGGCCGCCGGAGCACACTGAGCCCAGCTGCTCGAAACCAGCCATTCTCGTCTCATAAACGGTGCCCGTGTAGTAGTCGAGTCCGCGAGCGATCCGAAGGTCGGCACTGACGGTGAACTGGTCACTGCGCAGTGGTCGGGTGCCCTCGACAACGCGTACCAGTTCGTCCAAGCCCTGATCCAGGAGAGGATCTTGAACGCCCAGAGCTACCACCTGGTCGGCGAACGAGCCATCATCACTGCTGATGGCAGCAAACCTGAGCACCAGGTCGACCTGTGTCTCAGTCAGTTGTGCGTCCGTCGCCAACAACTCCCTGATCGCCGCTGGTGACAGCTTGTCGAGCTTGTCTACGGCGCGCATCACTGCGGCAATATCAGTCACTCCGAGCCCGTGATAAAAGCCCTCGATGAGGCGACGATTGTTCACCTGCATACGCAATGGTGGCAGCGGCAGGCCGGCGAACGCCTCGCTCATGACCTGCGCGACCTCAACCTCGAAGTGGAACGAGAGAGTGTCGACGTCAATCACATCGATATCGGCCTGCAGGAATTCACGGTATCGCCCCTCTTGGGGCCGTTCCCCACGCCAGACCTTCTGGATCTGATAACGCTTGAAGGGAAAACTGAGCTTTCCGGAGTTCTCCAGGACGTAGCGTGCCAGCGGAACCGTGAGGTCGAAGTGAAGTCCAATGCCGGAGTCAGCATCGGTCTCATCCGCGTGAAGCCGACGCAGAATATAGACCTCCTTGTCGATCTCACCCTTGCGAAGCATCTGATCTAGGGACTCGACCGCGCGGGTCTCAACTGACGCATAGCCCCATGACTCAAACGTGTGTCGAAGCCGATCCACAACGCGCTGCTCAACAATGCGCTCACCTGGCAGCCACTCGGGGAAACCCGACATGGGCGACGGTCGACTCATCACAATCCTCTGGAGCGGTTGACCGGCGATGATCCATCATCTGCCAGTGCGGTGAGATACGGGTTGGACTGCCGCTCTTGACCGATCGTCGTCGCACCGCCATGGCCTGGCAGCACCACCGTCGTATCCATCAGGGGCAGCACCTTGGACCTCAGGCTATTCAACATCTGCCCGTGATCACCACCGGGTAGATCCGTACGGCCGATTGATCCCTCGAATAGGACATCACCGGAGAACAACACCGGCGGATCCAGAAGGGTCTCCAGACGCCTGAACATGACGGAACCACGCGTGTGACCCGGGGCGTGATCGACAATGAACTCCAGGCCGGCGAGGTCAATTGTCATGCCATCAGTTAGAGGCATGACCTCCTCCGGCTCCCCGGCCGCAAGTCTTCCATCGGTCATCGTGGCCAGAAGATCTGCGGTCTGCCGACTGATCCCGGCCATCGGGTCTGCAAGCATCGCCCGATCATCGGTGTGGATAAAGGCCGGAATGCCGCGCGACCCGCACACGGGTACCACGCTCCACACATGATCAATATGACCGTGTGTAAGCATGACCGCAACGGGCTTGAGTCCGTGATCAGTGACGATCTGTTCGATCCCAGCAATCGAGTCCTTCCCGGGATCAATGATCAGGCACTCCGACTGAGGCTGGGTGGCCACGACAAAGCAGTTCGTGCCCCAGGGACCAGCGGGGAATCCTTGTACCAGCATCTGTTCCTCACACCCTCCCGTCGAGTCGCGTCGTCATGGCGTCACCCATAAGGCTGAGCCTACCGGCGCCCCGGTAGGCAACCCCTGCCCGCTCCTCCCTAGACTTCGTTACGGAGCGTGTGCAACCGTCCGAACAGGGAGTAACCCAGCGTGTCAAGCAGCAACAAGAGGGAACGCGAGATCGCGCGCGAGAAATACGAGCGCCAACAGCAGCGTCGCCTCGAGCAGGAGCAGGCCCGCAGAAAGCGCAACCAGATCATCGCCGCAGTCGCCGGTCTCGCCGTTGTGGGCGGTGTGCTGGCTGCCCTGCTGATCAATCACAATGCGAACACGCCCGTCACTCCTGTCGCCAGCCCCACGACGTCCGCATCACCAACCCATTCAGCCTCAGCCTCAGCCTCGCCGAGTCCGGTCGCGCTGGTATGTCCAAAGGGGCCAACGCCAACCACCAAACATGACCACTGGGCGCAGGCTCCGAGCGGCACCTTGGACTCGGCCAAGACCTACACGCTCAATCTGGCCACGAACTGTGGTGACGTGAAGATCCAACTACTTCAGAACGCAGCACCCACCACGACCGCAGATCGGAAGAGCACACGTCTGAACTCCAGTCACGTTTCGGAATCTCGTATGCCGTCTTCTGCTTGAAAAAAA
>CAXBQZ010000084.1:0-12236 GCA_963978055.1 uncultured bacterium
GACCGTGATCGTGCCGCCATAGGCGGCGTTGTCGAATGTGACGCCGCTGCCCCCGGTGTAATTCGCCTTGTCAGAGCAGGCGGTCGTGGCCGCCGCCGGCAATGCCTTCGCCGCGTAGGGATCGTTGAGCATGGTGCAGGTGGGCTGCTTCGGCGGGGTGATGTCGCCGAAGTGAATCTGGCCGACATAGCAATTCGTGTCGCCCGACGTGTTCTGGTGGATGTGGATATAGGCGTGGGTTTCGGCCTCCACCGCGTCCCAGTCGACGGTGTTGACCTGCACCATGCACCCGTAAATGTCCGTCTTCGCCGTGTCCGCGGCGCGCAGCGTGTGGCTGCTCGTCGGGTTGGTGATGAGGATGCACACCGGCGTCGCGGTGGAGCCGTTGTGGTTCGCATCACCTGGGTAGGTGTATGACGCCGTGGCGGTTCCAACGTTCACGTTGTTGGCGTAGTCGGTGGAGGCCAGCGTGACTGTGGTGTTGAGTCCACCGGCACCTGTGATCGTTGCGGTGCAGGGGGTCTGCGCAACAGCGTTGTACGTGACGGAGGTCGGGTTGCAGGTGATGACGGAGGTCGAACTGGCCTTGGCCACGGTCAGCGTTCCATCGATGTAGGACACGGACAGGTTCGCGCTGACCACCGCGCCCGAACAGTGGGTGACGTAGCTACCGGCGTTGATGGTGCCGGAGATCGGTGCGGTGAACAGTGTGTCCGCCGGTGCATATACCGCACACGTTGGCGCCGTGATCAGATCATTGGCGACGAGTGCCGGGTTGAAGGCATATCCGACAGTGAATGCATCGCCGTAGGTGATGCTGCCCGATGACGCCGTGATTGTCTCAGCGGTAGCGGTAATCCCGAAGCTGCTCGAACCGGTGGAACCGCTGTGGTTGGCGTCGCCAGCGTAGGTGTAGGAGGCGCTTGCTGTCCCGACATTGGTGTTGTTCGAGTAGTCCGTTGAGGCGAGTGCCACAGTGGTGTTGAGCCCACCGTCACCGGTGATGGTCGCGGTACACGGAGTCTGTGCCTTGCCGTTGTACACAACGGATGCGGGGCAGTTCACCGTGACCGTTGAGGTCGCTGGTGTGATGGTGAAGGTGGCACTACCGGACGACGGATCGTGAGCGGAGTCACCTGGCCATGAGTACGAGGCGGTGGCTGTTCCGGCGTTGGTGTTGGCGGAGTAGTTGGCTGGGAACGTCAGATTGAGTGCACCACCATCGCTGACCGTGACGGTGCAGGGAGTCTGAGCGGTGCCGTTGTAGACCACAGAACTCGGGCAGGTGACCGTGGTGGTCGAAGCCGCATGAATCTGGAAGCTGGCTGTTCCGGTGGACGACGTGTGATTGGCGTCCCCGGGCCAGGTGTAGGAAACCGAAGCGGTGCCGGGCACGGTGTTCGATGTGTAGGCGGTTGCATCAGTGAGTGCGAACGTCTGGCTCAGGCCGTCAGAGGCAGACACCGTCACCGAGCAAGGAGTGAGCGCCGAGCCGGTGTAGGAGACAACAGAAGGACAGGTCACCACAGTGGTTGAACTGTTCGGGGTGATGGTGAACGTGGCTGAACCGCTGGAGGGTCCGTAGAACGCATCTCCTGGGAAGGAGTAACTGGCCGTTGCAGTTCCGGCATCCGTGTTGTTGGCGTAGGTCGGGGTCACACTCTGGTTGAGCCCGTTACCGGTCACAGTTGCTGAACACGGGGTTTGGGCCGTGCCGTTGTAGACCACTGAGGCCGGGCAGGTCACCGTGGTGGTCGTGACCGCACCAGTGACGGTGAGCGCAATGTCGCCGTTGTACGTGGTTGACCACAGCGGATCGCTCACGTAACCGCAGTGCGCGTTGTAACTACCCGCGGGAGCAGTATGTCCGGCGTAGTTGGTCCCGGTGTAGCTGGTATCAGCCGCGGCGTAGATTCCACAGGTTGCCAGTGGTGCCGTTCCTGCGATTCCGTTCTGCTTCACGCTGGTGTAGGCCAGCGTCCCTGGGTAGGAGCCGAAGGACGTCACCGAGTCGATGCTCGTGGGTCCGGTGTACTTCGTGGTCAGAGTTGCCTGACCCTGCACGACTCCACGTCCGTTAACAGAAACATTGCTGTATCCGGCCACACTTCCATCTGCGGTACACCGGGTGACGTAGTTGGCAGGTCCAGCGATCGTGCCGCTGAGTGGATGTGCATAGAGCGTGTCGGTGGTGGCGTAGAGGCCACAGGAAGAGGTCGGCAGTGTGATCGTGGTCATGTCCACTGCATTGCCGGACGCGTCATACGCCTGAGCGCTCGCTGAGGCCGAGTATGCAACGGGCGTCCCGGGTGTCCAGGTGCCTGCGGAATAGGTCTGCGGGGTCAGCGTGAGTCGTCCGTCACCTGCAACTGCGGTGATCGCGGTGCCGTAAGGCACGGTCACGCTGGGAGCTGTCCAGACGAGCTGGTTGGTGTACCGGGGGACAGCTGATGCTGCTGGCGCGGTCGCAAGCGTACCGGCGGCAACCACCGCTGCACCGGCTAGCGCTGCTGCCCACCGTGCGAGTGGATGGCGAGTGTTGAGGAGCATGCGGGTCTATCCCTTCGAGGCTGACTGTGCATGGGACTGCAGAGTTAGTACGAAGGGTCGTGTTCACCCAGATCTCTGTCAACGCGATGTACGACCCGTGTCGGCTCCCCTTCTGCTCCATTGGGGGAGCATCTCTGACTCATGGTGTTCATGAGGTGACCCTGCGTCGCGATGGCATTGACACGAATGGAGGACTGCAAGGTCGATAGGAATCCGAAATCAATTGCAGCAGAACGGTTTCCACGCGTTTAACTGAACTGGGGGCATCGGACACCCCATCTAGGGGAGTCAAGAACGGCTAGAGGGAAAATTGAGGTGGCGATTCACGATCTCTCACCCGATGGAGGTAGAGCGTCGCGCGACGTAAGCAATGGTGACGTTGCGTGAACCCAGGTCCCGTGAGGTTTCCGTGAGGTTGCTCTGATCGAGTGATGATCAACCGAGGTGACTGAGCCACCTGGGCGACGTTGTCTTAGATGGGTGCCTGGGCGCAGTAAGGGCCGGCGTTGAACCCGCGAACAGGCTCTATCTCTTCCCAGTGGCTATCTCTGCCTGCCTTGTACTGATGAGGAGTTTGAGTTGCTTGGCCGTCAGGGGTGTGTCGATCGCGAAGCGCAGGGCGCCCTTTGATTGGCCGTAGTCGGCGAACTCCGCGGACAGTAGTGGAAGCACAGATCCACTCATGGGGAAGTAACTGCAGTGGTTCTTCCAGGCACCGATGCCGGCTACCGAGTGACCAGCCACCTTCCACGTAGGCAGTCCGTACGTGATGCACTCCTCGCTGTTTGGAAGGATCGTTCGGATGCGATCGCGGACGATCAGCAGCGTCGAACGGTGTGGCTCAGCAACGCCTTCAAGATATTCATCAATCGGCGATCCGGTCATGAACTCCTCCCTCCGAACTGCCGTAGAAGCTGCGACATCGCACTCTTGCGGCCTTGAATACTCAGGTGGCACATATGTACTTCTCATGGATCTTAGTGCTTGGGGTGTCACGGTTTGAACATGTCACATGTGAAGCTAGGCCCTCGACTCCTGTCCATCGGTGCAGGAATGGTCGCGCTGTTGGCGCTCCTTACAGCCTGCGGTACAAGTGGTGGACCTCAAGTCGCAAGTCTGGGCACGGGACAGCCGGTGAACAACAGCAACCCATCTCCAACTGCTTCAGTGAATCGCGAAACAGCTGCGAGAGCATTCGCATCCTGCATGCGCAAGAACGGCGTCGCCAATTTCCCCGACCCGACCGTGGACAGTAACGGCAACGTCCAAATGGGTTTTGGGCCAAACAGTGGGATCAACAGAGATGACCCCACGGTGCGCAAAGCGTTCACCGCCTGCCGGCCGTTGATGGCGGCCCTACGTCCGCAGTTCACCCCGCAACAGCGACAGCAGTTCCAGGACGCGCTCCTGAAGTACGCGCAGTGCATGCGAGCCAATGGTTATCAGATGGCCGATCCGAACTTCTCAGGTGATGGCGGTGGGTTCAGGGCGCTTCGTCAAATCAACCGCCAAGACCCGAAGTTCCAGAAGGCAGATGCCGTGTGCCGTCCACAGACCCTGGGCAACCTGCCGTTCGGCCCGGGACGCGGTCCCGGTGGTGGCTTCGGTGGTGGTGGCTTCGGTGGTGGTGGTGGCAATCGACCATCCGGCGCTCCGACTCCGAGTGCGTCAGGTGCAGCAGCATGATCGATGAGACTGAAATTCGGACGCAGACACTGATTCCTGAGGCCGACGTTGCTCGAGCCCAGTCCAGACGCTGGGTCATACCGGCGGCGCTGGTAATCGTGGGTGCCTTGCTGCTCGGGTTGGTTCTGTGGCACAACTCTTCTACCGTCGGCAGCGCTGCTCCCACGTCGTCTTCTACGACAACCGCTACGGTCAAGCGCACAGATCTTGTTGAGACCACCTCGTACGACGGGGTGCTGACGTACGGTGACAGTCGAACCGTGAAATCTCAGGCAGTCGGTGCTGTGACGTGGCTGCCCTCACCAGGCTCCACGATTGCTGCGGGCGGGCGCCTATACGACGTCAACGAAACATCCGCCTACCTGATGTACGGCTCGATCCCGATGTACCGCACTCTGCAGATTGGGGTGAGTGACGGGCAGGATGTCAAACAGTTGGAAACGGGTCTGCATGCGTTGGGTTTTGACCCTGATGGCATGACCATAGATTCCACCTTCACAAGTGCGACCACTGCTGCGGTTGATGCATGGCAGGCGCACATCGGGGTTACTCAGAATGGAATTGTCACTCCAGCTCTACTGTCGTTCCTGCCCGGGGAGTTGAGAGTCCAGTCGGTCTCCGCTCAGGTTGGTGACTCGACGGCAACAGGCTCACCGCTCTACGCGACAACGGGCACCGAGAGGGTTGCCACTGTGTCGTTATCCGCCGCAGACAGCACGGTGGCGAACTCCGGTGCGCATGTGGTGGTTACTCTGCCCACTGGTGCAACTGTGCCCGGAGTTGTCACCTCTGTGTCCACCGCTTCGTCCGGCTCGAACAACTCGTCTGGAAGCGGTGGAGGTTCCGGCGGCACAGTGAACCAGCAAGGTGCCAGTTCGGGTGCATCCAGTTCCACTGTGGACGTGACGGTAGCCGTTACAGACGCGAAGGCCGCTCATGAGCCTGATCAGACGCCAGTCTCAGTGGCCTTCACTTCCAATGGTGCCAAGAACGTACTTGCCGTTCCGGTGACCGCCTTGATCGCCCTTTCCGGTGGGGGGTATGCCGTGGAGGTGCAGACTGCAGGTGGAGCGTCTCATCTGGCAGCTGTTACCCCAGGGCTGTACGCGGTTGGTGGTCTCGTCCAAGTCACGGGTGACGGAGTGGTTGAGGGCACAACAGTCATCATCCCCGCCGGCGCATGAGTTCGATGACATCCGTAGCAGCTCACGAGCACGACGTCGATGAGGTGATGGCCCTTGTCGGAGTGCGCAAGACGTATCCGGGCCCCGTCGAAGTTCTTCACGGCGTGGACCTTCGTATCAGGCGAGGTGAGCTCGTCGCACTTGTAGGCCCCTCCGGATCCGGTAAGTCAACGATGCTTCATCTGATGGGAACTCTGGATCAGGCGTCCGCTGGCTCGGTGTTCATCGATGGGGTAGATGTGTCCACCCTCGGTGACCGACAGTTGTCGACCTTTCGTGCACGTACCCTAGGGTTCGTATTCCAGCAGTTCTACCTGATCGATGGCTTGAGTGCGATCGACAATGTTGCCAATGGGCTTCTGTATTCGGGCGTTCCATTGGCCGCGCGGCGGCGTGCGGCAATCGAGGCGCTCACCACCGTGGGCCTGTCCCATCGGCTTCATTCACCGCCAGCCAAGCTCTCTGGCGGCGAGAGGCAGCGCGTCGCAATTGCGCGCGCCCTTGTGACGAGACCAGCAATTGTTCTTGCTGATGAGCCGACTGGGAGTTTGGACAGCCAGACTGGTCAGGAAGTGCTGAATCTGCTGCGCGACCTGAACCACGATGGGACGACGGTGATTGTGATCACCCATGATCCAGCGGTTGCCGCGCGCATGGATCGTCAGGTGATCATTCGAGATGGTCTTATCGTGTCCGACGAGCGACTCTTACGTGAGGACCTGTCATGAGCGGACCCAGCCAGATCAAGCCGACTCGGCTGTCGCTTATGGACATGGTCAGAGTGGGAAGTTCAGGATTATCGGCCAGACCCCTACGATCACTGCTTTCGGCTCTAGGGATAGCAATCGGAATCGCAGCAGTGACAAGCGTGCTCGGAATCTCAGCTTCGTCACAGGCGGCACTCATTGCCCAGCTCGACAGCCTCGGGACCAATTTACTTCAGGTGCAAGCGGGTCAAACCTTCGGTGGGTCGACATCATCGCTTCCTCTCACCGCCGAGCCGATGATAAGCCGCATAGCACCTGTCCAGGTGGAGTCCTCCGTGGCCTCTGTGACGGCCAACGCCTACCGGACTCACTATGTTCCTGCGGGTGAGACCAATGGGATTCAGGTGAAGGCGGCCAGGACGAATCTGCTCCAGGCTCTCGCTGGCCACATGGCTGAAGGAGCCTTTCTCAATTCAGCCACAGAGAACTATCCCGTTACCGTTCTCGGATCAGTGACCGCCGCCCGACTCGGATTCGATCACTGGATTCCGAACTCGCTGATAGACATCGGTGGCCGGTCCTACCTGGTTGCCGGGGTCCTGGCTCCTATGCCATTAGCCCCCGACATCGATCGTTCGGCGCTCATCGGCTACCCGGAGGCAGTTTCGGCATTCGGAATGTCTCAAGCCCCAACGACCGTCTACGTTCGGACCACCCCAGATCAGGTTGATGCAGTGGGCAACGTGCTTCCGGCAACTGTGAACCCGCCCAATCCGAATGAAGTGTCGGTAAGCCAGCCTTCAGATGTCCTTTCGGCTCGTATCGCGGCTAATGACGCATTCAATTCGTTGTTTCTCGGGCTCGGGGCGGTCGCACTGCTGGTTGGTGGAGTCGGAATCGCCAACGTGATGGTAATCAGCGTTCTGGAGCGTCGAAGTGAAATCGGCCTGCGTCGCGCACTTGGGGCGACGAAGGGAAATATTCGCAATCAGTTCCTCACGGAGTCTCTCCTGCTCGCTGGTGCAGGTGGAATCGCTGGGGTGGTGCTGGGGATCATCATCACCCTCATCTACGCAGCGACCCGCAACGTTGAGTTGGTCGTTCCGATCTCGGCGGTGGCTGGCGGCATCGGAGTCTCCCTCCTGCTCGGAGCTATCGCAGGCCTCTATCCAGCCATCCGGGCCGCACGTCTTGCGCCGACTGATGCGTTGAGATCGGTGTGAACTAGGCCAGAGCGCTGAGCGCGGCTTCAGCGATCGTGAGGTCCTCCCACGCATCTCCCGTCGACTTGAAGACGCGCACCCCTGAGGTGGGCGCCGTGCCGCCTACAAGTTGCTGGAGATCGGTGTCTATGACGGATCGCCCGAGCTCCGCCTCGGCAAGGATGACATCCCCGGCCTCACGTCGGGCATTCTGTTCAGATTCAACGACGACGAACGCATCTGACAACAGATCTGTCGCCAGTTCCCGCACGGAGGGCTCGTGGCTCCCGATAGCCACCACGATCACATCGTTGCCAACCTGTTCGCGGTAGAGGATGGGCTCCCTGGCTGTGGTGCAGCAGATGACGATGTCTGAGGTACTTAGGTCCGACATCGCGGCCCGGACGGTGTGGATTCCTTCAGCGAGTGCCTGAGTTTGAATCTGTCCATAGGTCACAGGATTACGAGCAACAACTCCGATGGTTGTCGGTTCGAGCACTGAGGCGGCTCGAATGTGCGCAAGTGCCTGTGGGCCGGAGCCGATGACTGTCACATCTGGACGCGGTGGAGGATTCAACTGGCCGATCGCCATCAGCGAGACGGCCGAGGTTCTGATGCACGTCAGTGCGGCGGCATCGAGTATCGCCCGTGGTGTGAGCGTGTCTGCGTCCATCAGGAGATAGATGCCCTGGATCGAAGGAAGTCCGACCGCTGGATTGCCGCGCGCGATCGACACAAGCTTCAGGCCAACAGCGGTGATCGATTCGTCTGGCATCACCAGGAGTTCGCCCACGTTCGTCTTGATGAAACTGCGACTCGGGCGATCGACTCGGGGTGGATCCGTGCGCAGTCGTACTGTCAGCGCCTCGATCGCGCGGGCCGGAGTCACCAGGGTGTGAAGTTGGTCAGCGCTGATGTGTGGAATGGTCATCGCAGTTGGAAACCGTTGCCGAGGGGATCGTCAGGATCAAGGGTGAATCTGTGTTCACCAGTTTGGTATGCACTGCCTTGGATCTGCGTGACGACGGCGCGATGGTGACCGATGTCGACCGTGTCGGTGACCCGCCCGTTGAACTGTGTTCCGATGATGCTCTCATGACGAAGGATTGTGCCGTCCTGAATCCGCCCGGATGCTTCAAGGAGGGCCAATCGAGCGCTCGTACCTGAACCACAGGGGGACCGGTCTACCTCACCGTCCGCGAAGATGGTGCAGTTGCGCTGGTGAAGTACGCCGACGGAGGCTTCTACGTCTTCCACCCAGATTGTTCCGTACACCCCTGAAAGTCGAGGATCATCCGGGTGCTGGGCTGCGGGGTGGTCGTTCAGTGCCCACTTGATCTCACGTCCGAGTCGGATCAGTTCAGACAGGTCATCCTGGTGCACGCGAAGACCGAGATCGGCGCTCTGCACACTCGCATAGATGGCACCGCCGTAAGAGAGGTCGGCGCGAACCGGACCAGAGCTTGTAACCAGTTCAATGCCGGTGGCCAGCACGTAGGACGGGACGTTCTCGAATGTCACATGCTTCACCACTTCATCGACGCGATGAACCACAGCGTTGACGCGGCCACTGGGTACGTCGATCACCACGGTGGTGTCACCGGATTCCTCGGCAAACACCAGTCCCGCCTCGACGGCGTACGTAGCCAGGGCAATCGTTCCATGACCACATGCGGTCGAGAATCCGTCCTTGTGCCAGAAGAGGACGCCCAGGTCTCCAGCCGAATCGTCTGGGGGTACGAGAAAGCCACCGTACATATCTGCATGCCCTCGCGGCTCATTGCAGAGCAGGGCACGGATGGAGTCCAGCTCACCTACCGTGGCCTGCTCACGACGATCAAGAACCGTGCTGCCCGGTGGGATCGGGGCACCATCGATAACAATGCGAAATGGTTCACCTGCGGTGTGATAGTCGATCGTTCTGTACTCAGTCACATTCATCTCCCGCCGCATCCGCTCGAGCATTAGCATCGCCTACATGTCATCAACCGAGCCACCCGCAACCCAAAGTTACGACCCGCCGGTGTCACAAGCCCTCGCCGACTTCATGTCGCAGGGGTGGGATCGCCGACTGATCAAACCTGCCAGACTTCCGGTTGCCGACGCCACTGCGCCGCGGCGGGTTCGGCTGACTGAAGCATTCCCGGGACGGCGCCTCGTGGTTCCCGCGGGGGCTCCGCCACGCCGGTCAGGTGATCAGAAATATCGCTTCCGTGCAGAGTCCGATCATGTGTGGCTCACCGGGTGGGCTGAGCCCCATTCAGTGCTGGTCGTGGACCCCGCACGACCCGAGGGGGCGACACTCTTCCGACTGGATGGCGAACGCCGAGATACCGACGAGTTCTGGCGCAGCCGAACCCGCGGTGAGTTCTGGAATGGACGTCGGCTGCCACATGCCGTGGTCGAGTACATGACCGGTATCCCATGCCGCGATCTCGACGAGCTGGGGCCGGCACTTGCGACAGGTTCTCTCGTTCTGCGAGGAGTTGATTCCACCGTCGATTCCAAGGTGGCTCCATCTGTCGAGGACGTCGACCTGGCCCGGGTGCTGTCCGATCTGCGGCTAACCAAGGATCAGTACGAGATCGAGCAACTGAGGCACGCAGTCGAGATCACGGCGCGGGGGTTTGATGATGTGATCTCCGAGTGGACGCAGGTGCTTGAACATGGTGAGCGGTGGATCGAAGGGACGTTCGAGCGACGGGCGCGACTTGAGGGGAATGGAGTCGGGTATGCCAGCATCGCGGCAGCAGGTGCCCATGCCACCACGTTGCATTGGATCGATAACTCTGGATCGGTGGCCGAGGGTCAGTTGGTACTGATGGATATGGGAGTTGAGGCTGAGTCGCTGTACACAGCCGACATCACCCGCACCGTTCCTGCTGCGGGGATGTTCACGCCGGCTCAAAGAGCTGTCTACGAGATTGTCGAACGGGCACAGGATGCGGGTATGGCGGCGGTGCGTCCGGGCGCACCCTTCCGGGCCTTCCATCACGCAGCCACTGAGGTTCTGGCGCAGGGGCTTGCCGATCTGGAACTGCTGCCATGTTCGGTTGACGAAGCGCTGGATCCATCCAGTCAGGTGTATCGCAGATGGACCCTCTGCGGAACGGGACACATGCTCGGCCTCGATGTCCACGACTGTGGCAATGCCACGTTCGACAGATATCCAGAGGGTCAGCTCGAGGTGGGATACGCCCTCACGGTCGAGCCCGGTCTCTACTTCCAGCCTGATGATCTGTTGGTTCCACCAGATCTTCGCGGGGTCGGAATTCGCATCGAGGACGATCTCATCGTTACGGCAGAGGGCTCAGTGAATCTGAGCGCAGCCCTGCCCCGAACGGTGACTCAGATTGAAGCCTGGTTCGCGAACGCGTAAGGCAGGCCTACTTCGACGTAACCGACAGAACCGCACTCGAGCCAGCAGCGTTGGGCTGCGTCGGGATCGGCACGGCGACAATCAGGTACTTGAGCACACCCTTGGGTTGAGCTACCCCAATGATGCTGAAGCTTCCATTGGCCTTCGACAGGGACGTGCCGACAGTGGTCCAGACGTTGTTCTTCAACTGCCGCAGGACGATCTTGACGCCTGCGGTGTGCGGAGTAACGACACCGGTGAAGGTCGGCTTCACCCCGAGGGCCACCGACGGAATGCTCTGCACCTTTGTCGCAGTTACCGCGTGCGCCGTAACACCCAGTTGAACCTTGGTGGTTCCCGTGGCAAAGGTGGTCAGACGGGTGAAGCCATCAGCAGGGACGATCACCCGCCAGTTGTAATTCGAGGTCTGGCCCGGAATAGAGACCGTATAGGTCCCGTGAGCATCCGAGGTTGACGTGGCAACCTGGTGCCAGGTTGTGCTGTTCGGTGCGCTGATCTGTATCTGAACCGGGGCGGCTACCGGGGCTCCATGGAACGAGATGGTCCCGCTGAGCGGGTTGCTGGCTGCCTGGGCAACAACTGGTTTCGCGACCGACGTGAGCACTGCCTTGGCTGCAAGCGACACGGTGCCCGTGGCGGAGGATGCAAGCTGCAGCTTTCCGTCACCGGGAACGGTGAGCTTCCATGTGTAGTCCGCAGACTGCGCGGGAACCGAGAACGACACGGCTCCGCTCGCGTTCGTACGGGCCTGGCCAATGGTGAGCCAGGTAGATGAACCTGCGAGCTGGATGGATGCCGTGACGTTCACGCCAGCAACGGGGGAGTGATGGAACGAAATGATTGCTGACGCTGTGGTAGCCGCACTCGGCTGGGCCACTCGATTCACCGTTGGATTGAGGATCAGTGGTGATGGCACATCGGTCGTGCCCGAAACCGTGGTGTCAATCCGCCCCCAGCCGTCACCGGCGGTGGTGATGCGCCACGCATAACTCGTCGGTTGTGCAGGAATTGTGGTGGTGAAGTTGCCGCCTGCATCGGCGTGGGTGTTGGAGACATTGGTCCACACGTTTGTGCCGGCGGCCTTGATGTCGAGATTGATAGGCGCCGATGCCAGGGGCGAGTTCTTGAAGGTGACGGATCCTGATACGTGTGCTGACTGACCCACGGCCAGTTTGATAGGTGCTGTCGCTGTAACCAGTGACGGGACAGCGGCTATCTGGTTGGCAAATGTGGTGATGCCCGTCCACTGCGCGGTGTCCTCACCACCGATCGTCCACTCGGCGATACCTCCCAGGTGGTACTTGTTGACCAGGGTTGCGGTGGCGTTGGCAGCTTGTGCCTCGGCATACCAGCCGCGCCGAGAAGCGGTGCAGGTAACCGATAGCGGTGCCGGCTTGAATGAGACCGCGCCGTTGATGTTGGCCACGTTCGGCTTCGATACGGTCACCGTATGGCCGGTGACGTTCGTAACCGTGGCACCACTTGCGAAACCACTTCCTGTTGCGGCTGCTCCGACGGTGATACCTGT
>CAXBQZ010000085.1:0-12152 GCA_963978055.1 uncultured bacterium
GCCGCCGGCGCGAAGTCAGCGGTCTTCACTGGTGGGCGTCTCACCGTCGAGGATGCATACTCGTACGCCAAGTTCGCTCGGGTAGTTCTCAGTACCGACAACATTGACTTCCGTGCCCGCACCGCAAGTGCTGAGGAAGCAAATTTCCTGAGTGCCCATGTGGCCGGCAAGTTCGACGGTCCGACGTACGCGCATCTGGAGAAGGCACCTGTCGTGCTGCTCGTTGATTTCGAGCCTGAGGATGAGTCGCCGATCGTTTTCCTGCGTCTGCGTAAGGGGTCACGGCGTGGCCTGCGACTGGCCTCGATTGCTCCCTTCGCGTCGGCTGGTTTGGACAAGCTGAACGGCACTCTGTTGATGGCGGCACCGGGGGAGCAGCCGGCTCTCTTGGCAGCTCTTGCAGATGATTCCGCTGAAGGGGCGCTGGGTGATATTGCTCGTCGTCTTCGTGAATCGGGTGCTGTTATTGCTGTTGGCGAACGTGCGGCGCAGACTGCCGGCACTTTGACCGCTGTTGCAGAGCTTGCGGCTGTCACCGGTGCTCACATTGCTTGGATCCCTCGTCGTGCAGGTGAGCGCGGTGCCTTGGACGCCGGTGTGCTGAAGGGCTTGCTGCCAGGTGGTCGTCCGCTGGACAACGATCAGGCCAGGGCCCAGGTGGCCCAAGAGTGGGGCATCGAGGTTGATCGCCTGCCACATTCTGGTCTGTCTCTGGCTGAGGTCGTTGCCACGGTTCATGCCGACAATGCAGCCATTGCGTCAGCGGCAGATCCAACGAAGGTTGAGCGAAATATCACCGCCCTGCTCGTCGCCGGGGTTGAGGCGGGCGACCTGGGTGACCCATCGGCCTTCTTGGGTGCACTGGATTCAGTGCCGTTCGTTGTCTCGCTCGAACAGCGTCACTCTGAGGTAACTCAGCGGGCCGATGTTGTTCTTCCGGTGGCCGCCGTTGCCGAAAAGGCTGGCGCTTTCACGAACTGGGAGGGTCGCACGCAGACCTTCGGTCAGGTTCTACGTGGGTCACTCACCCTTTCTGATTCACGGGTTCTGGCGATGATGGCCACTGAAGCCGGCTTTGACCTTGGGCATGGTGACCTCGGCGACATCCGTTCGGAGTTCCGTCGAATCGGTCCTTGGGTCGGGCCTCGGGTTGAGTCCGTCGCGCAGATGGCTGATGAACGAACTGAGCTGGCTGCCGGCGAGGTCGTTGTCGCTTCTTGGCGTCCGCTACTTGACCGCGGCCTCCTGCAGGAGGGCGACCCGTACCTAGCGGCCACGGCTCGTCCAGTAGTGGCGCGACTTTCGGCCAGCACCGCACAGTCTGTCGGGGCCGATGGGTCTGTGGTGGTTTCAACGGATGTTGGATCCATCGAACTACCGCTGGTTGTAACGCAGATGCCGGACGGAGTTATCTGGCTCGCCCTGAACTCTGAAGGCTCGACGATTCGTTCAACCCTCGGGGTTGGCGCTGGAGATGTAGTACGCATCAGCGGAGGTGTCGCATGATGACGACGAATCCACCTCAGTACGGTGATCTCGCTCTGTTTGGTCAGGATCCGCTCTGGTTGGTCATCCTGAAGGCGCTGATGCTGTTCATCGGCCTAGTGCTTCTGACTCTGTTCACGACCTGGTTCGAACGTCGAGTAGTCGCTCGTATGCAGCAGCGGGTGGGTCCCAACCGCGCGGGACCATTCGGTCTTCTGCTGCCACTGGCTGATGGCATCAAGCTGGCTCTCAAAGAGGGCATCACGCCGGCAAATGCCGACAAGATCGTCTATCTTCTTGCGCCGATGATCGCGGCCACTGCAGCAATGCTGGTCTTTGCGGTGATCCCACTAGGCCCAGTCGTGAGCATCTTCGGGGTGTCGACCCCGCTTCAACTCACTGACTTCTCCGTCTCAACCCTCTACATCCTTGCGATTGCCTCGATCGGCATCTACGGGATCGTACTTGCGGGCTGGTCGAGTGGATCCACCTACTCACTGCTCGGTGGTCTGCGTTCCAGTGCGCAGATGGTCTCCTACGAGATCGCGATGGGCCTGTCATTCGTCGCGGTGTTCCTCTACGCAGGTTCCATGTCCACCTCGCAGATCGTTGCGAGTCAGACCGACTGGTGGTTCGCAGTCCTGCTCCTGCCGTCTTTCGTGATCTATCTGATCTCGATGGTCGGTGAGACCAACCGTGCTCCCTTCGACCTTCCCGAGGCCGAGGGTGAACTGGTCGCAGGTTTCCACACCGAGTACTCCGGACTTCGCTGGGCCATGTTCTTCCTCGCCGAGTACGTCAACATGATCAACGTATCTGCGGTCGCGATCACCCTGTTCCTGGGTGGATGGCGGGCACCGGCCCCCATCTCGACGGTGTGGCCCGGCGCGAACGAGGGATGGTGGCCCATCCTGTGGTTCCTCGGCAAGATCATGGTGATGCTCTTCGTCTTCGTCTGGCTGCGCGGCACACTGCCCCGCCTTCGCTACGACCAGTTCATGCGCTTCGGCTGGAAGGTCCTGATCCCCATCTCGATCATCTGGATCCTGCTGGTGTCCACGTGGCGGGGTATCCGCAATGTCTACGGAACAGACCTGCGCACCACTCTGATCTGGCTCGGTGTGATCCTCTTTATCATCGCCGCAGTCGCATTCCTGCTCGATATGCGACGCACACCCGATGACGACCAGGTCGAGCCAACCTTCGATCCATACGCCGGGGGTTACCCGGTGCCGCCACTGCCGGGTCAGGAGGTCACCTTTACCCGACGTGCGCGCCAGACGGTACCTGCATCCGTAGTTGAGCCCGAGACACCTGCCCTCGGACAGGAATCAGAAGGAGACCGCAATGAGTGACGAGCGGCGGTTCTTCCGCGGTTTTGCCGTTCCATTCAGGCAGATGTTCAAGAAGCCGAACACTGAGTACTACCCAGAGGAGAAGACTCCGACTCAGCCACGCTTCCACGGACGTCATCAGTTGAACCGTCATCCTGACGGGCTTGAGAAGTGTGTCGGCTGTGAGCTGTGTGCTTGGGCATGTCCGGCTGACGCGATCTTTGTTGAAGGTGCGCCCAACACCGAGGAGGAGCGGTACAGCCCCGGTGAGCGCTATGGGCGCGTCTACCAGATCAACTACCTGCGCTGCATCCTTTGTGGTCTGTGCATCGAGGCCTGTCCCACGCGCGCCCTCACGATGACCAATGAGTACGAACTTGCAGATGACTCACGAGCAAAGCTGATCTACGAGAAGGAGGATCTTCTCGGTCCACTGCTCGCTGGAATGGCAGCGCCACCACACCAGATGTACCCGGGTACAACCGAGACCGACTACTACCTCGGCAACGTGACGGGGGCAGCTGCCGTTCAGTCTGGCGAGGCCGAGGCACGGCGCTTGGGTACGTGGAACAAGGATGAGGCAGATGAGGAGATTCTCGGATGAGCGTTCTCCTGGCCTCGGTTGAGCAGACCGTAAATACCGGCGAGCAGTTGGTGTTCTGGGTCTGTGCCGTTATTGCCGTTGTTGGTGCGCTGGGGATGATCCTGTCGCGGCGCGCGGTCCACAGCGCGCTCTTCATCGCAACGACCATGATCTCCCTGGCAGTTCTGTACATCGCTCAGGGCGCTCCGTTCCTCGGAATGGCGCAGATCGTCGTCTACACAGGCGCAGTGATGATGCTGTTCCTCTTCGTGCTGATGCTGATCGGTGTCGACAGCACCGAGTCGTTGGTTGAAACCCTCAAAGGTCAGCGGATCGCTGCAGTTGTTCTGGCCGCCGGATTCGCTGTTCTTCTGTTCGGTGCCATCGGCAATGTTTCAGTCAACATGGCAGTTGGAATCGGTGGTGCAAATGCCACCGATGGTGGAAACGTCCAGGGTATTGCCCACCTGATCTTCGACCGCTATCTGCTCGCCTTCGAGGTCACCTCTGCGCTTCTGATCACGGCGGCACTTGGCGCCATGATCCTTGCGCACCGTGAACGTCACACACCGCGCAAGACTCAGCAGGAGATGTCGCAGGATCGGGTCAGGTCTGGTGAGCCGCAGAATCTGCCGGGTCCAGGTGTCTATGCGCGGCACAATGCGGTTGGCACTCCCGCCCTCCTGCCGGACGGTCAGCCAACAGATCGTTCTGTACCTGAGCCACTTCGCGGCGTGAGCGCTGCGGTGGGTGTTGATCATGAGGACACCCGTCGTGTCAACGCACTTGCCGCTGGTGGAGCCATCATTCCTGAAGGTGAGGAGAACGAGTCGTGAACCCGGCAAATTACCTCTACCTGTCAGCGATCCTGTTCAGCCTGGGAGCTGTGGGTGTACTGGTTCGCCGCAATGCCATCGTCATGTTCATGTGTGTCGAACTGATGCTCAATGCGTCCAACCTGGCATTCGTCTCGTTCTCGAGAATCAACGGGAACCTCGACGGTCAGGTCATCGCATTCTTCGTCATGGTTGTCGCTGCAGCCGAAGTGGTTGTTGGCCTCGCCATCATCATGACGATCTTCCGCACCCGCCGATCGGCTTCAGTAGATGAAGCCAACCTGCTGAAGTACTAAGGATCCGTTGACGTGTCACCGTTCTCAGGCGTCTTGACGCCCACCGCAGGGGAAATCCCCGGCACTGCGGCTTCCGGTACCTTCACCCAGATGTGGCTGCTGATCGCGCTTCCACTCCTTGGTGCCGCGATCCTTCTGCTGCTCGGCCGCCGCACCAACGCCTGGGGTCACTGGGTCGGCGTGCTGATGTCACTGGGCTCATTCGTGATTGCGGTTTCCATCTTCCTGAGCATGATGCAGGAGAGCTCGGGCAACCGGGCCTTCACCCAGCATCTTTTCCAGTGGATCTCGGTTGGAAGTTTCCAGGTTCCCTTCGATCTGCGCATCGATCAGCTCTCAATGGTGTTCGTGTTGCTCATCACCGGGGTCGGAACGCTGATCCACATCTACTCAGTTGGCTATATGAGCCACGATCACGAGCGTCGGAGGTTCTTCGGCTACCTCAACCTGTTCGTGGCCGCAATGCTCCTGCTGGTACTTGCAGACAACTACCTGCTGCTTTACGTCGGCTGGGAGGGTGTGGGTCTGGCCTCCTACCTGCTCATTGGATTCTGGTTCTACAAGGAGACGGCGGCGGTGGCGGCCAAGAAGGCCTTCGTCGTCAACCGCGTGGGAGATATCGGACTGTCCCTTGCGGTCATGCTCATGTTCGTCACCTTCGGCTCTGTTACCTTCGATGGCGTACTTGGCCATGCGGACAAGGCGAGCCAGACGTCGTTGACCCTCATCGGCCTGGCTCTTCTGCTCGCCGCCTGTGGTAAGTCCGCACAGTTTCCGCTGCAGTCGTGGTTGCTCGACGCAATGGAGGGCCCAACTCCGGTCTCGGCCCTGATCCACGCTGCCACCATGGTCACCGCCGGTGTCTACCTGATCGCCCGGTCAAACGCGATCTTCAACGCGGCACCGACCGCTCAGACCGCAGTCATCGTGATCGGTGCGATCACGCTCATCATGGGTGCGATCATCGGATGTGCCAAGGACGACATCAAGAAGGCGCTCGCCGGCTCCACCATGAGCCAGATCGGCTACATGGTTCTGGCTGCTGGTCTGGGTCCCATCGGCTACGTGTTTGCGATCTTCCATCTGCTCACCCACGGCTTCTTCAAGGCGACGATGTTCCTTGGTGCCGGATCGGTTATGCATGGCATGAACGATCAGGTGAACATGCGCCGATTCGGTGCACTGCGCACCGTCATGGTGCTCACCACGGTCACCTTCTTCGCCGGCTATCTCGCCATCCTTGGCATTCCGCCATTCGCCGGGTTCTATTCCAAGGACAAGATCATCGAGTCTGCGTTTGCCCACAGCACGCTGGTCGGACTCGTGACACTTGTAGGCGCAGCGATCACCGCGTTCTACATGACGCGCTTGGTGGCGATGACCTTCCTGGGCAAGGCCCGGTGGACCGATGACGTACATCCGCACGAATCACCATCGATCATGATGGTGCCGGTCTCGATTCTGGCCATTCTGTCCACCGTCAGCGGTTTCCTGCTGATCCACAACGATTGGATCGTCAACTGGCTTTCCCCGGTGGTGGGCTTTGAAGAGCCCGTACTCGGATTTGACGTCAATGTGCTGCAGATTGGCACGCTCATCATCGTTCTGATTGCAGCTGCCCTCGGCTATGTGCTGTACGCACGTCGCCCTGTTCCTGAGGTTGCCCCGGTGGGCAGCTTCCTGACTCAGGCCGCCCGAGCCGATTTGTACGGCGATGCTGTGAACGAGGCAGTGTTCATGCGTCCTGGTCAGTACCTCACTCGTCTTCTTGTGTGGTTCGACAACAAGGTGGTCGACGGCGCGGTCAATGGAACCGCAGCGCTGCTCGGTGGCCTATCGGGTAGAGCACGTCGAACGCAGAACGGCTTTACGCGTTCCTATGCGCTGACAATGCTCGGTGGCGCTGCTCTGGTCATTGTGGCTCTAGTGCTGGTGAGGCTGTAACCATGTCTACATTCCCATGGCTTCTGGCACTTCTGGTCACACCACTCCTTGGTGCGGGCATCGTCATGCTCCTGCCGAAGAACTCACCGAGTCTGGCCAAGCAGTTTGGCCTCTTTGTCTCTATCGCAGTGTTCGCACTCACGATCGGAATGGCACTGCAGTTCGTCACGGCCAACGCCGCTGACTTCCAGTTCACGTATTCCTTCTCGTGGATCCCAGCCTTTGGTGTCAACTTCGCCCTCGGCGTGGACGGCATCGCACTGGTACTCATCGCCATGGCAGCATGTCTGGTTCCCGTGGTGATGCTCGCCGGATGGAATGACGTTGACGGTTCCCAGGGCTCGGTCCGCGGATATGTGGCGCTGATTCTGGTTCTGGAAGCGGCAATCGTCGGGGTGTTCGCTGCCACAGACCTCTTCCTGTTCTACGTCTTCTTCGAAGCAATGCTCGTTCCGGTCTACTTCCTGATCGGTCGATACGGCGGGCCGCGTCGCAACTATGCGGCGGTTAAGTTCCTGCTGTACTCCCTGTTTGGTGGGCTGCTGATGCTGGCCTCACTCATCGGTGTCTATGTCGTCTCCGCGCACATCACGGGCACCGGCACCTTTGATTTCACGGCCCTGACTCAGTTGAAGATTGATCCGGATACTCAGAAATGGCTGTTCCTCGGCTTCTTCATCGCCTTCGCGATCAAGGCACCACTGGTGCCCTTCCATACGTGGCTTCCCGATGCAGCAGCCGAATCAACCCCGGGTACGGCAGTACTGCTCGTCGGTGTTCTCGACAAGGTCGGCACCTTCGGGATGCTTCGCTACTGCCTTGAACTCTTCCCAGATGCGTCTCGCTGGGCCACACCAGTGGTCATCGCTCTTGCCCTTCTAGGCATCATTTACGGAGCACTGGTGGCCATCGGTCAGAGTGACATCAAACGTCTGATCGCCTACACCTCCGTGAGCCACTTCGGTTTCATCGCGCTGGGAATCTTCGTCATGACCTCACGCGGCCAGAGTGGTTCAGCCCTCTACATGGTCAACCATGGCTTCAGCACTGCGGCGCTCTTCCTGATCGCCGGCTTCCTGATCAGCCGTCGTGGATCGCGCCTTATCGAGGACTTCGGCGGTGTCCAGAAGGTGGCACCGATTCTTGCGGGCACCTTCCTGGTGGCTGGCCTGTCATCCCTGGCACTTCCCGGTCTTTCATCGTTTGTCTCTGAGTTCCTTGTGCTGCTGGGCACTTTCGAGCGCTACCGCTGGATCGGAGTCGTCGCGACTCTTGGGATTGTCCTAGCGGCCCTCTACATCCTGTTGATGTACCAGCGGACGATGACCGGCCCGACCCCAGACGATGTCTCGGAGCGGGTGTCAGACCTTCGTGGCCGTGAGGTACTTGCGATCGCCCCGATTCTGGTGATCATCGTGGTTCTCGGCTTCTATCCGCAGCCCGTGCTCAATGTGATCAACCCGGCCATTGATCGAGTGATGCACGCAGTCAATGCAACGGACCCCACACCTGAAGTGGCCCCCGTCGCTGAAGGGACCCAGCCATGAGTTCACTGCTTGCGGCGTCCTTCGAAGTGCCGGTTATCGAGTACGGGCAGCTGGCACCGATCATCATCGTGCTTGGGATGGCAGTGATCTCGTTGCTGGTCGAGGCATTTGCCCCACGGGCGTCCCGTCGACCCATCCAACTGGTGCTGGTCTTCGTTACCCTCGCCGCGGCATTCGCGGCGGTCGTCATGAACCGAGGCACTGTTCACATTGCAGCGATGGGCTCGGTTGCAGTGGATGGCCCGACGCTGTTCATGCAGGGGTCCATTCTCGTCCTGGCATTTATCGCAGCCCTGGTGATGGCAGAGCGTCAGGTGGATCCGCTCGGTGATGCCTTCGCGCCCCGTGCCTCGGCCCTGCCGGGATCGGCCGATGAGATTGCTTTTACCCAACTGGGCTGGCTGCAGACGGAGGTGTGGCCGCTTTTCCTGTTCAGCGTGGGTGGCATGCTGCTGTTCCCAGCCTCGGCTGATCTGCTGACGATGTTCGTGGCCCTTGAGGTGCTTTCCCTGCCGTTGTACATCATGGCCGGCCTCGCTCGACGCCGCCGACTGCTCTCTCAGGAAGCGGCACTCAAGTACTTCGTTCTCGGTGCCTTCTCGTCCGCGTTCTTCCTCTATGGAACTGCGCTCTTCTATGGATATGCCGGATCTGTGGATCTGTCGGCGATCTCTGATGCGTTAACGGCCAACGCAGGCTCTATGTGGCTCGTCGTTACTGCCACCGCGCTCGTGAGTGTTGGTCTGCTCTTCAAGATTGGTGCGGTCCCCTTCCACCAATGGACCCCGGATGTCTACCAGGGGTCACCGACACCTGTTACCGGCTTCATGGCTGCCTGCACGAAGATCGCTGCTTTTGGGGCCCTGTTGCGCATCATGTACGTCGCTCTTGGCGGAATCCGCTGGGACTGGCGTCCGATGATGTACGTGATCGCCGCTCTCACCATGATCGTAGGAACACTGTTTGCGCTGACGCAGACGGACATCAAGCGAATGCTTGCCTATTCATCGATCGCGCAGGCTGGCTTCATGCTCGTAGGAGTGATTGCGACCAACCAGGCTGGGCTCAGTGGAACGATGGTCTATCTCGTCGCCTACGGAATCGCCACCATCGGTGCGTTCGCCATCGTCACCCTTGTACGCGACAGCACGGGTGAGGCCTCACACCTGTCCCAGTGGGCTGGGCTGGGGCGCAAGGCACCTGTTGTGGCAAGCGCCTTCGCTCTGTTCCTGCTGGCATTCGCCGGAATTCCGCTCACGTCCGGATTCACCGGAAAGTTCGCGGTGTTCACCGCGGGTATCGCTGGTGGGGCAACCCCAGTCGTGATCATCGGACTGATTGCAAGTGCGGTCGCTGCGTTCTTCTACGTTCGTGTGATCGTTCTCATGTTCTTCAACGAGCCGACTTCACAAGAGGGCGTTAGCGTTGCAGTACCGAGCGGATTCACCACACTGGCCATCACGATCAGTGTTGCGCTCACCCTCGTCATCGGCTTGCTTCCCCAGCTTATCCTCGATCTGGCGAACCAAGCCGGACTGTTCGTCCGCTAACGACCAAAGGGAAGGAAGTCGTCATGAGCGATGCCCTTCCCTTTGGGCTCTCAGATGTCGACCCAGACCTCGCCCACCGCTTGCGCGAGGGTTTGGATGAGGTGGAAACGGCTCTACTGGCGGCTGTTCGCAGTGACTACCCTTTCGTCACGGAGACCTCCGCTCACCTGATCAATGCCGGGGGAAAGCGGTTCCGCCCACTGCTGGCATTGGTGGCCGCTCAGTATGGCGATCCGAATGCCCCCGGAAATGTTCCCGGGGCTGTGGTCGCTGAACTCACCCACCTTGCAACTCTCTATCACGATGATGTGATGGACGAGGCACCGCTTCGGCGCGGTGCCCCCTCGGCCAACGCGCGCTGGGACAACACAGTGGCGATCCTTACCGGTGACTTCTTGTTCGCACGTGCAGCGGATATTGCCGCAGATCTTGGCACCGAGATCGTGCGTCTGCAGGCACGAACTTTCGAGCGACTCTGCACCGGACAGATTCGCGAGACGGTTGGCCCAGATGAGGGCGAGGATCCGATATCCCATCATCTGGAGGTTTTGGCGGGCAAGACAGGTTCGCTGATTGCTGCTGCCGGACGGATGGGTGCGATGACCTCCGGTGCAGGTGACGATGTTGCGGCCGCGATCGCCGAATACGGGGAGAAGTTCGGCGTGGCGTTCCAACTGTCCGATGATCTGCTCGATATCGCCAGTGAGTCCACCGAGTCGGGAAAGACACCAGGAACCGACCTGCGCGAGGGTATCCGCACTCTTCCGGTGCTGTTTGCTTTGGCAGGATCCGATCCACAGGATGATCGCCTTCGCGAGCTGCTTGCTGGCCCGATCACTGATGATGAACTCGTCTCAGAGGCGCTCACCCGGCTTCGTACATCAACCGCCATGAAGCAGGCTCGCGAGGTTCTCATCGAGTGGGCGGAACAGGCCAGGGCCGAACTCGCCAAACTTCCGGCCGGCCCGGCGACGGATGCGCTGTCGATGATGTGCGATGTGGTCGTCGACCGCAGCAGTTGATCCGCGCTGTCGGTTAGATGGGTGCCTCGACATCATCGGCAATTGAGTGGGCCTGACGTTGCATTCGAGTGCGCTGCCCGTGCCGCAGGCTGTCGAAGGTGAACACCGCGAGGGCTGCCCACACAATCAGGAATCCGGTGAGTAGGACCGGTGACATCGGCTCCCTGAGCAGGAAGATTCCGAGGAAGAACTGGATGCTCGGGGTCAAGTACTGCAGTAGGCCCATGGTCGACAAGGGAATACGGATGGCCGCCCCACTGAACAGCAGCAGCGGTACGGCCGTCACAACACCGGCTCCGGCAAGAAGCAATGTCTCCGAGAGGCTCGAGTGGCCGAATACCAGGGAATTACGTGATGCGAGCCAGAGCAGATAGGCGATGCAGAACGGGGTGATGTAGGCCGTTTCCACAGTCAGGCTTGCGATCGGGTCGACGTCGGCGATCTTCTTGATAACTCCATAGCCGGCGAAGGAGAAAGCCAGAACTAGGGCCACCCAGGGCAGTCGACCGTAGCCGAAGGTGGTGACCACAACTGCGACTACGGCAAGACCCACGGCGAACCACTGCAGGGGTCGTAACTTCTCACCCAGAAACACCGTTCCGACCACGACGAGAACGAGGGGATTGATGAAGTAGCCGAGCGCACCCTCCACCACATGTTCATTCGCGACTGCCCAGATATACAGACCCCAGTTGAGTCCGATGAGCACACTGGCGACCGCCAGCAGCAGCAACGCGACGGCGAGCGGCTCGAGGGCGAGGAACCTCGGGCGCGCTCGCTCGGCGTCGCGGGTCACTTCGCGCGGGCTCCGGGGACCGCGACCTGCACGGCGCGCGTGACGGCGTTGCCCGCCTCATCGACCGCGCGCATCGAGATCAGGTGCGTGCCCGGTGCGAGGTCCGGGAGCACCACCGTGAACGTGAGTTCCGCCTGATCGGCGAGGCCGCCGTCCGGTGTCACACTGCGCCAGTCGCCATCGTCGGTGGCGAGATCGAGACGCGCGAGACGCCCCTGTCCGTCCTGCGCCGCACCCTTCACCCGTACACCGGCCGCGATCGCGATCGCTTCGAGCGACGGGATCACCGGCGGGGTGTTGTCGATGCGGAACGGTTCACTCACCGATTCCGCGGTGAGTCCCTCCCCGATCGCATTGCCCGGCGCATCCGTGGCGACCACCTTCACGCGATAGCGACCGTCATTGAGCGTGTTCGTGTTCCACGTCAGCAGCGAGGCGTCGAGCTCGCCCGAGGTCTCGAGCTTGAGCACGATCTCGTCGGCATCACCGATCTTCAGGTCTTCGGCGGCGGTACCGAGCAGCTCGACGACGAAGGCGGCGACCGCCTCCTTGTGATCGGCCGTGCGCGAGCACTGGACCAGCCGCTCGGCCTCGCGGGCAATGTCGGCCTTCTTGAGCTTCGCCAGCCGGTTGACGCTCTCGGGCGCGAATTCGCCCACGGCTTGCAGAACGGCCGCCTTCGGGACATGCTTGAAATAGCCTTCCGCAGTCGGTTGCCACCACGCGGCCATGTCGAGGCCCACGGCCTGCGCCAGTTCT
>CAXBQZ010000086.1:0-11514 GCA_963978055.1 uncultured bacterium
ATGCCTGTGCAACAGTGGCCCACTGGGCGGGACAACTCGTGAACCCATGTAGCAGAACCACTGACCGAGCTTCCTTGTGTCCGGAATCGATGATGATCGACCGGCATTCTGGATTGATCTCGGAACCGTCAGCGGACAGAAGCTGAGCTTTCAGCGCCGCGGTATTCGTCGACGAGGATGCCGGATGGCTGCTCAGATCGCCATCGAGAAGGGGCGTGAATGCAGCCACAGTAACGAGCCCGATGAGTGCCAGGCCGCAGATGGCGCCAATGAGCGCAATCCGCTTGCGCCGGCTCGAGGGAGTGGCGGCGCTTGTAATCGTGCGTTCGGGTTCATCGGCTTGACCCGCTGATGGCGCTTCCGGCTCTTCATCGACGTTCATTGACAGGTCCTCCTCAGGCGCACTCAGCCTAAGGGTTCGTGTCGTCCAAATCCTGACCGACGACTGAATCCGGAACCTGTCTTGACGTTTCGGGTACCTGCGGCGCCATCACTTCTTCGTGTGCTCGGTGGCATCTAACGCAACGACGGCGCATAGGGCGATCACGGGATCCAAGCCCGAAACCTCCACATCGATGGCTTCTGATACAGAGACCCAGGGACGGGATACCGTTGCAAGCACGTTGTGGCTGCTGTCAACGAACTGGAAGTTGTGGTCGGTGGTGTCACCATTGAGGTCTACATCCCCGCTGCTTGTTCCCTGAAGTCGCCAGGTCTCATGAGTGAATGCAAAACTCTGCTTGCTGAATGTGACATGACCGCCGGCGCTCAGGTCGATCTCGTAGGTCCAGTGGATGTGGCCGGCCGGTCGCGTCATTTTGGCAACGGCGTTTCCGTGCGCATCAGTAACCGCCCACTCCTGGGAAGTGAGATGCATGTGGTACTGGAAGGACAGGCAGGTTTCCCCCGCGGAATCGACCACCTTCCAGGAATCCGAGAACGCGGTGGCTCCGAGCATCGCCGCGCCAACGCTGGATCGCTGCGCGCGGTATGTACCTGGTGGGGGAAGTTGAGCGTCAGACATGATCCCTACCGAGCCTGATCGAAGAACTGCTTCGACGAAGCCGGCAGCCACAGTAGTGCGATGACAATCAGGGGCAGAACCGCCGTCAGCCAATGGCCGGACTGGTGGGTGGCAATCGCGCTGCTGATACCGGCGAGGGCACCTAGCCCGCCCAGGATCGTGTAGATCAGTCGCGCAGTGCGGCCACCTCGGCCGATGCGAGTGGCGAAGAGGACGTCAATGGCAGCAACGATGAGAAGTACGATCCCGGCGATCATTAGGGCCGTCTTGAGCCCGTCGATGTCTGCCTGCGTCGTGAGGCCGAGATCGGCGGCCACCTCTTTGACCTTGCCCATGGCAAGGAATGAGGTGATCGCTAAGAGGCCGGAGATGACGGCGCCGATCCACATGAGTGCCGTGGCGAATGTGACGGGGGCGGGGCGGTTCATGATGTGAACTCCTTCCTACGGGGATCCTCTTCAATCGAGGGTATGGACTGAACGTTGTGGGGAAGCGCACCGAATGTGCCGAATCGTTTCGGCAAATCCTTGACGTGACGCATTCCGACGTGTCTTAGGTCGATTCACCCAAGATCAGTAGAGGCTCGATCCGCACGCTGCTCGGCCTCTCCGCGTTGATCGCCTTCACGATCTGTTCGGCGACCATGCGTCCGGCTCTCGCCCCGTCCAATGAGACAACGGTGATACGGGGTCGCAGATGCTCCTCGACCAGTCCCTCAGAAAGTACGAGCAGTTTGCATTGATCGGGGACTCTACGTCGCGCCATAAGTGCCCTGAGGATTTCAGCCGAGGCATTCGAGATCGAGAAGATTGAATCGCAGCCCTGCGTGAGCAATTCATCCACGAGGAGGGCGGGTGCCCCACCGTTTCGTCCGACGACTATTGGCTGCTGTCCCTGTTGTGAGCACCAACGCTCATAGGACGCCTCAACGTGGGCCGCAAAACTGATTCGGGCAGCCAGGGTGAGCAGGCCTATTCTTTGTGCGCCCCGTTTGGCGAGGTGGCTCAGTGCCAGATCGCAGACAGAATCGAAATCAGGTGCAATTTGGGTCACCGTGTCGTCAGAGGAATCGAGATCACCCCCGAAGAAGATGGGCGTCCCGTAGGGAAGTCCCTGCGGACGGACGGTATGGCCGCCCGGGCGCTCAACCGTGATGACCGCGTCGACCGCCAGAGTTGGCCAGTCGGTCTCCGTCTTTGCGCTGATGAGTTGCACGACGATGTTGTGATTGGCCAGCTCATCAACGAGAGCGAAGATCGCTCTCGGCCACCACATTGCGGGGGACTGATTGGAATCGAGGTTGACTGCGGCAGTGTCGATCACGACACCCACGGCGCGGGCTCGGTCTGATCGAAGCTGCCTCGCCGACGGATCAACCCGATATCCCAATTCCACTGCGACCCCGCGCACTCGGTCCGCCGTTGCAGGGCTCACCCGTCCGGTCCCGCTCAAGGCCGCGGATGCTGTGGAGACAGAGACACCCGCCGCTTGGGCCACGGTCGCGAGGGTGACTCGCCTACTAGAGCTCATCGGCTGTCCCTGAGGGGCTTCGATGTGCGGTAGCAGTCCAGGCGTACCGTCCGAAGCAGTAGATGACATACGCCAGGCCAGCGTCACGTAGTGTCAACATCATCACCCCGACCGGATTCATCGGGCTCACCTGTGAGATCCAGTCGTATGCACGGGGATAGATCAACTGCGTCAGCAGTGCAACCAAGAGCAGGAGCGTTACGCATCGCTGCAGCCCACTTCGCAGTTCTCGTCCCTCACCATCATCAGCCGTATTGGCCAGGGCAAGAGCGATAACCGCAGACGGAGTGAGCCACAGCAGGTACTGAGGGCTGAAGACCTTATTGCTCAGGATTATCAGTCCGACGCTTGTGATGCTGATGGCCGTGATCGTCAACGTGGTCACGACGTACTGGAGACGCCAGGCTCTCAGGCTGTAGACAGCGACCACGATCAACGCCAGGAGGGTAAGAAGTCCTGCCATCAGTAGAAGGACACTCGCCCCGGGCCCACCGACCTCGACGCTCTTGGACGAGTCGCTGAAGAAGACCGTCCACTGACCGGGATGAAATGCCCAGGCAAACATCAGGGGCAGTGAGATCGGCGCCTCGATCTGCAGACCACGCTCACTCTGGTAACGCAGCGGGGAGATGAAGCGCTCCCAGCCACCGATGGCCAGACTTGCCACGATCAGAATTGCACCCGCGACTATCGAACTGAGGATGACTCGAACGCGCGTGTGGCGGGGTGCGGCTACCGCAGGCAGTACAAGCAGGGGCCAGACTTTGATCGCTGTCCCAATGGCAAGAGCTGTGCCCGTGCGGGTTGCCTTGGTTGTCAGCCACAGCAGGCTGAGGGCAACGAGAACTCCGGGGATCAGGTCGAATCGGGTGAACATGAGCGGACCGATGAGTGGTGCAGCGGCAAGCCATGCAGTAACTGCTGGAGTTATGCGGCGTTGCTGCTGTGTGAAAAGGGTCCGGGTGAAGACGGCGTCGATCATCAGAATCATGGTGATGAAGATCAGTTGGTAGGCCACTTGATTGCCGAACGACAGTACGTATGGAACGGCTAGAACGGCTGCGACGGGAAGTGGATACTCCGGAACTGCGTACGAGGGACCCAGTACTGAAGCGGTATGGAGATTGGTGAAGTAGTAGTTCAGGTCATTGATCACCGTCCACTCGAAGTACCAGAGGATCGTGAGTGCTGCGGCTCTGGTGATGATCCAACTCACCAGTACAGAACGTTCGGGTCCGAGAGCCGACCATGGGGACCGAGCGCCGATCGTACGCTCGAGCAGGCCGTACACCGGGTCCATAACCCGACCGAGTCGAGTCGAGAACGGGAACTGATCGCTCACGTCAGTTCGAGGCACTGAGTTCTGCGATTCGCGCATCGACCAGGTCGCGTAGCAGTTTCCTGTCGGGCTTCCAGTCAGACGGCACTTGAATCGTCTTCTTGTTCACCTTGTATCCATCTGCCTTCAGTCGACTGCTGAACGCTTCGATCACATCACCACTCAGCGGTGAGATGAGGATGTAGTTCTTTAAGGTGTTGACGCCAAACAGGTACTTGTCGTCCAGTGTGAGCATGGGGTGGTTCCACGCGATCACTACCGTGGACTTTCGGTACTTGGATGTGAGGGCCGCGAAGATGGCCCGAACAGACTCCTGCTGCACTTCCGTTGCGTGAACGAGGTACTCGTCCAGCGTATTGAAGCGGCGTGACGTCGTGTTGCCCTTTGCATAGAGCACGAGTGCGTTCGCATGCGCCTGACTGAACCCGTGGTTCTCCCGCAGGTACGCAACCTGCTCGGGGTACTTCTGGCCAGCAAGCTTGTCCATTTCCTCGAACCAGTACGACATCGGCATGCCGTACTTCTTCTCTATTGCCGGGAAGTAGGACGAGCGATCGGGGTTCGTAGCCACGTGCACATCGTAGAACCTGCACTACTTGGGAGAGGTGTACGTCGTCCAATTGGCACCGTCCCACCAACGCCACTGTGTGCCATCCTCAGGATTGGTGAACCAGCCCGCGGCCGGAAGTGCCGGCGTGTTGAGCTGGGCCACATCAACCGGCTTGTTGAGGAACCGGACCTCAAGATGCTCCAGGCCGGGAGTGGCCTCGACATACAGAGCGATCTGCACCGGGTGACCCTGAAACAACTGCGCATACGTGCGTACATCACGAACGCTGAGCCGTCCAACCTTGACGCAGACGGCCGTTGGGTTGTCCTGATGTCCGAACATCGCCGGGTTGTCCTGTGCGTGGATAAGGCAGAACACGGCCCACTCTGCGCCGCTGGGAATGAGAAGCCCCTCATGTACGCCATGACGAAGGCCATCGGCTCCTACTGGCAGTGCAATGACATCGGCCGTCTTGGCCACCGGGTCAACGAGACCGACAACCTTGACCGACACCACACCATCGGAATGTGGATCGATGTTGAGGTTGTCACCGATCGCATCAAGCGCAGTAACCGAGACGGTGCCGGGAACTGGGTGCTGCGTTTCAGACGTAGCTGCGCAAGCAGGAAGTTGTGTCGTGGCAGCACCGGGCTGAAGTCTGCGTCCAGTAACAACGGTGACTCCGATGAAGAAACTGGTGAGGCCGAGGAACACCCACGCAAGCCACATCAGTTTCGGGTCTGAGGCGGCTGCTGCCATGAGGAATATGCCAATCGCGAACTCGACCAGCACTAGCAGAATGGTTGCCGCAATCGACCGGCCGCGTGGACCACGAACGGGCAGGGCGGCCGTCATGGGGTACGCGTGCATCATCGACTGCTCTGCCGCAGTTTGGTGCTGGGAGGCTGAGGCGTACGAATGGCCAGAGGACGCATGTGGATTGTGGCCGAGTTGAGCGATCTGATGGGTGCTGTACAGGCCGATCCCAGGGATCCGAGTGGTCTGCCGAACCTGTCCTCGCGTGTTCACACTGATGCGCCCAAGGGGACCACCGAATGAGAAACCGAGCCCACTGCCTGTGGCGGTAACGCGAAATCCACCAAAGGATTTCGAGCGACGATAACGCCATGCCATAAGGGGTTCCTCTCGGCTGCTGATGAGCGTCGGTCAGTTCATGTACATCCCTGATCAGGACAAGTGGATCATGTACTTGATTGTGCCGGTTGGATCCGACACTCAGGAACTGATCAATACGCCGTCGATCCGGACCAGCTTGGCGTGACTGACCACGACGAACCTGACGACCCCAGACTTCAGTGTGGAGAAGGTGGGCAACTCAAAGAAACCGCGCCCGATGGTCGATCCCTTGAGAACGACAGTACCCACCCTGGTTGCGCCAACATATACGGACACACTTCCACAGGTCGGGCAGTGTGTGGCGATGAGGCCGACCCGATGAACGTTGACGGAGGTGTGCGTGGCCAAGCTTGCATTGGCCTGCGTCGTCGATGTGTAGGTGCCGCCGAGGTATCCAGCACTGACGGCTCGCTGCCAGTTACCGCTCGTGGCCATAGCGCGATCATCGGTCGGGGTGGTGACACATCGGGGAGTGGACCATGCGCCAACGTTTCCAGCGGCATCACGGGCACGGACCTCGAAGCAGTACGTGCTGGCGAGTGCGGTATTGCTGAAGGTGGACGATCGTGCCGTTGTCGCATTTCGCCAGCCGGTCCAGATAAGCGATGACGTGCTCGTGGCACCGCGACGGGCATATCGAACGTCGGTTGTTACGACGCCCGACCCGTTCGTATCAGCTGCCGCCCACGTGACGGATGTGCTTGATCCAGAGGTGAATCCGCCCGTAGGTGCCGAGACGATGGCCGTGGGTGGGGTGGTGTCGAGGCGCACAGATGTTTCACTTGCGTAGCACTTTCCGGCAGTGGTGTAACCCATGACCCAGATCGTGTGCAGCCCATCGGTCGGGACTGTAAGGGACGTCGGAACTGATGAAGTGGCGTTGGACGAATCGCAGTTGAGGGGTTCAGTTGAAAGATCTACTCCCGCTGCGAAGGCGCTGTACTGCATACCTTGTGGAGTCGTCACGTTGATCGAAACTGTGTGGTTATTGGTGAGCGCTGGCGCCGAGATGCCTGGTGCGCCGAAAAGCGCGGCCTGCAACTGCGACCACAACGGCACCCCGAGCCCGGTTGCAAGATCGTATCCGGCCGCTGCGGGGTAAACACCATTCGACCCGTCCGTCATATCTCGGAACGAGCCCGCACCGGCAGAGTAGAGATTGGGTGCGATGTTGCCCAGTGCGTAGCTGGTGGCTGCCCCGTGGGCGATCTGGATGTCGGTGAGCATGGCAGCCGCCAGCGGGGACGACATGGATGTGCCACCAACCTGCGTCCATCCAGCCGGACTCCCGGTGCTGCGCAGAAACACCTCTTCACCGGTACTGGGATCCCCGTTTACTGCGATATCGGGGACCAGTCGTTGGAGATTCGTGGGATTCTGCAACTGCCAGGCTGTATCGGCCTGCCATGGAGTGGAAGCCTGATTGAAGTAGGTGGACACGCCCCCGCCGGTACCGCTGCCCTGGAACCCACCTACTGACCCGGTCGGATCCCACCAAGCCGATTCGGTGGGTTCTGGCATAACGGTGGTGAGCCCGCCCACTCCGATGACATGCGGATCACTGGCTGGGTAGTCAACGGCTGGCGTGTTGTCCGGGGCCGATGAGGTCGAGCAGTCGTATCCACCTGAATCGCCGGCAGATGCGAATACCGTCACTCCTGCAGCCGTGACCGCCTGCAGAGCGGCGGAGATTCCATCTACCGCCGTGGATCCACCACTGAGTGCGGCCGGCTCGCATAGTCCCCACGAAATGGACAGTGCGGTGTAGTGCAGACCATTGGCGTTCGTCAGTGCATCGGTTGCAATCTGATTGAGGGCATCGATCTCACCCTGATCAGAGTTCTGCGTGATGTAGGCGACCTGATGTGCCGCGGGCGCAGCTTGCAGGAGTGTTTCCTGGTCGAGTGCCACTTCAATATCGCCACCGTTAACTGCCACCGCTGGGTCGGCTCCGTCGATGGAGACGGCTCGGTACTGTCCCGATGCAACTGGATCTGGCAGGCCGAAGTTGGACGCAAAGTCCGTCAGGCTTGAACTGTCCCAACCAGAGAACTGCAGTGTGGCGATGGTGATGTTGTCTGCTGCGTTCGTCAGCGCGGTGGCGGGAATGTCGTAGATCAGACGGGCATTCGAGGCGCTGAGGCATTGGGTGCAGTTCGGAGCAGGTGTAGGCAGAGTGTGTGCGGAGCCACGCGGACGAAAGTGGATAGCCGGATGCGCACTCGAGATTGCCCGAGTTACCAGAGCACTCAGTGCCTGCGGAACACGTACCGAATCCGTCGAGAAATGACTGGCCGGGCCAAGCCTCGATACGGATCTTGACGAGATCGCCGAAGGCAGCACCTTGTCGACGAGCGCCCGTGGTCCCATGGCGCTCACCGCAAATGGTGTGATGTGTGTGATCGTCATGCCGCTGGCCTGCAGAAAATTGACCACCTGCTGCTGTTGGGTGCGGCTTGCCAATGCGGCGTTCAGCAAATCCCGCCGTGTCTGGATGCCAAGTCCCGTGGCCTGGCTGAGCTCCGCGATGGTCTGCGGATACCTTGGCTTCAACTGGAGAGTGACCGACTCCCAATCCGCAGGCATGGGTGGGCTATGAACGGGCGTCAGCTGTGATGACGATGTGGGGACTGATGGGCTGACTTGTTGAGCCGATGCACTAGACACGGAGGCGGCCATCAGCGCAGCACACAGCGCCAGAATTGCGCGGCCGCGAACCCTCATAACCACCCCTTTCAAGCCACGGTAACAAACCGTTGCCGATCGAGCCATGGACGTACATCGACTGGCCCAATCCGGGTTAGTTCAGGATCGCTGTGACGGACGAATCCCCTTGCAGGCCAGTCATTGTCAGACCCCCTCCCTATATTCATAAGTGAAGACAGACCGCGATCGAAGGAGGCAGATATGAAGAAGACCAACACACATATTGAGCTCGACCACTTCCAATCGGTGATTACGAGTGGGCCGCTGCAGCCGCTCGACGATTATCGATTCGCCGATGTCTCCATCGTTCCCGTACAGCCCGCACCGCAGCCTCGGAGCTTCTATCCCGAGGACTACTACCTGGTCACGCCTCATGTCGAGCAGGTGGCCTCCTTCTTCCTCGAGATGCGAGATTCCTTCGCAGTCAATCCGGGGTATTACGGGTTTAAGGACGAGCTCTTCCTTCGGATGGCTGAAGCAGCAAATTGGTACACCGCACACAATCCGCAGACCTCGAGTGAGGATCTGCTGCTGGCGATCCTGGTCGAGGCTTATGTCCTGCGCGATTTGCTCGAGGACGAGAACTCGATGCTCTGGTCACCTGACGCCCATATCGCCATCGACAACATGAGCCTGCTCGAACGACCAGATCCGCTGAGTGACGAACGTCCGCGATCCGCAGATGATGTGCGTGCCCGGTTGGCAGCCCGCAGGCACGAGTCTTCCTAGGCTATGCCTGAGCTGCCAACACAAGAGCAGTCAACCAACTGAGAGGAGACAAATATCTTGGACCAGAAAAGCGTGGATACACGTACCCCCTTGACCAATCTCACTGAACGCTATTCACAGGCAGTGTCATATGCGGCTGTTCTTCACGGTGCGCAGATGCGAAAGGGCACATCCATTGCCTACATCTCACACTTGCTGGGAGTCTCCAGCCTGGTGATCGAGGCTGGCGGTGATGAAGATCTGGCCATCGCGGGCCTGCTTCACGATGCCGTTGAAGACGCCGGAGGTCTGCCCCGTCTGGCGGATGTCGAGGCTCGGTTCGGGAAGCGAGTTGCTGACGTAGTGTTCGCGTGTAGCGATTCACATAATGAGGAGTGGAAGGCCAGCGTCAGCTATTGGGAGCGCAAGCAGCAGTATCTCGATCACCTCGTCGAGGCATCCGATGATGCCCTGATCGTGTCCACTGCCGACAAGCTGCACAATGCCCGCGCCATCTGCGTCGATCTGCAGGAATCAGGTGTGGACGTACTCGACAAGTTCAATGGGTCGAGGCAGGAAGTCTTGAGGTACTACAGCGAGTGCTGCCGGATTGCCGTTGAGCGCGGGGTATCGACAAAGCTGACGCTACCTCTGCAGGCGGCAGTTGAAGAGATCCGGGCCTACGTCGATGGCAACATATAAGCCGAGTGTTCGGCTTGCGGTACCGGCAGATGCTGAAGCCATAGCCAAAGTTCACGTTGCGTCCTGGCAGGCCGCCTATCGAGGAATACTCGACGACGAGTTGCTCGACGGGTTGGATTGGCGTGATCGGCGCAAGTTCTGGACCCGGATTCTTCGTCGACCAACCATCCCGGAGAGCTCCAACTACGTCATCGAAATTGACGGGCACATCATCGGCTTTGCCAGTGTCGGACCCTGTCGCGACGACGACCGAAGCGCGGCCTCGCAATGGGAGCTTTACGGGCTCTATCTTGAGCCTTCCTCAATAGGCCGGGGTTACGGAGCCGCCATCACGACCCATGCCTTTGACGCGCTTCCAGCACACGTCAGCGACGTCTCGCTGTGGGTCATCTCGGCCAATGAACGGGCACGCGGTTTCTACCAGCGCATCGGATTCGAAAGAGACGGAACTGAGCAGCTGACTGTAATCGGCGCTCAGAACGTCCACGAGGTGCGCTACTTGCGAACACAAGTCCAGTAGGGATTTCGATCTGTCCCGCGGCCTGTGTTTGCTGTGTCAGCAGGCGAACACTTGATGTGTCAGCGCGCAGACAGTAGTGCGCTGCCATCCGTTGGAACCTTGGGGTGTTGCGAACAACCTCGCAACCGGTCCCCAAGGAGACACCATGAACCGCTACCTCGCCCGAGTCCTCATCGGCTCAACTGCCGCAGCCATTGCCGCAGTCTCAATCCCCGTCAGCAGTGCCAGCGCACTTCCCACCCTCGCCTTCCTGCTTCCCGGTGGAGCCCGGTGCGCATCCACCACCTCGGCTGGAGCGGAGGTTTACCCACTGGATTCCTACGCGAGTTTCAGTGCGGATGGCACCAAGGTCGCCTTCGGGGCGGCCGCCACCCCGACTGGGGTTGAGCAGATTTGGGTCAAGAACCTGATTTCAGGGGCACTGACCCTGGTGTCCACTCCTGGGTCGGGAATAAGTGGGAACGACACCTCAGCTCGGCCCCGCTTGTCACCGGACGGAACCAAGGTGGCCTTCTACAGTTTCGCTTCAAATCTGGTCGCAGGGGACACCAATGCAGTGGATGACACCTTCGTCGCCAATCTATCCACCGGCGTCATCTCCAGAATCTCCACATCAGCCACGGGAGTTCAAGCGGATGTGGTGACAAATCCAGTCGACGAACCATCATTCTCCGGTGACGGGAATCTGGTTGCGTTCACTTCTTCTGCCAGTACTTTGGTGGCAGGCGATACCAACGGTGTGGGCGACATCTTCGTCCGGAACCTGACGACGGGAGCCATCAGCCGTGTCTCCACCTCGGCAACCGGAGCACAGAGCGACAACAGCAGTAGGCGGCCAGTGATCTCCCCTGATGGAACCAAGGTCACCTTCTACGGTCCTGCTACCAACCTGGTCGCAGGAGATACGAACGCCGTCGACGACATCTTCGTCAAGACATTGGCCACCGGCGCAATTGTCCGAGTCACGGCAGCCAATGGCGTGCAGCCCAATCTTGGTTCAGGGCGTGCAGACTTCAGCCCAGATGGCACCAAGCTGGCCTTCTGGTCTGATGCCACCAACCTGCTGACCACCGCTGACACCAACGCGACCACGGACGTGTTCGTCAAGAACCTGACCACAGGGGCGGTGACTCTCGTCTCCTCCGATGCAACCGGAGCTCAGGCCAACGGAACCGGTTCGTTCAACCAAACGGACGCCTGGAGCGCCGACGGGCAGAAGGTGTACTTCGGCTCTGACGCCACAAATCTTGTACCTGGCGTCCTCGGTGGAGGCTTCATCAAGGATCTCGTCTCAGGCA
>CAXBQZ010000087.1:0-11148 GCA_963978055.1 uncultured bacterium
CACTACCCGCGGCCACACCTCTCAATGGAGGGTGGCACCACATTCCACTTCGTGACGGGTGGACTTGTCGATGCGCTGGAACAGGCTACTAAGGCAGCCGCAGGTAAGGACGTGCGCATCGGTGGCGGAGTATCAACGGTGCGCGAGGCTCTTCGCGATCAACTTGTTGACGAACTCCACGTCTGCATCGTGCCCGTCCTGCTCCACTCCGGTGAGCGACTCTGGGAAGATCTCGGCACGTGGCCGCAGGGGTACATCTGCGATCAGATCGAGGCGTCGGAATCTGTGGCGCACATTCATTTCTCGCGTGGAATCCTGAACAGCGGCGGCAGTCGCTGGGTGACGTTCTGGTGAGGAGGCGGCCCACGGCGGCCGACCGGCGGAGACTCGATCGCCTGATTCGCGAGTGTCCGCTTGAGGGGCTTGTCGTATCAGATGATGTGCCACAAGTATGGTTTGAATTGGCGGCCGAGTGGGAGTTCGTCACGGACGAACTCGTCGGTTTGATGTCGACCCCGGCAGCGGATCTCAGGGGTCGGGTGCTGCCGAGATTGCGCTCATTGAGAGAAATGGTGATCGAAGCGCCCACAGGCGACCTGCAGCGGGATTCACTGCGTTCTGTTGAGCGATTGATTCTTTGGGTTGATGATGAGGGCCGGCCTGAGTAGGCGAGCTTAAGCCACGGATACGGGTATGCGCCTCGCTCTAGGGAGATGCGATTACGGGATTCTGTCCCGGGTCACGAAGGTGGCAGGGCCGTAAGGTCGGGCCCGTGGTCGAGGAGCAGAGGTGTCGGTCGTCGTCCCGCTATTCCGGTCGATGACAGGCAGCGCATCGTGCTCAGCGTTCTCTCCGGCGAGATGACCATCGTCAGGGCTGCGCGCTGCAACGCGGTCGCCGAGCAGTCGGTGTCGCGGTGGAAGCAGCAGTTCCTGAAGGCCGGCATACCGCCCTGGCCGAGGGCGGTCGACTCTCGAGGGGGAACCCGCGAGAGCGGGGGATGGCCGAGGAGATCGAGGAGCTCAAGGCCGCTCTCGGGGGCAGCGCAAGGTCACGGACCCGCTGATCGGTGATGGCGTCCAGGCCAACGATGGACGGTCACTCGAAAGCCGCACCCCTTCAGAGGCATCGGCGAGCGCCCACTGGCTGAACTATCGGGATTACCCCTGCACCTTCCAAAATGGCACGACGCAAGTTACTCGTAAGGTCTATGATACTGCTGGAAAAATGACGGATACGGGGGGTTGGGCTGGAGCGATGCCAACTAGTTGGGCTGCCAACCCATCTACGAATCCGTGCTACAAACGAGGCGCCGGTTGGTGCTACACAAAGCTGAACGCCACAAACATTACGTTTTCGGGTGGAGTCAATCTCGGGGCCCTTACCGTGAGTTCTCAGGCGGGCTGGGATTCAAGCACGAGCATTACATGGGGGAAGATTCCTGCGGGGATGACTGCGCTCGAATGCGGCTCCGGTCCAGGCGGCCCTGAATCGAGTCAGTCTGCTGAAATGGGCCTGGGTTGATTGTGGTTTCGATCCGCGGGTTGATTCTGGCTGTGGCGATTGCGGTGATGGGTGTCGTCGCGATCGCCACAGCTGGCTGCACGCGCGGGGGGTCTGATCTTCAATGGCTCGGAAATCCCGCGGCGGCTGGGCAGACTGTACCTAATGGTTCGGTCCTTTCGTACAAGTTCCCACCCGTATGCACAACTGGCGATCCGGTGCGGATCTTGGATATACAACCATCGGAGCCGAATGCCGGGGTGAGGGTTGTCTATTGGGCAATTCAGCCAAATGAGTTCCAAATGCCGCGTCCTAACAATGACGGCATTGTCGGTGATCTAGTTGGCGAACGTTTCCCGGTTGTGCCCGGCCAAGTGACCGCGCCGAATGCAGAGGTGTCCGGCCATTGTCCGACGGAGCCCGCGGCCGCACCGAAGGACATCCTGAGCCAGGTGTTGATTACCATGGACCGGACCGTGAACAAGTCGGTCGCCACCAAGGGATTCATGATCCGATACAGCACGGGGTCTGAAACCAAAGAACTGTTCATGCCCTATGGCATGACACTGTGCCTGCCAAATGATGATGCGTTGACCTGTGGTGGCGCGTAGCCGCATGCGGGTCATCGCTGCCGATGCCAGGGCGAGAACTTTTTGGACGGCGGGGAGAGAGACAGCTGCACAGAATCCACCTACCCCCGCTGAAAACAGGTGGGGAGATCCGCGGTGGAGTGGAAGCGCGGTCCGAAGCAATGCCCCAGAAAGCCGGGCGCCCCCTTGGCAGGCTGACATCGTGCCACGAACGTGCCACAGTCGTGCCATAAAACGGGGTTTCGTGCCACTAATTACGGACATTCAGGGGCAGTCATGGGGGTTAGTGGATTCTCGTAATCCTTTGTGTATAAAGGGCTTTCAGTAGAGCGGGTGACGGGAATCGAACCCGCGCTGTCAGCTTGGGAAGCTGATGTTCTGCCATTGAACTACACCCGCAGATGTACCGATCGCAGTCGATCGATGCGGTTCATTATGCCCGATCCGCCTTGTCCGGTAGAAGGTGGGCGGACGAGGTTCCAACCTCGACGAGGTGACTGTGTCATGATCGGGCCGTGCTACCACCGTCGAGCTATCTGAGCTCCCTGCGGCGAGATGCCGTGAGATTCGCTGAACTTCTGGATGGTGCGGACATGAGCCGCGAGATTTCGAGCTGTCCGGGCTGGACGGTACGGGAGCTGGCTGGTCACCTCGGTGGTGTGCATCGCTGGGCCCACGGGGTTCTGGTGACCGGGGAGCCGGGTGAGGAACTGTCTGGTCCTGACAATCCGGACGAATTGGTGCCATGGTTCGCGGAGGGTGCTCAACTGCTCCTATCTGCACTGGAAGCCACCGATCCACAGTCCTCGGTCTGGACGTTCGGTCCAAAGCCACGGCTTGCGGAGTTCTGGTTTCGCCGACAAGCACTGGAGACCCTGGTTCACCTCTGGGATCTCCAGAGAGCACTTGACGTGCCATTGACCGCTGATGACGAGCTGGCCTGTGACGGTGTGGCCGAGGTGGTCACGATGTTCTTTCCACGGCAGGTCCGATTGCAACGCATGGTTCCACTGACGTACGCATGTGCGCTGCAGGTGCAGGACTCTGACGTCACGTATGTGCTCGCCGGAGATGGAACTGGGGGCGTGTCCGCTGACATGTGCGACGTGACAATCACAGGATCCGCCACCGAGTTGCTATTACTTCTCTGGGGCCGAACAGAGCTGGCTGCGCTCAACGTACGTGGGGACGCAGATATCGCCCGTCAGGTTCTGGCTGCTCCGTTGACACCGTGATGTCAACAGCCACCTGAGTTCAGAGTCCGAGCTTGCGGGCGGTCCGTCGAGCGGCCCGGGCAATGCGGCGATCGGGACGGTAGTAGGTGGGGTCCAATTCCAGGACAACTGCCCGGTAGTCGGGCAACTCCATCGTCAGTTCCCAGCCGTTCTTCAGAGCCCAGGGAATCGCTCGCGGTCCCTTGCCGAGCCATGGCTTGGTTGGGCCCTGGCGCCACGTATCGTCGATCACGACGAGGCAGCCCTTGCGACCTGCATGATTCAGCCCCTGCATGGCCTCCAGGTGCATGATCTCGCAGGCATCTTGGTCGATTCGTGATCCCAGGAATTGCTCGTACCGCTCCTGACGCTGCTCACTGTGCTTCCCGTGGTCGAAGTCGTACGCGTCGAGGTACACCACATCAAAAGCGCGACTCTGGGTCTTGATGTAATCCTCACCTTTGGCGGTGACGGCCGTGAACGGCGCGCCCATCGACGCAAACAGTTCGCGAGCATGTTCGGAGTTGGCTGGATCCATATCGCAGGTGGTGAAAGACCATCCATGCTCCTGACAGAACGCCGAGAGAATGCGGGTGGAGTCCTGGCTCGGGAGTGGTTCGCGCGTAGTGCCGACTTCCAGCATGGCGATACCGCGCTGGGTCAACCAGTCGGGTCGGCGCTCCTTCAGGGCGCGGAGCAGCAGAGCATGACCATGATCCATCTCCAGCACCTCCAACAGGTTGCGGCGTCAGGTGCGATCACCGTCTCGTCATTGGCGCGGCGGCGTGCAGACGAACTCTACGGGCTAGCGGCCTGTGGAATCTGCCAAGGTGCCGGAATGGCGAGGTCAGTTTCACTTCCATTGGTCAATGTGAGAACCACGCTCGAGTCGAATTCGGCCAGAGCCCCCGCGGCTGGTGTCTGCGCGGCCACCTGATTGGACGGCAGGTTCGGATCCGGCGGTGCGGTCTTCGTCGAGATGTGAACGCGGAATCCGGCATCGAGCAGTGCCGTGATCGCGGCGTCTCGACTCATTCCTCGCACATCCGGGACTGGAGGCAGCAGTCCAGCAAGAGCAGACGCGCTTGGAGATTCGAACGACTTGACCGGTAGCCGCTCATGGAGTCCCCGCATCGTCTCCTGCCAGATCGGCCCGGCCACTGATCGACCGTAGACCTTGCCGATCTGCTGACCGTAGGCCGTGATGTTGTGCAGCGGATACTTCTGACCTCCGCGCGGGTCACCCACCCACACGCTGACCGCATACTGCGGGGTGAACCCGCTGAACCAGGTAGCGGCTGAATCATTCGTCGTTCCAGTCTTGCCCGCAACGGGCCGGCCACCGAGATCCAGTCCGGCACCCGTGCCATAGGACGAGAACACCGCTCTCATCACCTGAGTGACCGAGTCGGCAACATAGGACGAGATGGCCCGGTGACACCGAGCTGAAGGCACCGGAACACTCTTGCCGCTTCGGTTTGTCATCGATAGAACACCCACAGGTGCGCACTCGATCCCTCCACTGGCAAATGTGGCGTAAACCGTGGCCATCTCCAGTGGGGAGACCTCATAGGTACCAAGGGTCAGGGACGCATCCTTCTTGGTGATTCGGTGGGAACCACTGCGTGGCAGGCTCGTGATCCCAAGCCGCTGCGCCATATCGGCGACGGGCAGAACCCCGTATCTCTCCTCGAGCTGGATGTACCAGGTGTTTACGGACAGGGCCGTCGCCTGTGTTGCATTGAGAACGCCGTTGTTGCGGTCGTTGTCATTGTGAAAGCCGCCCTGCGGGTAGTTCATATTGGCCGGCATGTACCCGTTGGGAGTGTCGAACGTTGTGGAGAGGGAGAAGCCGCGCTCGATGGCTGTGGCCAAGGTAATTGGCTTGAAGTTCGATCCCGGTTGAAATGCATGTCGCGCAGGTAGGACGAGCTGAGTCTGCCCCTTGTCGGTCTTGCGGCCCCACGTGCGGTTGGTCGCCAAGGCTCGAACTTCACCAGTACCCGGCTCGACGATGGCGATCCCCGTGGCCACCCGGTTCGTCGGATCGAGCGCTTGCTGCGCGGCTCTGGTTGCGATCGCCGTGGCTGCCGGGTCAAGGGCCGTGTGGATCGTGAGCCCACCGCGGAAGAGAAGCTCCTGTCGAGCTTCGGGGGTAGCGCCGAAGCCAGGATCATGGGCAATCTGATCGAGGATCCACTGACAGTAGAAGGGGTACTTGGAGGCACCACATCCCTGTGCGGGATCGGTGATCTTGAGAGTGACGGACGTTGCGACCGCCGTGTCGTACTGCTGCTGAGAGATCCGACCAGCGGCGAGCATGCGGCTGAGAACTACATCACGCCTAATCCGACTGCGGTCAGGATTATCGACCGGGTTGTAATACGTGGGGGACTTCAGAATTCCGATGAGAGTGGCAGCCTGTGGAATGGTGAGTTTGGATGCTGGCACATCGAAGTAGTGCAGGGCCGCCGCACCGATACCCCAGGCACCGTCACCGAAGTTCACAGTGTTGAGGTAGCGCTCAAGGATGTCGTTCTTGCTGATCGACTTCTCCAGTGCAACCGAATACCGAAGCTCGCGGATCTTGCGTCCCAGCGTTGCCTCAGTAACTGTTGCGGCCTCATCGGCTGTGGTGGCCTGTGACAGCAGCAGATTCTTGACGTACTGCTGTGTGATACCCGAGCCACCCTGCCGGGATCCGCCACTGCGGTTGTGGACGACCGCGCGCACCAGGCCCACCGGATCGAAGGCGCCATGCTCGTAGAAGCGGTCGTCTTCGGTGGCCAGAAGTGCATCGATTGCCGGCTTGGCCACCTGATTGAGTGTGACCGGGGTGCGATTCTGGCCATAGAGAACAGCGAAGGGCTTGCCGAACCGATCGACGAGTTCACTTCGCTGGGGAAGCTCCGCGGTGAGGGGAAGAGCCGTGGGCAGATCCTGCCAACCGTAGGCTGCCTGGCGAGCGAAGAGTGCTGGCGGTACTACGAATGGGGTTGCCAGAGCGGCTGCGAGGACGCCGAGTGCTGCCGACCACCCCAACCAACGCGGAATACGCGCCCTCGACTTCGATGTGTTTTCAGCGGTGGCGGGAACTGCAGTGGGCAGTCCACCGTCAAAGAGGTCGTCGAAGCCTGCAACACGTGCGCGGCGTCCGCGTTGTGTTGTAGGACTCACCGGGGGACCGCTCTCTTCCATTGATGGTGGTTGCCTGCATCATGAATATAGGCAGATCGACTGCAGGTGGCGCAGCGCACAACGGTGTTGTTGCCCGCTCCCCTGTATGACGACTCTGACTGCTTGGACGTTCCAAGTATCCGCGGCAAACGGGCGAAAGTCAGGAAGTGGGGGTGTTGGCGGTGGGTCGACATTCTGCTGACGGCCGCCCAGTCGTCGCGCCCAGTACTCGCGCGTCCAAGCCTGCGTCAGGCGGCTTGGCGGGCACGCTCACCGCGGGTGCAGCCCTGGCTTTGGTGGGGGCAACCCTGCTGGGCGTCTCCGCTGCCGGTGTGCCGATCATGGGCAGGGGACCCAGTGATGTGGCCCCAACACCGGCGCCGGCGAGCCCACGACCGGTGGCCGCGATCACGCAGACCCCGGCACACCAGAGCTTTGCCACTCTGCTCAATGAGTCCCCGAACTCGGCCTGGCAGCCAGTGGGTGAGATCGCCTGGACTGCCGGGACCCCGTTCGACGAGAGCTGTGGACGTCCGGGAGCGCTGGGCCCGTCAGTGGCAGGATCCCGGGTGTATCAGACCGCAGGTGGCCAGGTCATGGTGAGCCTGATGGCCTACTCCGCAGGGCTGGGTGCCGGAGCATTCCAGGATTGGCAGCATCAGTTGTCGTCCTGTGGTTCGGTAAGCAGCTACACAGTTCCCGGGCCAGCAGCCGCATCGACCAACCCGGTGACACCAACCGATGCCCTTGTGGTGTGGGGGGCGAACGTCAAGGGTGCGCCGACGTCATCGATGATGTGGCGACGCGGGGATGTCCTGACGTGGATCAGCGCCCCCCAGTCAATGAACGGGTCCCTTGGCACCAAGTCCCTTCAGTTCGATCAGCTGCTTCTTCCGGGGATCGCACACTCGTGTGCATCGGTGGACTCTGTTCTGGCCGATGCAGCGCGAAACCCGTGGCTCGCTCCCAAGGACTTCACTGGATTGATCACGCAGGTGCCGGTCGCGGTCTCCCATGCACCGTGGCCGACCCTGCCTCCCGGTTCCACTCCCGTACCGCACACCTACGTCCCATCCCCGGTGCCATCAGTGTCCTATCCCTCTCGGCCCGCAGATCCGGTCTGGCCGCTGGAGCTACCGACTCCGGTCACCACTCCGGAGATGCCGGTGGTGCCTACCCTGCCACCGTCGGCCACGGCGGTTCCGTCCCGTGCTCCCGATCCCATTGGACCAGGTTGCGGATGGGCGTTCACCGGTCAGGTGCCGCCAACCTATGACGAGGTCCAGCAGGCGGCTCTGGCCCAGGGCCTAGCCGATAAGGCGCGGGCAGCGCTGCTGACGGCGCAGAGCCAGTGGCAGACCAGCACCCTTGCGTACTGGCAGCAGGTTCCAACCTATGCGGCTCAATTGCAGGAATTCCTCGCCTACGCCGCGGCCGTTCGCGACGTAGCGCTGTTATGGGATTCGATCAGCAGTGCCCGCGAGGCATACGACACGGCAGTGCGCCAATACAACGAGGCCCTGGCCGCCCAGCAGGCATTCACAGCCCAGCAACAACAGGCGCAGGCCGCATACGATGCTGCCTTAACGGCATGTGCCAATGCCCCGGGCTACCCGCCCACGCCAACGGCCACCTACTCACCCCCGCCAACGCAGACCCCTGGTCCAACTGACACCACGGGTCCGAATCCAACGGGCACCACAACGGCCACCGCAAGTCCCAGCGGACCATCACCAACCCCGAGTCCGACCGGCCCCGCTGGCTGCCCCCCCGTTCGTCCCGCGATCCTCGATCAGCCGATACCGACGTTGCCTCCGGTGCCGGTCCCGCCGCCGGATCCACACCCGCCGGTATCGGCCAGTCCCACGGGCTGAACAGACCCGTATCGAACCTCGGATGATCGTCGGCGACACTCGGTTTGCGGGTCGGACGAACAGGGGTGTGATCGACCCGGTACCCTCACCGAGACAGCGAAATACCGGGAGGAATTGTGCTTCTATCGGACCGCGATATCCGCGCCGAGTTGGCTGCGGGCCGGGTTGTTCTCGAGCCCTTCGATCCGGGCATGGTTCAACCGTCGAGTGTTGACGTTCGACTTGACAAGTACTTCCGCGTCTTCGAGAACCACCGCTACCCGCATATCGATCCGGCGGAAGAGCAGCCTGAACTCACCCGCATGGTTGAGCCGAATGATGGTGAGCCTTTCATCCTGCACCCAGGTGAATTCGTTCTCGCGTCAACCTATGAGGTTGTCACCCTTCCTGATGATGTGGCCGGACGCCTGGAGGGCAAGTCCTCTCTCGGACGTCTGGGGCTGCTCACGCACTCAACGGCAGGATTCATCGATCCGGGGTTCAGTGGCCATGTGACGCTGGAGTTGTCGAATGTGGCCACCCTCCCGATCAAGCTGTGGCCGGGGATGAAGATCGGCCAGCTGTGTCTGATCAGGCTCTCCAGCCCTGCCGAGCAGCCATATGGATCATCGGTGTATGGCTCGCGCTATCAAGGTCAGCGCGGCCCAACGGCCAGCAAGAGCTACCTGAACTTCCACCGTACCGAGATCTGAGCATTCGCCGCTTATGCTCGTCGGGTGGCCCAGGATCAGTTGACGCAGGCGCCGTCGCGCAGGCACCACCGAGCCGCGGACTTTCGCCCTGACGTTGAGGGGCTTCGAGCGATTGCGATTCTGGCTGTGGTCTCCTATCACGTCGGGATCCCATTCATCTCGGGTGGATTCGTCGGGGTCGACGTCTTCTTCGTCATTTCCGGATTCCTGATCACAGGGCTGCTGGTGAAGGAGGCCACGAGTACCGGCCATGTCGACCTGGCGAGGTTCTGGGCCCGCCGAGCCCGCCGCCTCCTGCCGGCGGCAACCCTTGTTCTGGTCACCACCGCACTGGTGTCCTGGTGGGTGATTCCCCGCCTGGATCATGTGACGGTCGGGTGGGACATCACCTCAGCCGCGTTCTATGTCTCCAACATGCGGTTCGCGATCCAGGCCACGGACTACCTCGCCTCCGATGCCGCTCCCAGTCCGGTACTGCACTTCTGGTCACTTGGGGTGGAGGAGCAGTTCTATGTTGTCTGGCCGCTGCTGTTGCTGCTCATGCTGGGGTTCCGTCGACGCTCAGGTCTGTCCCGAGGTGTTATCGGAGTTGCCCTCGCGCTGCTCGGGATTGGCTCTTTCGGACTGTCCCTGATGCTCACGGAGCGGATTGAGCCGTGGGCGTTCTTCTCAATGCCCACCCGAGGCTGGGAGTTCGCCATCGGCGGTCTGCTTGCCGTGACGGGTCCCGCACTTGCGCGACTCATCGGTGCACGTACCGTGCTCATCGGCTGGCTCGGTGCGGCCTGCCTTATTGGTTCGATACTGGTGATCAACGCCGATATGCCGTACCCAGGAGTTGCTGCGGTCTTCCCAGTGCTTGGGACGGCCGCGATCATCGCGGCTGGATTTGGTGATGATGTCCCGGGCAGTGTGGCTCGTCCGCTCGGAACCTGGCCAATGCGGGCAATCGGGCGTCTGTCGTACTCGTGGTATCTGTGGCACTGGCCGGTCCTCGTGCTGGCCGCAAGTGCTCTGGGTCCGCTTGCGCTGTGGGTCAAAATTCTCCTTGCACTGATCAGTCTGGTCGTTGCTGCCGTGACATTCCGATTCCTTGAGAATCCAGTTCGACTCAGTCCACGGTTGGTTGCAGATGCCCCGCGGTCACTGCAGTTGGGTGGGGTCCTGTCCGTGACCGCAGCCATTGCGGGCCTGCTCCTGGTGCTCGTACCGGGCGGCGGTGCCTGGGCTAGTGGACGAACGGCACCCTCGGCCGCCGATGAGCAGGTCGGCCGGCCGACTGCACCCACTGCCTCGCATACGGGGTCACCTACGTGGGCAAACCCGACTCCCTCAACCGTTACCGCCGCTGCGCCCATCACCTGGCCGAGTGGACCGCTGACTCCGGATCCGCAGAATGCCCGAGCGGACCTACCGATCACCTACAACGATGGCTGTCATCTCACGCACTCAGACACGCTGCCGGGATCGTGTGTGTTCGGTGAGGTCAACTCAGCAACTCGGATTGTCCTGCTGGGAGATTCCCATGCGGCGCAATGGTTCCCAGCCCTCGAGAAGCTTGCCAGAGCTCAGGGCTGGGCGCTGGTGAGCGATACCAAGTCAGGGTGTCCCGCACCTGACGTCACCATCTTCAACAGAGGTCTGAAGCGTGCCTACACCGAATGTGATCAGTGGCGTCACAATGTTCTATCGGCCATCACATCCCACAAACCAGCTCTGGTCGTCGCGGCGGGAACCAGAACTGAGTCCATTGTCGACCGATCAACTGGGCAGTTGATTGATCCCGCGAAGGCTGGTGCGCAGTGGCAGTCAGGCTGGGCGCGAACACTCGATGTACTGTCCAAGGCGGGGGTACCGGTGGTGGTGCTGAGAGACACTCCGTGGCCGGGCAAGGACATGGCCTCGTGTGTGGCTCAGAACATGAGCAACCCCAGCAGCTGCGATGTAACGCGGGCCGCCCTGGATAAGCCCGAGTACGACGTGGGCATGACCCGTGGGGTGCCATTCGCCCATGGCGTCGACCTGAGCAACATCATCTGTGACGCAGCTGCCTGCCCCGCCACCCGGGGCAAGTACCTCGTGTATCGCGATACCAATC
>CAXBQZ010000088.1:0-10893 GCA_963978055.1 uncultured bacterium
GAGGCTGCCCTCTCAAGGCGATAGTGCGGGTTCGAATCCCGTCGGGGCTACGTGAGAAGGCCCAGGTCTGCGACCTGGTCCTTCGTCTTTTGTCCGGAGGAAAACGACCAGGCATGTGCGCTTGCCAGCTACCGGTGGAATATCGGTGCCAACGGCTCATATTGTCTATCTAGCACAGTGACTGTTCATGGTGCTGACTGGATAAATGCGATTCAAGGTCGAGTAAACACATACAACGCGATCGTGACCACGGGTGCGAAGCCTGTGTGGACCCGTAGGGGTACCACGAGTTGTTCAACTCAGGAGATCGTTTGGAATCAGGCGGCCCTCGCTGCGGGTTTATGTCGCTACACCACGGTTAGCACTTCGGGAAGCGATGGGGCGCACGCCACAATTTCCTTCAGCTCGTCAAAGACCTACCATTTGCCTGGATCTCCTGGCAATTGTGGTTTGTTCTACACGACGCTTCATGAGTTTGGCCATAGCCAGGGTCTCGAGCACACGACTGTGAGTTCGGCCGTGATGTGGGGCACTGATAACGGGGTGACCGCTATGCAAGAGGACGACATCCTCGGACTCAAAGCGAGGTATTCGTAATGGCAAAGAGAAGAACGATTGCTGTGCCGCTGATGGTGCTTGTTTTTCTCCTGAGCCTCAGTGGTTGTAGTAACGGCGGCCCGCGGGTAGTCAAAGTGGAGACTTCGTGCGTCAACTGGAGCTTGGTTCGGCTGATGCAGGAATATCGTGCAGAGCATTACACAATCTTTGCTGGCAGCCTTTTGCCGACAGGTGCCACGAAAGTTGTGACGAGGTCGGACGCCCAGACGGTGTTCAGTGAGATGAGGCTACGTGTGGTGAATCTGGTCGCAGGCCCTCAACTTTCGTCCGGAGATTCCGTTTGGGTAGAGGGTGGCACCAGCGGTGATCTCACTGTTGTGACTGACCAGCGAGTCTCCTCCACGGGTGGGAGCGGATACTTCGCCGTGCGCGCCGTCTCCGACGTGGGGGAGGTTGCCGATGATTGGTACCCCGTCGCTGGTGGGCAAGTTCTTCTCGATGGGGTTTGTCAGCAGCCTGGCCAGATTTCGTCGCGGCCGCTGGCCGGTGTGCAGGCTGCATCTTTCGCGAATGCCGCCGCGTCAAAGTCAGGCTCGACCGTGGCCATCTCGACCGCGGACTTTGAGATGGCTGCCCGCGGCTAGCCTCAGTTCGCGGATCGACGCAGCGCTTCGGTGAGTCGAGCGGCCGCGGTAACGACGGCCTGAGCGTGAAGTCTTCCGGGCGCGCGGCCGAGGCGTTCCACCGGACCACTGACCGACACGGCGGCAACCACCCGGTTGCCGGGCCCACGGACCGGTGCTGATACAGATGCCACTCCAGCCTCGCGCTCACCCACACTCTGGGCCCAGCCACGTCTGCGTACCCCGGCCAGGGTGGTGGCGCTGAACTTTGCCCCCATGAGCCCGCGATGCATGCGCTCAGGCTCCTCCCAGGCGAGCAGCACCTGAGCTGCTGAGCCTGCGTGCATGGTGAGCACAGCGCCGACGGGGACGGTGTCTCTAAGGCCGCTGAGCCGCTCGGCAACGGAGACGCAGATGCGCTGCTCCCCCTGACGTCGATACAACTGGCACGACTCACCCGTGGTGTCGCGCAGGGTGGTCAGGATTGGACCGGATGCGGCCAGCAATCGATCCTCACCGGCGGCCGTTGCTAGTTCAGCCAGGCGCGGACCGAGGATGAAGCGGCCCTGCAGATCGCGGGCCACCAGGCGGTGGTGTTCGAGTGCGGTAGCGAGGCGGTGTGCCGTTGGACGAGCCAAGCCGGTGGCCTGGACGAGACCGGCCAGCGTGAGAGGGCCAGCCTCAAGTGCGGACAGGATGCCCGCGGCTTTGTCCAGTACGCCGACTCCGCTATAGTTGTCCATGTAGTGATACTGCCATCTCAATATATGAGATAGCAAATCGAACGGAGGCGGCAATGGGCAAGACCCTGGCAGAGAAGGTGTGGGACGCACACGTTGTTCGTCGGGTGGATGGTGAACCCGATCTGCTCTACATCGACCTGCACCTCACCCACGAGGTCACCAGTCCACAGGCATTTGATGGTCTTCGCGGAGCCGGACGTACGGTCCGCCGCCCAGATCTCACCCTGTCCACTGAAGATCACAATGTGCCGACCTTCGATATCGACAAGCCGATCGCCGATCCGATCTCGCGGGCTCAGGTTGAGGCTCTGCGAATCAACGCCAACGAGTTCGGCGTACCCATCTACTCACTCGGCAATGTGGAGCAGGGAATTGTTCACGTCGTCGGACCGCAACTTGGTCTCACTCAGCCCGGCATGACGGTCGTATGTGGCGACTCGCACACGTCTACGCACGGTGCCTTCGGTGCACTGGCCTTCGGGATCGGCACCTCAGAGGTGGAGCACGTGCTCGCCACGCAGACCCTTCCGTTGAAGCCCTTCAAGACCATGGCCATCGAGGTTGAGGGTGACCTGCCACAAGGGGTCACCAGCAAAGACATCATCCTCGCGATCATCGCCAAGATCGGCACGGGTGGCGGCCAGGGATACGTGCTGGAGTACCGGGGTGAAGCCATCCGCAAGCTCTCGATGGAAGCACGCATGACCATCTGCAACATGTCGATCGAAGCCGGTGCCCGCGCGGGCCTGATCGCCCCTGATCAGGTCACCTTCGACTACCTCGAAGGTCGCGAGCATGCCCCTAAGGGTGCCGACTGGGATGCCGCTGTGGCCTACTGGAAGACCCTGGTCACTGATGCAGACGCCACCTTCGACGCGGTGGTAACCCTTGATGCGTCAACGCTTTCACCCTTTGTCACCTGGGGTACCAATCCGGGTCAGGGTCTGCCCCTGTCGGCATCGGTTCCTTCACCGGCGGATGCCAAGGACGACAATGAGCGCATCTCCATCGAGCGGGCACTCGAGTACATGGGCCTGACGGCAGGTACCCCGATGAAGGAAATCGAGGTCGACACCGTCTTCATCGGCTCATGTACGAATGGCCGGATCGAGGATCTGCGTGAGGCGGCTGCAGTATTCGACGGACGTAAGGTTGCTGACTCAGTCACCGCGATTGTCGTACCGGGTTCGGTGCGGGTGCGTCTGCAGGCAGAGGCTGAAGGGCTGGACAAGGTCTTCACCGAGGCGGGTGTTGAGTGGCGTAATGCTGGCTGCTCCATGTGTCTTGCGATGAACGCCGACAAGGTGGCGCCGGGTAAGCGAAGTGCATCCACCTCGAACCGCAACTTCGAGGGACGCCAGGGCCCTGGTTCACGGACCCACCTGGTCTCCCCACAGGTTGCTGCTGCAACTGCCGTTGCCGGACATCTGGCATCACCCGCCGACCTGGCTGCAACGAACGCGTAAGGATTGAGGACACGTCATGGAGAAGTTCACCGTTCATACCGGTCGCGCACTGCCACTGCGTCGAAGCAATGTCGACACCGATCAGATCATTCCCGCCGAGTACCTCAAGCGGATCACTCGCCATGGATTTGAAGATGCCCTCTTCGCCGCATGGAGACAGGACCCGGAGTTCATCCTCAACAACCCTGCATATGACGGCGTCTCGATCCTTGTCGCCGGCCCGGATTTCGGCACTGGCTCGTCACGCGAACATGCCGTGTGGGCACTGCAGGATTACGGCTTTACCGTTGTTCTGTCGTCGCGGTTTGCCGACATCTTCCGTGGCAACAGCGGCAAGATCGGTCTGCTCACAGCTGTCGTCGAGCAGAGTGATATCGAACGCATCTGGTCGATCATCGAGCAGGATCCATCCGCTGAGGTCACCGTTGACCTACCTGCCCGTCAGGTGCGCGTGGGAGACCTCGTCACAACCTTTGATGTTGACGACTACACCGCCTGGCGACTCATTGAGGGCTTGGACGATATTGGGCTCACCCTTCGACATGAGGACCTGATCACCGAATTCGAGGCCAACCGTCCGGCGTGGTTGCCCACCACCGGCTGACTACCCCGAAAAGTTGATTTCCGCAAGCCACTTGACGACATCCTCAGGATGCTCTCAATCACCGTGAATTCCTTGTGAGCGTTAGGAAAATCACGGCGCGCCGCTTTGCGAAATCCGAGGTCGCGGATTAGGTTTCAGGGTGTTGCTAGGCACGGGTCTAGCTCATTTTCGTGGAGGAAAATCGTGGCAGAGAGCGTCAACAAGGCAGAGCTCACCGATCGGCTCGCCGCTCGCCTTGACATCACCAAGAAGGCAGCTGGCGAGGCGATCGAGGCGATCGTCGATGAGATCACCAAGAGTGTCGCCAAGGGCGACAAGGTCGCCATCAGCGGCTTCGGTGTGTTCGAGAAGGCTGATCGCGCCGCTCGCGTGGGTCGCAACCCGCAGACCGGTGCAACTGTGAAGATCAAGGCCACCTCGGTGCCGAAGTTCCGCGCAGGTGCCGAGTTCAAGAACGCCGTTGCTGGCAAGAAGGCAGCTGCCAAGAAGGCAGCCCCAGCCAAGAAGGCGGCCGCCAAGAAGGCTCCTGCCAAGAAGGCCGCAGCAAAGCGCTAGTTCTACCTCACTCAGGGGTTGTATCCGCGTGCGGGTGCAACCCCTGATGCGTTGTGGTGGCTGATAACTAGCCGCGTCCTGTTTCATCGCGATCCAGGGTGACGGCCCGCGCAGTTGCCAGACCAACCCCCAGACGACGCGCATCCCATAGGTCGATCTCAGTGTCTACATCACGCCGCAGGCCGGGTACCGGTCCACACTCCAGTGGTACCGCTCCAGACGCCTTGTGCGCGGCAGCTGAGCGGATGCCGAAGTGCGGGTCGAGTGCGAATCCGGGTTGGCAGGTCAGCAGAGTGGTCCCGGTGCCTGCGGCATCACTGACATAGCCGCGGTTCACGCTGGCCGCCGCCGCCAGTGCCGAGCTGAGTTCGGTGGATTTCAGGGCCGGAACATCACAGGTGAGCACCGCAACACCTGAGGTCGGGTAATGCTCACGGACGTACCGCTCACCATGAATCAGGGCGGCGTTCAATCCACCGTCAGGTACGTCCGGAATCCACCTGCCACCGAGACCGGTGATGTCCTCCTGTAGGAGTGGATCATCGGTCACCATCACCACGTCGAGGACCTGATCGCATTGGCATACGGCGGCCGCACTGTCCCAGGCGAACGCCCGAACCAGTGATCGACGCTCCCCGGCGGGCCGGGTCGACAGGCGAGTCTTGGCGCGGCTCAGTGGCTTCACCGGCAGCACGACAACCCAGAACGGGTCTGACTCAAACTCACCCACCGGCACATCATGGCGGATGGGTATCGAACAGGTGCGACGGGGTACGTGGTCCCGTACCGTTGGGTCAACATCATGTCGAGGAGGATGGGTGAGTCATCCCAGCGGGAAGACCCCGGGTGCGGCCTACCTGACCGCCGTCGTCCTGCTTCGCCCGTGGCTGATGGCATTCACCAAGCGCGACTGGCAGGGGATGGAGAACCTTCAGGCCCAGGTGCTCCCCGATGGCAGCCAGCAGGGAATCGTGGTGGCGGCCAACCACATCAGCTACTTCGACCCGCTGCAGTGTGCTCACTACCTCTACGACAATGGGCGCTTGCCCAGGTTCCTTGGAAAACATGAAGTGTTCGAACTGCCCGTGATTGGCCCGATCATCACCGGAGCCGGGCAGATCCCGGTCTACCGGGAGACCGAGGATGCTGCCAGCGCCATCCGTGCGGCCATCGAGGCGGTGAATGCTGGCGAGTGTGTGGTGATCTATCCGGAGGGAACGATCAGCCGTGATCCAGAGCTGTGGCCGATGACCGGCAAGACCGGTGCAGCGCGTATTGCCCTGATGACGGGAGCACCACTGATTCCGCTGGCACAGTGGGGAGCGCAGGAGGTCGTACGTCCCTACGCCAGAGAGTTGCGACTTCTGCCGCGCAAGGTGATGCAGGTGATGGCGGGTCCGCCGGTGGACCTTGATGATCTGCGCGGCCGTCCGATTGATGGTGAGGTGCTGGATACTGCAACTGACCGCCTGATGGCGGCGATTACGGCACAATTGGAGGTCCTGCGCGGAGTAAAGGCTCCGGTGGAACGATATGACCTCAAGGCGCATCAGGCGCAGACTCTGGAGGAGTGACGAGTGCGCTGTGCGGTAATGGGAAGTGGGTCATGGGGCACCGCCTACGCCCAAGTCCTGGCCGATGCGGGGCACGAGGTGGTCATCTGGAGTCGCGATCCGCAGGTGGCGCAGGCGATCTCCGACAGACATGAGAATCCTGTCTACCACCCGGGCGTGGTGTTGCCCGCGTCCATCAAGGCCACGACGGATGCGGCTGCTGCACTCGCCGGTGCCGCCGTCGTGGCTCTCGCCGTCCCGGCTCAGACCCTGCGCGAGAACCTGACGTCATGGGCTCCTCGGCTGGATTCCTCGGCTCTGCTGGTGTCGCTCATCAAAGGAATTGAGCAGGGCTCAAACGAGCGGATGAGTGAGGTGATCTGCGAGGCGGCAGGCGTACCGGTCGAGCGAGTTGGCGTGGTGTCAGGTCCCAATCTGGCCCGCGAGATCATCGAGCGCCAGCCAGCCGCAACTACGATCGCCTCCCCGGTGGCCAGTGTGGCCGAGGAGTTTGCTGACGCCTCGACCACTGCCTACTTCCGGCCCTACTGGACCACGGATGTGGTGGGTACCGAGATAGGTGGGTCGGTCAAGAACGTCATTGCTCTGGCAAATGGCATGGCTGTTGGCATGGATTTCGGTGAGAACGCTCAGTCGGCATTGATCACACGCGGTCTGGCCGAGATGACCCGCCTCGGCATCGCCCTCGGTGCATCACCTCTGACATTCCTCGGGCTGGCCGGCATCGGCGACCTCGTGGCCACGTGTCAGTCACCCCTGTCTCGCAATCGGACCTTCGGTGAGCACCTTGGTCGTGGCCTGTCGATCGATGAGGCCACCCGGGCGATGACCCAGACCTGTGAAGGCGTCAAGAGCTGCCAGGGGATCCTGGATCTTGCGCAACAGCATGATGTTGAGATGCCGATCACCGAAGCGATTGTCCAGGTGGTGCATCACGGACTCTCACCGGCAGAGTGCCTGTCTCGTTTCATGTCACGGGCCACCAAGCCGGAGGCTGAACTCGATGTTGATGTGGTGTCCGTCTCCGATGAGACATCCCGTCAGGGGCTCTAGGCACTCTCTCAGAGCAGGGTATTGAGCGCCTGGTTGAGATCGGCCCACAGATCGTCAACATCTTCGATACCAACCGCGAGGCGGATCAGGGTCTCGGGGATATCGGGTCGCTCCTCGATCCAGCGGCGGCGCCGTTCGATGAGAGTCTCAACTCCACCCAGGCTCGTTGCGTGTGTCATGAGGGTGACGCTGTCACACACCTTCTCGGCGTCATCAGCAGTTCCGATGGTTTCGAACGACAGCACCGACCCAAAGCCCTTCATCTGGCGGCTGGCGACCTCATGGCCCGGATCGTCCGGGAGCCCTGGGTAGCGGACTCTGGTGACTGCAGGGTGGGCCAGAAGGCGCTCGGCTAGAACCATGGTGCTCGCCTGTGATTGACGTACGCGAAGGGCTAGAGTTCGGACGCCACGAAGGGCCAGATACGTCTCGAATGGACCGGGGATACCGCCGAGCAGGGTGCGGGCGCGGATCAGCTTTGTGATGATCTCCTCATCATTGGTGACCACAACGCCCATGAGCACATCAGAGTGGCCAGCGAGCATCTTCGTCGCGGAATGAACCACCACATCAACGCCGAGTGCGAGCGGTTGCTGATTGAGCGGTGTGGCGAATGTGTTGTCGCAGACCACCAAGACACCGTTGTCGCGGGCAGCCTTGACGGCGGCCTCGAGATCACACACCTCCATCGCGGGATTGGTCGGGCTTTCCAGCCACAGCACATCGGCGCCCACACATGCGGCGGCGACAGCCTCCGCATCATCGATCTGCACGAGTCGGGCGGTGACCCGACCGGCGGCTTCCAGATCCCGCATTCGTGCCGCCGCGCCGGAGTACGTGTGGGCAGACAAAGCCACCACACCACCGGGTTTGATGATGTCCATCACCGTCGAGATAGCGGCCATCCCGCTGGCAAAGGCCAGTGCTCGGCCACCCTCAAGTACTCCGATCACCTCTTCAAATGCCTCCCAGGTGGGATTGGAGGTTCGACCGTAGGCAACGGGGCCACCTGCATGGAATGTGGATGACAGGACCACCGGAACGTTGATGGGTCCATCCACCTCATGGGCTGGTCGACCAGCAGCCACGACAAGGGAGTCCACGGACAGGTCTCGGCGCTCAGAAGAAGTCATGTGCAGACGCTACCGGTCTGCACCTGTTCGGTACATCAGGGGCGTAGGGTGATCCAGTGTCCGAACCTCGTATCCGTATTGCCGTTGTCTTCGGTGGTCGTTCCAGTGAACATGCGATCTCCTGCGTCTCGGCCGGCTCAGTGCTGCGAGCACTTGATCCTGACCGCTATGAGGTCATCCCGATCGGGCTGACCCCCGATGGTCGATGGGTGCTGGAATCAGCTGATCCGGACCGGTTGCGCATCACTGACGGCACGCTCCCGCAGGTGAACGGTGAGGGTTCATCAGTTGTTCTTGCTGCTGATCCCACTCGCACCTCGCTTGAGGTGCACCCGGCAGCGGACGTTCCGCACAGCCTTGCCGCAGTTGATGTTGTGTTCCCCGTTTTGCACGGTCCGTACGGAGAGGACGGAACGATCCAGGGGCTCCTGGAGATGGCTGGGGTTCCGTACGTCGGCTCAGGTGTTCTCGCCTCGGCCGCCGCGATGGACAAGGGTGCCATGAAGGCACTGTTCGCGGTGGCGGGGCTCGAGCAGGCCCCCTACACGGTGATCACCGATCGACAGTGGCGCACCGAGCAGGCCGCGGCACTCAAACGAGCCGAGCAGCTGGGCTTTCCGGTATTTGTGAAGCCAGCGCGGGCAGGATCCAGTGTGGGCATCACCAAGGTCTCGGATCCGGCGGGCTTGGTTGAGGCGATCGAGCAGGCACGCCTTCACGATCCGAAGATCGTGGTGGAAGCCGGAGTGGAGAATGCGCGCGAGATCGAGTGCGGCGTTCTCGTGGATGATTCAGGGACGCCACGGGCGAGTGCGTGCGCGGAGATCATCGTGCATGGTGACCATGAGTTCTACGACTTCGATGCGAAGTACCTTGATGACGCAGCTGAGCTCATTGTGCCCGCGGCCCTGACCGACACCGAGGTCGCTCAGATCCAGGAGCTTTCCGTACGAGCGTTTGAGGCACTCGGCTGTGAAGGTTTGGCCCGCTGTGATTTCTTCCTCACCGAGGACGGACGCTGGCTCATCAATGAGGTCAACACGATGCCGGGGTTCACCTCCATCTCGATGTACCCACGCGTATGGCAGGAGAGCGGTATCTCGTACCCCGAACTCGTTGATGCCCTCGTCCGTGATGCCCTTCGCCGAGGCACCGGGCTCCGCTAGACGATTGCGACGTGACATCACTTCCGGTCCGCGGTTGGTCTTATCCGTAATGTGACTGAATCACTCCGTCTGGCAGTCGTTTCGCAGTAAAGCGTTGAGGTTATCAAGGTTTGGGCTCCTGACCTGGTGAATTCCAGATGTGGACCGTTATCTGGTTGATGTTTTCCATTACGTTGTTGATCTTGTTTGGCTCGTGATGGCCTGCTTAATGTCGTGGTGGGTGCGTTGGCCCGAGTTCGAAACACGCCACACCACCGCCGCACCCGCGGCATAATCACCAAACCACGACTGTCCGGGAAACCGGGTCAGGCTCCTTTTGTTACGGCGGTCGATACCGATGATTCTTTTGAGTCTCGCACGGATTTCGATGTCCTATTGGGTTTCGTTGATTCCGGATCTGTTCGGTACCGATAGAGCGTACGTGCGCGCGGTGCGTCAGTTGTTAGATGTTCAAGTGACAGAGGGTGCTTCTCGGGACCTCCTTCGAAGCACATTTGGCACGTTGACTGGGACGTACTACCTCCTCGCCGCACCAACCGGGCTAGCCGCTGCCCTGCTCATAGGGGGGTCTTCACGTCCCTTGGAGTTCTTGAGTGGTTGGCTCGCGTCCATCTGTGCTGCCGAGGGCCTCTATCACAGTGTGCGGTGGTTGTTTGCCAGGACAGGCGATGAGATTGCGGTCTGGTACCCACTACCAGCGGATGTGGTCATCATTGTGGCAACGTTCTTCGTCGCAAAATCGATCGGCTCGTTGGCAACGTAACTTGTGAATTGCGACCGTCGGCCCAGCGGCACGGTTAGGACCAGCAGTTAGGTGCTCGGATGGTACGTCGCCGCTTCGAGAGCGGCGTCGATGTCCCACGCTCAATCGATCAGCATCCCTATCAAATGTTACCGATGGGCCGAGTCGTACTTGTTTGGTCCGGATGATCCGGGAAGGAGGCACATGATCAACAACGCAACGCCGCCGAACGGAATCAGGAGAAGCAGTAGCCACCACCCCGACTTGTCACTGTCGTGAAGTCGTCGCACGGCGACTGCCAGGAATGGAAGGAAACTCGACAAGCCGATAACCAGAACGATGGAGACACCGAGCACCACCAGTGTCGGACTTGGTGCATCGGCAAATACTTTCGCCGAACCTCGGCCTATCCGGTACAACAGCCAGCCGAGTCCGGCTGGAATAGCAGTCACTATTTGGAAGATCCAAAAATCACGCCTGCCAGTTCGCCCAGCGTACTGAAACGTCTTCCTCCACGCATCGAGGTAGGCTGCCATGTGCTCACGCCGTTCTCTGAGAACCAAGCCATCTGTCGGAAAGGCTATCGCGTTTCACGAGAAATGCCGATATGCCGAGATCGGAAGAGCGTCGTGTAGGGAAAGAGTGTAGATCTCGGTGGTCGCCGTATCATTAAAAA
>CAXBQZ010000089.1:0-10629 GCA_963978055.1 uncultured bacterium
ATGACCTCCTTGCGCGACATCATGGTCTGCTTGTTCACCCGGCGTCGGGCTACGAGATAGTCCGCCGCAGACAGGGTTAGAGCGACAATGCACACCCAGCGAATGGTCTGCAGAAGCACCTGTCCAAGCGTGCTCACCACGTCGGTGAGTGGGATGGTGCCCGACGAGCCGATCAACGGGATCAGCCCCATGGCACTGCGCCAGACGGCGAAAGCGACGGCAGCCGTCTTGAGCAGGTTCTTCGTAAGCTCCCACGCACCCTGAGGCCCCACCATGCGCTTTGCAGCACTGAAGGGGTTGATCCGGGAGAACCTCGGCTTCATCCGTGATCCATATGGACGGGCACCACCCTGAGCAACCCCGACAATCAAGGTCACGAGGGCAATACCGAGCAGCATCGGCAGGATCGCCAATGCTGAGCCGAGGATCGCGTCGCGGGCAACCTGCTGGGTTCGCTGGAGGTCAGCGGACTTGGTTAGGTCTGGCAGGCTCAACATGAGCTGGGTCAACTGTGCCTGGACCCCGCCGAAGGCAGCGGGAAACATGAACGTGGCCGCAAGCATTCCGGCCCAGCCGGTCAGATCGTGGGAGCGGGCAACCTGCCCCTGTTTGGCCGCCTCCCGCTTGCGTTTCGGGGTGGCCTTCTCTGTCTTGTCCGCACTGTCCCCAGCCATCTGCTCACCCCCCTGTCAGGTGCCGCATGGCAAAGACGGCCTGCTCGGTGAGCCCGGTCATGACCGGTGAGAGAAGGGGCAGCGTGAACCCGACGAGAAGAAGAGTCAGACCGATCTTCAGCGGAAAGCCCAGCGAGAACGCGTTAAGGGCAGGGGCCACCTTGTTCATCAGACCGAGTGAGATGTCCGCGATGAGCATCACACCGACAAGCGGGCCGGCAATCTGAAGAGTGGCAAGAAACATCGACGTGAGGTCGCCCGTCATAACCCTGGCTGTATTTCCCAGATCGAGACCAGCACCGAGCGGAAGTGCCTCGAAGGTATGTGCCATTCCACGCAGGATCAACGCATATGAGCCACTCACCAGCAGCAGCACAGCGGTCAACATCTGGAAAAGGCGTCCCATGACTGAGTTCTGCTGATTGAGCATGGGGTCATAGGCCTGTGACAACTGAAAGCCACCAGCGAGGTCGATCAATGAACCCGCAGCCTGGATCGCCGACAGGATCGCGAAAACCGCACCGCCAAGGGCTACCCCAATCACCACCTGGAGCACGATGGCCCCGACGATCGCTGGGGTGTCACTCGGAATGTTGCCATCGGCAGCATTGATCGCATTGGCCGTCAACGGCAGTGACAACGCCGCAGCAAGTGGTACTCGGATCAGCGCCGGAATTGTGCGGCCATTGAATGGTGGTGCGATGAACATGAACGAACCGACGCGCACCATCACCAGCAGGAACCCGATGAGCTCGGACTGGGGAATGTTCACCTCAGCCATGCCCGAGGAGCATCGGCACCATTGTGAAGAGTTCCTTGGTGAAGTTCACCATTTCACTGACCATCCAATTACCGCAGATCAGCAGCGCGATGCCAACAGCGATGATCTTGGGCACGAATGCGAGGGTGGAGTCCTGCACCTGAGTCAGGGCCTGCAGCAGTGAAACTGCGAAACCAATGACCAGTGCGGTGATCAGCATGGGGGCAGCGAGCTTGGCCGCAAGCAGGAGCGCCTTGCCGGCGATGTTGAGGATCTCTACGTCAGTCATGTCCTACACCGTGAATCCGCCGACAACGGCATTGATGACAAGGCCCCAGCCGTCCACCAGGACGAACAGCAGCAGTTTGAAGGGAAGCGACACAACAACGGGTGGCACCATCATCATGCCGACAGACATCAACCCAGCACTGACCACCAAGTCGATGATCAGGAAGGGGATAAAGATGACGATGCCGATGATGAACGCAGATCGCAACTGGCTCAGTACGAAGGCCGGTACGAGAGTCGCGAGCGGGACGTCGTTCTTGGTCTTTGGCGGTGGCTGCTTGGACAGCGTCACCATCAGAGCCAGTTCCTCAGGACGGGTGTTCTTGAGCATGAAGTTGCGAACCGGCACAGAGCCTTGATCGTAGGCCTGGGAGAAGGTCATATCCCCCTTGAGATAAGGCTGTACGGCCGTATTGTTCACCTGGCTGATCACCGGGCTCATGACGAAGAAACTGAGAAAGAGGGCCAGGCCGGCGAGTACCTGATTCGGCGGAACACCCTGTAGGCCCAGCGCATTTCGAGTGAGCGAGAGCACCACGATGATCTGGGTGAAACTCGTCGTCATCAGCAGCAGAGCTGGGGCAACCGACAGAACTGTCAGAGCGAGCAGGAGCACCAGGGAGTTGCTTGGACCCGAGCCAGACTGACCCGTCAATTGAGGAAGCTGGATGCTTACCGGCAGATCAGTAGACGGCGATGGGCTTGGCGAAGGGGCCGCGTACGCAACACCAACCCCGCTGAGGAGAAGACCGGTCGCCACCGTAACCGAGGCAAAAATCCCGCGCAGCAATCGGCTCACCGACGAACCGTCCGCTCACTCAAAGCCGCTCGCGCCGCACGCCAGGTACTTGGGCTCAGGATCGAACCCTGGAGTGGACCGGCCGTGTCCTGAGGCATCGTCTCGTGATCGATCGGAAAATCCACCGTGTCGATGCCGAGGCCCCGCAGTGCATCTCGGGTGGTGACTCCTGACAGCTCTTGAATACTCTCTCGGCGCGATGGTGTGCCCACGACGGGAAGCTCCACATCAGCGAGATGAGTAATGCTCTGATCCGTTACGCCGATCACGATTCCGCAATCATCACCCACACGCATCACCATGACGGACGAACGACGCCCAACCGGGGTGCGCTGGACCACCTCGAAGCTGCCCTGCACCGTTGGCGCCGCCTTGCGCGCGAGCCGGGCCAGAGCCCACATGATTCCCAGAACGACAACAAGGGAGAGAACCACGCGGACAGCGAGGATGAACTGATCCACGAATCAGCCCTCGGTGTTCGAAACGATCTCAGACACACGCAATCCGAAGTCCTCGTCAACCACGACGACCTCTCCGCGGGCAAGAAGTGTTCCATTGACGAAGAGATCGGCTGGCGTGCCAGCAGCACGATCAAGCTCGATCACCTGACCTGGAGTGAGGGACAGGAGCTCACCAATCGTCATGCGGGTGCGACCGATCTCGACGGTCACCTCCATCTCGACATGTGCGAGCTGATCGAGACGGGTCACATGCATCAGTGGCGACCCACTGCCAGCAGAGTTGATTGTGCGAGGCGGGCCTGCAGGAGCGCTCATGGCGCCGACGAACTGCTCAGCACCAGTCGGAGCTGCCACCGATGGGGCGAACTCGGGAACGAACGCGGGGGTCGGATCGGCAGGAGCCGCGGCCAGCACATCCTCGACCGTGAGTTCGCCACCGTCGCCACCGTCGTACTCATCACCGTCGACGACCTCTCCGGCGATCACATCGTCGTCATTCAGGGGTTCGCTCAGGCGGATGCGGACCTCTGCAACCGCCATCCCGCTCGCAGTCTCGATCGCTGCAACGCCGTCACCTGGTGCCGGCTCGATCTCTCCATCGATCGTCACGTTGGATACTGCTTCGCCAATTGCCGTCGCGGCAGCATCCAGCATGGCTGACAGGGTCTGCTCGACATCACCGCCAAGCAGTCCCAGAAGGGCGGCACCCACCTTGATGGCCAGCACCTCGGCATCACCACCGGACAGCTCGGCGAAGACAACGCGCGCACTCTGCTCGGTTACCAGCCACTCACCATCGGAAACCCGGGGTTCACCGGCGACAAGTTCCTCCGCCAGTTCCATGGCACCGGCCGCGGCTGCGGCTGCAGTGGCGATGGACTCCAACACCTGCTCTTCACGTGAAGTACTCAATTCGATCCTTCCGTCGGATGCACGACGCAACACACGCGATTCTGACCTTCACTACCTGACATTCCCTGGGCGAACTCAATCCCTGCGCTGGTCACGGACAGGGGCTCCGTGACTGGGTGACGAAGCCGGATTACATCGCCGACTTTGAGTGAGACGACATCGCCCATGCGCACGATGGTGGGCAGGAAGCTCACCGAAACATCCACTTCAACATCACCGAGGCGCTTGGCAACTGCTCTGGCCGCGGCCTCTCGGTCACCACGGTCACGACCCGGGGCATTGCCGCCGACGGCCTTGTCCAGATGAGGCAGGATCCCGCCAAAGGGCAGGACGAGGGTGGCATCACATTCGGACTGGCCGATCTTCACCTCAAAGGTGGCATTCAGGACCAGATCCGACGGAGCAGCCGCCTGCGCGAACTGCGGATTGTGCTCCACGGAAACCAGTGCGGGCTCGATGGAGACCAGCCCCTCGATTGCGTATCGCAATTCATGTAGTACGCGCTCAACTACACCCTTGACCAGCACAGATTCGATTTCGGTGAAAGGGCGAGTGGGCTGCGGTGCGATTCCCGGGCCACCCAGCAGGTGGTCGACGATCGTCATGGCCGACTCGTTGGAGAACTCGAGGATCGCTGCGCCTGGGATTGGGTCGACAGCCAGGATGAACATGGTTGTGTGCCCTGCCAGCGAGGACACGTACTCGTCATACGACATCTGCTGGATCGACTTGAGCTGCACACTTGAGATGGATCGCAGTGTCGTGGTCAGCAGGGTTGCCCACTGACGCGCGAACGTGTCGAACTCCATCTCCAGAATGCGGATATGGTCGCGACTGAGCTTGGTCGGGCGCCGAAAATCGTACGTACGAACGCCTACCAGCTCACTACTGTCGCCCTGGGGGGCACCCTCAGCGAGGGTGCGGGCGATCGCGGTGTCAGAACTCACATCTCCCCATCGGTAGGGACACCGCACGCCTGAGCGTTTCCGATGGAGTACTCAAAACCCCGTTGCTGACTACTGCATGACGAAACTCGTGAAGTAGACGTCGTAGATGTTGCCCTCACTCTGTTCAGTCACCTGGGCGACCAACTGCTGGCGCAACGACTCGAGATTCTTGGTGTTCATGAGTTCCTTCAGAGTCTTGCCTTGGAACAGGAAGATCGCATCCTGCTGAGCCTCAGAGGCGTCAGTCGTCTTCGGGGCACTGGCAGTCTCCTGCAGTCCGAGGCCCAATTTGAGGAAGTGGCCGCCGTCGAGATTGATGTACATCGCATCGGTGGCCAGGACGGCACCCGGCACCGGCTTGACTGGACCGGCGGGCTTCGCCATGACTTTCGTCTTCACCACGAAAGCCAGTGCCGCTATGAGTACCAGCGCCACGATGAGCAAGATCTTCTTCTTGCCACCACCCTTTGCCTCACCTCCGGCCTTGGCAGCAGCCTTGGCTGCCTTCTTTGCTGCCTTACCCGTCAGCTGGGGTGTTGCGATTGCTGCGTCCGCCATGATTGGTACCTCCGTGTACTAGGCGTTATTCAGTGTCTGTCGGGCGAATGAGCTGAGGGTGCGCTGCGCGTCCGTCACCGACGACTGGACCACAATCGCCACCCGGCGGTTCTGATCGATGGCCCGAGGGTCGGACACCGGGTACAGCGGCTGGGTGTCGGCCAGGCCCTCAGCTGACATGTCATTGGATTTGAGGCCCTGCCCGATCAAGAACCGAACCACCGCACTCGCCCGTGCCGACGAGAGCTCCCATTCGCTCGGGTAGAACTTCGGCTTCACATTCACCTGATTGGTGTGGCCCTCTACCCTGATCCGATGGCCCGTAGCAGCCAAGGCTGGGGCTAGTATCTTCAAGAGTCGCTGGCCAGCAGGGAGAACGTCTGCACGATCAGCACTGAAGACCAGATCATTGACCACCACGACCGTCAGACCGTGTTCGTCCTGATTCATGATGACACCCTTGGTTATCCCGGCCGCCTTCAATGCCGCCTCAATTCTCTTCCGAGCCTGAGTCAGGTCACTTTTGTCCTTGAGCACCGCCTGCTCAGCTTGAATGGAGGCATCCGCCTGACCTTTGGATACACCGGCAGAGCCAGAAACCTGTGTGGTCGACCCACTGATGTTTGGTCCAACAGCGGGATTTACGTATGAATTGTTGTCGGGAGCCATCGAAATCATCGACGCATCCGGTACCTGCTTCACTCCCACGCCCTGACCACCAGTGGTGATGTTGGGCGTGGTCTGACTGAAGCTACCCGCCAGGCCAGATGCCAGCGAGATGTACTTCTGCTGGTCGATATTGCTCATGGCAAAGAGCACGATGAACAGCACCATCAGCAGGGTGATCATGTCGGCGTAGGTGATGAGCCAGCGTTCATCGGCGTGTGCACCCTCATGCTCATCGCCATGCCCATGCTTGCGTCTGGACATCTCAGGCCGCCTTCGCCTCATCTGCCGCCCCGGGCATCAGCGACATCAGCTTCTGACGAACCATTCGCGGATTGGAGCCGGCCTGAATCATGAGGATGCCCTCGACGATCAGCTCCATCCGCTCAACCTTGATCTCGGTAATGCGGGCCAGTTTGTGCGATAGGGGGAGCCAGATGATGTTGGCGCTCAAAACACCCCAGAGAGTGGCAACGAATGCACCTGCAATCAGCGGACCCAATTCCGACGGAGCACCGAGATTGCTCAGCACGTGGATCAGACCAAGAACGGTACCGATGATGCCGATGGTGGGCGCGTAACCGCTCAGATCCTTGAACAACTTTGCCTGCTGGGCTCCCCCACGCTTGGTGGCGCGGATCTCGGCCTCGAGGATCTCGGCCACCTCATCGGGGTCGGTGCCATCGATTGCGAGCTGCAATCCCTTCTTCAGGAAGGGATCGTCAATGGTGCGAAGGGTTTCCTCCAGTCGCAGGAGGCCTTCCTTGCGAGCCACCACGGTGCACTGCTCGATGGTGCCGATCAATGAGTCAGCGGACTCAGGCTTCGGTGCGAGCAAGGCGTCCTTGGCGGACAACAGCGAGGAGATGAACTCGGGGAGGTAGTTGCCAGCGGCACCGGCAGCGATTGTTCCACCGAATACCAGCACCATCGGGGCAACCAGGACGATGTCCATCGGGTTGCCACCCTCGAGCAGCATCGATCCGAGAATGAAGACGAAGGCCAGCACAACACCGGCAATAGTGAGCGGATCCATCAGGAGTTCCTCCTGAACGGCAGAACTGAGGATCCCTCTTCGCCATCGTCATTGAGTCCCCGCACGTTGGCGATCTCCGAAGATGGCCCTATGTTCTTGATGTTCGCAGCCTCGGCCAGTGCCAGTGCCCGGCTCTCGCGGATCCGGTCAACAACCTCAACCAGACTCTCGGCGACGACGTACTTCGCGCCATCAACGAGGGTTATGACGGTGTCAGGCGTGGCTTCAGCACGCTCGATGAGGTCGGGATTCAGCGCAAACGCTGGTCCATTAAGACGCGTCAGCATAATCACAGCAGGCCATCCTTGGTCTGTAGTTGAGATGCCATCCATGACATCCGTCACGGGTCCCATCGGTAATGAGACCCGTGACATGAGTTGAAAGTTCTCACCACCTAGTGGCGGCGAGCGGGATTAACCCGATTGGGCGAACTAGCGCTTCAGGTTGACCAGATCCTGGAGGATCTCATCAGCTGAGGTGATAACTCGGCTGTTGGCCTGGAAGCCACGCTCACTGACGATCAGCTGGGTGAACTCAGCGGCGAGGTCCACATTTGACATCTCCAGCGCACCACCCGAGATCAGGCCACGGCCACCCGTACCTGATACGCCAATCTGTGCGGCACCCGAGTTCGTAGTGGCGCGATAGCTCGAGTTGCCAACCTTCTCCATACCGGGTGGGTTGTTGAAGGTGGCCATGGCGATCTGCGCCAGCGGACGCTTGAGACCGTTGGAGAACACACCCTCCATCACACCGTCAGGCGAGATCGTGTAACCCTGAAGTGAACCCATACCCGAACCGTTCTGATCCGTCGCAGCCAGCGTATTGGCGCCGGCATACTGGGTGACACCCGACAGATTCACAGTGGCCGTAGCACCACCGCTGAAGGTGATGGGCAGGCTGGTCGGCGAGGTCAGTGCACCTGTTGTGGGATCGAAGGAGACCACTGCTGTGCCAACGGTGGTGCCGTTGTCATCGGCCACCAGATTCCACTGGTTCGGGAGTTTGGTTGCACCCGTCGGATCCGCAGGATCGGGGACCGGGGTGAACGAGGCCTTAAGCGGGTGAACGGTGCCCTGAGCGTCGTAGCAGTTGATTGTGGCAGCGATCGTGGTGCCAGCTGGTGTCTCAGCGGGGATATTGCCGCCCACGGTTACCGAGGTCGTGGCATTCGGTGGAAGCAGGGTTCCAACAGGAAGGTTCACCGGGCTCGGCGATGCATTGGTGTCCAGCTTTCCATATGAGTCCGCCTGCCAACCCATGACGAGGGCACCATCGGGAGTGGTGAGATTCCCCTGCGCATCAAGGGAGAACGCACCTGCGCGGGTGTAAAGCTGTTGACCCTGAGCCTGGGTTACGAAGAAGCCGTCCCCCTGGATCATCATGTCGGTGCTGCGACCGGTGAGCTGGGCAGCGCCCTGAGTGAAGTTGGTGTTGACGCCGGCAATCTTGACGCCGAGACCGACCTGAGCCGGATTCATACCTCCGGTGGTCGGCGTGGGCGCACCAGCCGACCGCAGCTGCTGGGAGAGCGTGTCTTCGAACACCACGTTCGAGGACTTGAAGCCGACGGAGTTGACGTTGGCGATGTTGTTGCCGACGACGTCCATCATGGTCTGGTGGGCACGAAGTCCGGTGATACCTGAGAACAGCGAGCGGAGCATGTATTCCTCCTAGATCAAACGAGCATTGACCGGCGACAGCTGTGCAACCGCCGTAGTACGACGGCTATTACGGGGTGGGGGGTGCGTCGATCCGAGACACAGCCGACATGTCGATCGTCGAGCCGGCAACATCGAGCTTGGGCTGACCGGCCAGAAGAGTCACTCCGGAAACGATGCCGGAGAGGGTCTTGTCACCACTTGTATAGGTGACCTTCTTGCCGATCATGGACGAGGCCTGCATGGCCAGCTGCGCCTGTGAGGCAGTGTTGTTCTGGTTGCTGATTTCTGTGAGCTTCTCGACGACACTGAACTGAGCCGTCTGCGCGATGAAGTCTGCGCCCTGAACCGGATTCATTGGATCCTGGTACTTCAACTGGGCTACAAGGAGTTTGAGGAACGCGTCCTGTCCGAGGTTGCCCTTCGGATTGACCACTCCGGTTGTGTTCGTTGCAGCTGAGTTTGCCGCTGTCGAGGATGAAACTCCACCCACTGGTGATGGGCTCATATGCACTCCTAGGCCAAGATGTCTATGCCGTTCCGACTTGGTCGGTGAACCACGGTTGGTTCTGGCGTCGTCATCCGTGACGAAGGGGTTGTCGTGCTGTCAGCACGTCGAAACTGCTGACTACCACGCTGATCGGCTGAATTTGCCGAATCCTGAGAGGAATTGAACTGTTGACTCCAGCCATCATGTACATCCATATCTCCAACAGAGACACCGGAATCCGATAGCTGACGTCGAAGATCCTGCATACCCTGGCGAAGCATGTCCCTGGTGGTATCGGACTGACTCGAGACCTGCACATCGATACGTCCCGATACCAGAGTCAGCTGCACGGAGACTTCACCAAGGTCCTCCGGGTGCAGCAGAACATTGAGGTGCAATGGATGTTCACGGGTGAGACTGGAAAGCCGCGATGTGGCTATGTGCCGGCCGACCTGATGAGCGACCTCGACGGCGTTCGCATGCGATGAGGCACTGGAGGCACCCTGACTCACCACTGAGGTATGAAGAGGGCTACCGACCGTATGCGGACGATTCGAAACATCCGGGGTGATCGCGGTGGCAGGCGTGGCGGGTTGAGCATCCTCGTCGGAGGTTTTCACGTCAGTAGCTGGCACATCTGCGGTGGCCGCGGTCTGGTCGACTGTGGGGCTGGGCGTCTGACTAACAACCTGAATACCGATGGGGACAGAGTCAATTGCAGAGTCGACCGTTTGCCCACCTTCCACTGTTGGCTGCACTTCAGCGCCGCTGATGTCAACAGTCCCAGAAGATTGCGACGTTTGAGGTGCCTTCACCAGGGACGGACGCACTGGGCTGATGGCGAGTGAAACCGCGGGCGCCACGCTGCCAGCGACTGTCACCGACACAATTGGCGCCGCCGATGTCTTGATGTCAGGAAGATGGCTCTCAATTTCAGCTGACAACTGAGCGGCCGACAATTGGGAATCGACTATCTCAGCACTCGCTGTCTCAACAATCGCAGTCACAGGAGTCGAAGGCTGGGCACTCGAAGGCTGGGCACTCGAAGGCTGGGCACTCGCAACCTCAGCAGTGAGCTGCTGACTAATCGGCTGGGTTGCGTTGCCAAGAGAGGTGACCGAAGACTCGTGGACGGGCAGATCCGTGGGTGGATCCTGAGGCAGAAGTGGCGCCGTGGACGGCTGTAGCGACAGGATCACCGACGCTGCGACGGCGTCATCCGGTGACACGTGATCCGGCACTTGACCCTTCATCGGAAGTTGTGGGTGGCGCGGGTGCACTTTGGGTCCGGTACCGGCGACCTCCGGAGTCAGCGTCGACACCGCGTCAGGCTTCGTGGCCGACACCGCGTCAGGTTTCATGACCGGCACTGCGTCG
>CAXBQZ010000090.1:0-9406 GCA_963978055.1 uncultured bacterium
AGGGGCATGTTCGCTGAAACCCGCCACACCCTGCATCGGCTGATGCCGCCAACCTGGCGGCCGGTGCCCGCGCTGCTTGCGATCTGCGTGGGCATCGATCTCCGGCGGACTGCTTCATGGATTGCGTTGGCCGCTGGCGGCTGGCTGGGATGGTGGTGTTCCGTCCGCACCGCCGCCGGTGACGGCATCGCCATGCTGTCGGCCGTCTCGTGGGCGATCGGCAACCTCTTCCTGCGGCAGGGCAACGGCACGTCCGTGCTCGCCGTCACCGCCTGGAGCAGCCTGGTGCCGCCGCTGCCGCTGCTGGCCGCTGCTTCCTTCCTCGACGGCTGGCACGCCACGCTGGCGCCGGTCCTCGCCCCGACCTGGCGCGGCTGGTTCGTGCTCTTCTACACGGTCGTTCCCGTGATGTGGCTCGGCTACTGGATCTGGGGGACGCTGCTGCGCACCTATCCCGCCGCCAAGGTCGGGCCCGTCTCGCTGCTCGTGCCGTGCTGTGCGCTGACGATCTCGGCGGCCGTGTTCGGCGAACCGCTGGGCGGGATGAAGCTGCTCGGCATTGCGATCGTACTGGGCGGCGTCGGCCTCGGCATCATGGCCTCGGCGAAGCGAGCCTGAACAGAAAAACGGGAGCCTCACGGCTCCCGTTTTCCGACGTCCCCCCAAGCTCGAAATCTCGTGAGGGGAAGCTACGCCTCGCGTCTGCCGCCGACAATGCGATGCGGCGCGTTTGACATGATTGAAACCAAAGCGATTTACGCTTTTTGCAGCCCGCACCATTCGGCGATGAACAACGCGGTCGACTGCGTAATCTTGCGAACCGATTCGAGGTTCACGCGCTCGTCGAAGCCGTGCACGTCGTCGGACTGCGGGCCGTACACCAGCGCCGGAAGCCCGGCATAGAGGCCGAAGAAGCGCGCGTCCGTCGTGCCGGTGGTCCGGCGATCATCGAGCTCTGCACCGAACACCGTCTTGTGGGCTGCGGCCAGCAGTTCTCGCACATGCTCGTGGTTCTGCAGGATGTAGGGCTCGGCCTGAAAGCCTTCCCAGCTCACGGTCGGCAGGTTGTTGCCGAGGAAGGGATCCTTGGCCGCAGCCTGGCGAATCGTGTCCTCGACCTCCTGTCGGCACTCTTTGAGGGTCTGAGTCGGCAACACGCCCACACGCATGTCGAACGTGCACCAGGACGGCACCGAGCTCGCCCAGTCGCCGCCAGCGATCTTGCCGACGTTGAAGTTCACCGGATGGTGATGGTCGCAGAAGTGTTTGTCGTGGTCCTTCTTCGCATTCCATTTCTTCTCGAGTTCGCGCAGCTGCTGGATGATGCGATAGGCAGACTCGATCGCATTCGAACCGGCATCGGCCTTGTAGACATGCACGGGATGGCCGGTGACCTTGACCTGGAACCACATCACTCCCACCTGCGCGACAGTAAGCGTGCAGCCTGATGGTTCGGGGATCAGCGCTGCCTCGGCGCGATAGCCGCGCTGTAGACAGGCAAGCGCGCCGTTGCCGGTGCACTCTTCCTCGACGACCGACTGCTGATAGACGTCGGCTGCCGGCATCCAGCCCAGCGAGCGCAACGCCCGGAGCGCAAAGACATTGAGGATCAATCCGGCCTTCATGTCGCCCGAGCCGCGACCGTACATCCAGCCGTCCTTGACGTAGGCATCGTACGGGTGGCGCGCCCACATCTCGTGCGGCCCTTCGGGAACGACATCGATGTGGCCGTTTAGGATCAGCGAACGGCCCTTCGGGTTCGTCGGCCGCCAGGCGCCGACCACGTTCCAGGCGTCGTCGTAATCCTGACTGTGCGGCGAGTAGCCGGGCAGGTGCTTCAGGTCGTCGATCTTGATCTGCCAGCGATCGATCGAGAGGCGGTCTTCCTTGAAGAGGCGCGCCATCATGTCCTGCGCCGGCGCCTCCTGGAGGAGACCGCCCCCCGGGTGCTGGCCGCCGGGGCCCGGGCCGTCACCGTCAACGTGCACGACGCCGATGCCGCCGCCGCCCCCTCGCCGGCGCCGGGGCCCGAGGGCGAGGACCCCCATGTGGCCCAGGTCTCGGTCTGGCTCGACTGCTACGAGCGCACGGCGGCCCTGGACGAGGCCCTGGCCGACCTCGGCCTGCGCACCGCCTCCTACCTGGTGGTGGAGTCCCTCTACGAGGACTACGGCACCACCCCGCACGCCGGCCCCCGGGACTGGCCCGATGGCGAGCGGTCGCCCGGCGTGCTCACGGTGGCCCTGATCCACCGGCCCGACGGCCTCGAGGAGCGGGAGTGGCTCACCCGCTGGCACACCGTCCAGTCGCCCGAGTCGGGCCGCCTCCAGCCCCGGACCCGCTACGTGCGCAACCAGGTGGTGCGGGCCCTCACGGCAGGGGCGCCGGAGATCGACGGCATCGTCGAGGAGGCCTGGCCCTCGGCGGGGCACGTGGCCGACCCCATGCTGTTCTTCAACGCCACCACGCCCGAGGAGCTGGCCGACCACGTGGGGCAGATGATCACCAACGTCGAGGCCTGCCTCGACCTGGGCCGGCTGCGCAGCGCCACCATGAGCGAGTACCTGGTGGCACCGCTCCCGGTGCGCTGACCGGCACCCGTCGGGCGTCGGGCCGGCCGGCCATCACCTACGCTCCCTATCGGCCCGCACGCCGGCGGGCACGAGCACCAGAGGACGCACCGTGGGACTCTCCATCGGCATCGTGGGCCTGCCCAACGTGGGCAAGTCGACCCTGTTCAACGCCCTGACCCGCAACGAGGTCCTGGCCGCCAACTACCCCTTCGCCACCATCGAGCCCAACGTCGGGGTGGTGGCCGTGCCCGACGAGCGCCTGGGCCGCCTGGCCGAGCTGTTCTCCTCGGAGCAGATCGTCCCGGCCACGGTGACCTTCATGGACATCGCCGGGATCGTCAAGGGGGCCTCGGAGGGGGAGGGGCTGGGCAACCGGTTCCTGGCCGCCATCCGGGAGTCCGACGCCATCTGCCAGGTCGTGCGGGTCTTCGAGGACCCCGACGTCATCCACGTCGACGGCCGCATCGAGCCCGGGGCCGACATCGAGACCATCAACACCGAGCTGATCCTGGCCGACCTCCAGACCGTGGACAACGGGATCGCCCGGCTGGCCAAGGAGTCGCGCAAGCAGCCCGACCTCGTGCCCCAGCTACGGGCGGCCGAGGCGGCCCGGGACATCCTGGACAGCGGGAGGACCATCGCCTCGGCCGCGGCGGCCGGCGAGGTCGATCCGGCCCTCCTGCGCGACCTCCACCTGCTGAGCGCCAAGCCCTTCATCTACGTCTTCAACGTCGACGAGGGATCCCTCGTCGACGAGGACCTGCGGGCCCGGCTGGCCGCCATGGTGGCCCCGGCCGAGTCGGTGGTGGTGTGCGCCCAGATCGAGGCCGAGCTCTCGGGCCTCGAGCCCGAGGACGCCGCCGAGCTGCTGGCCGGCTACGGCCAGGACGCCTCGGGCCTGGTCCAGCTGGTCCAGGTCGGGTTCGCCACGCTCGGGCTCCAGACGTTCCTCACCGCCGGGCCCAAGGAGGCCCGCGCCTGGACCATCCACATCGGCGACACCGCCCCCCAGGCCGCCGGCACCATCCACACCGACTTCGAGCGGGGCTTCATCAAGGCCGAGGTGGTCAGCTTCGACGACCTGGTGGCCGCCGGATCGCTGGCCGCCGTGCGGGCCGCCGGGAAGGCCCGGGTGGAGGGCAAGGAGTACGTGATGGCCGACGGCGACGTCGTGGAGTTCCGCTTCAACGTATAGACGCCACTGTGGGGCCGCACGATATGTGCAGCCCCACAGTGGCATTCAGGGTTTGATGCTCGGGTTGAACCGGAGGATTATGCCTTCGGCTTCAGCGGAAGTGGTAGGAGAACGCGGTCGATACCATGGGCGATCTGCTTGTTGCCCTTGTTGATATCAACCCGTGACAGCACAACCTTGGGGTTGGTCAGGTACTTGTCCAGGTCGACCAGTTCGATTGAAGGGGCAGAGGTGACCTTCACGCGGATCTTGCCACCCTGCGCGGTCGTCAGTTGGGCACCATTGGCCTTGAGTGCCTGTGCAGAGGTGATTGTGGCACCGGGAACCACGTGGTAAAGAAGTACCGCTTCAACCGTGGGGACGCCAAGCTTGAGGACGGCCTTGTAGGTAGCCGATTCGGTTGCGGGCTTCTTTCCAGTCAGTTTCGTCACGAGGATCTGGAAGGCCTTGTCATTCGGGATGAATGCGGTCAGGGCCTGGGTGCCGTCAGCGAGCACCGCGACTGCTGAGGATGGCTTGGCCTTCAAGACGGCGAAGATGGCGTGGCTAACGATGTTGTAGTCGTGCCAGTTGTGATTCCACGACTGGGCGAACGGGGTGACGACGGTTGCGAGTGACTGCGTCTTGAGCGTGTCGCCTGCGGCAACAACGCGTGAGTTGGTGGTGGCCTCGGCGGGGATCGCGCCAGCGGCGATCGTTCCGAAAAGGGCGGCCGCGGCCGTTGCCACGGCGAGTGAGCGTCGGATCTTCATGTGTCCTCCTGGTAGTGGGTGGTCTTGCCTCCTCTACAGAACGAACCGCGTCCTTGGATGCAGGAATCTTGATGCATCCAAAACATGCGCGACGGAAGTAGAGAAAGTGACAGATGACGACCATGGGAGGACGCGATGCTGGTTGGGGTACAGACACCTGTGCTGCAACGTCATGTGCAGACCCCGGGGAACGGTCACTTTTCAGTATCAATGGGCAGAAACAGTGCCGAAAGTGCCGAATATGCACATAATGAACCTATGACGGGGGACGGCGAGCTCGGCCAGCGGTTTCGCGACGGAGACGAACAGGCACTTGCTGAGGCGTACTCCCGCTGGTCGAGTCTGGTCTTTGGGATCGCCCTGCGCTCCACCGGAAACCAGCATGACGCCGAGGACGTGACTCAGGCTGTTTTCGTCAAGGCATGGCGGTCGCGAAGCACCTACAGGCCAGAGGCGGGCACGATCGCGGGATGGCTTACCGGCATCACGAGGAATCAGATCGCCGATCGCTGGTCGAATCTGTCTCGGGACCGGCGGCTCGTTGATGCCGTGGGTGCAGTATCGGGTCGGGACGAGGCACCGCCCGTCGAAATCGACAATGTTGCAGATCGCATGCTGCTGGCCAGTGAAATGTCCGCCCTTGACCAACCGGCCAGACAGATTCTCGAGTTGGCGTTCTTCGACGATCTGACTCACGCACAGATCTCTGAGCAACTCGGAATGCCCTTGGGCACTGTCAAGAGTCATATCAAGAGATCTCTGGACAGACTACGATTCAGATTGGAGGCACACGGTGCAGCACTATGACGATGAGACGATCGCCATCCTTGCGATGGACCATGCCGCCAATGAAGATGCACCGCACCTGATGGAATGTGCCGATTGTCGTGCAGCAGTTGAGGAGCTCCGTTCAGTTGTTCTGATCGGACGTGGCCTGAGGGGTGACTATCCGTCAGTGGCACCACCCGAGGCCGTGTGGGCACGCATTGTGGATGAGCTGGGTCTGGGCTCCGATGTGAAGTTTCCCGCTAACCCGCTCGCTGAATCTGATCGTTCCGAACAAACGACGGCGCCCGAGCAAGCAGCTGTGCCCGAGGTTGCCGAAACTGATGCGGCCGTCATACCGCTGCGTTCTCGTCGCCAGCCACGTCGCCTCCTATCCATGGGTATCGCAGCTGCTCTTGGACTGATCGTGGGTGCCGGTGGCATGTGGGCCATCGGATCCGGCGCATCGAAGTCGACGCAGATACCGGCAGCATCTGTTGCTACCGCATCTCTGGCTGCACTCGATATACCGAACACCAGTGGCACCGCGGTCTTGCAGGCTCGCGCCGCCGATCAGCGAGCTCTGACCGTGCAGGTGACCAACCTGCCAGTAGAGGCGGGCAAGTTCTACGAGGTATGGCTTATGGACCCAGAGGACAAGAACCTTGTTGCGCTGGGTGTTCTCGGGGTCGACGGACGTGGCGCCTACATCGTTCCGGCCGGCTTAGATCTTTCTCGATACACGGCGGTCGACGTGTCACTTCAGCCGATGAATGGCTCACCACTGCACAGTTCAGTGAGTGCAGTCAGAGGAATCATGCAGGCCTGAGCGCTCCTAACTCGTGGCAGAGACTGCGCGGCTGATCAACACCGTCAGCATCATGACGGCCAGCAACACCTGCAAGCCCATAATCATCTTGCCTGGCCTGGACATGATGGCCTCTGACGTGGGTCCGTACGTGGAGTTCACGTTCATCGAGATGAACAGGTAGTCCAGAAAGGTCGGCGCCGGCGGTTCCTCGCCATCTCGCGCTGGCCAGATGAAAGCTCCCCCTGGCGTGGTGATATCGAGATAGATGTAGACGAACGTGAAAACCACGACGCTCATCGAGTAGACCAGCGCCACATCCCAAAGCGAACTGAGGCCGCCACCTTTGTGGTTGCCGGCTGTGCCCAACATGGACAAGACGTTCACCACGACCTGAAGCACGGCGTAGCCCAGATACACGGCAACGGCAGGGATCAGCAGATGGTTGTAGCGGCGCGTGAGAGCGATCAGCAGAAAGATCGTGGTGCCGACCATGATGGCCGTGCCGATCCATTCAAGGATGTCGAGCAGTTGACCCCGCGGGCCGACTGCGCCGCTGGCCACGAGATGACGGGAGAGCACAGTGTCCATGACCCAGATGAAAACAACGGCCGCAAGGATCGCCAGCCGCCCATGTCCGTCCATCAGCCGCTCGCGCAGGTGCTCCGCGGGGCCGTGATGGTGGACGTGCTGCACCTGTGGTTCTGGTTGCGTGTCCATGGTTGGAGCGTAGTTGAACACCTGCCAAAACGCAGTGAGGTCGGTACCCGCGGGCACCGACCTCACTGCGTTTGCTGACTAGCCGACGGGCACCGGGGGGATGGTGCTGAGTGCCGCGGCGAACATCTCATCGGTGAGTTCGTTGTCGACCATGCGGCCGTTGAGGTACTCGTCGTAGGCCGCCAGGTCGAAGTGACCGTGGCCGCAGAGTGCGGTGAGGATCACCGTCTCCTCACCGGTCTCCTTGGCCTTCATGGCCTCACGGATTGCCAGAGCGATCGCGTGGGTGGGCTCAGGTGCCGGCACGATTCCCTCGGTGCGGGCGAACTGAACAGCGGCGCTGAAGCACTCGGTCTGCGGCACAGCCTCGGCCTCGAGCATTCCGAGTTCGTAGATGTGCGAGATCAGCGGAGCCATTCCGTGGTAGCGCAGACCACCAGCGTGAATCGGATCCGGGATGAAGTCGTGTCCGAGCGTGTGCATCTTCATGAGCGGAGTCATACCAGCGGTGTCGCCGAAGTCGTAGGCGTAGACACCACGGGTCAGTGAGGGGCAGGATGCCGGCTCCGCGGCGATGATGCGTGGCGAGATGTTGCCGGCAATCTTCTCGCGCAGGAACGGGAAGGAGAGCCCGGCAAAGTTGGATCCACCACCGGTGCAACCCACGATGTGAGTAGGTGTATCGCCGGCCTTGGCGAGCTGCAGGATCGCCTCCTCGCCGATGATCGTCTGATGCATCAGCACGTGGTTGAGCACGGAGCCGAGTGCGTAGCGGACGTCATCATTTGTTGCTGCAACCTCGACTGCCTCCGAGATGGCGATGCCGAGGGATCCCGACCAGTTCTTCGGATCCGCACCGAGGCGTCGACCCGCCTCCGTCAGATCAGAGGGGGAGCGGTGCACCTTGCCACCGAACACCTCCATCATCAGGCGACGGTAGGGCTTGGCGTCGTACGACGAGCCCACCTGCCAGACCTCGCACTCGAGGCCGAACAGAGCACAGGCGAAGGACAGTGCCGTGCCCCACTGGCCGGCGCCAGTCTCCGTCGTCAGTTTCTTAACGCCAGCAAGCTTGTTGTAGTAGGCCTGCGGCACTGCGGTGTTCGGCTTGTGCGAGCCGGCAGGTGAAACACCTTCGTACTTGTAGTAGATCCGCGCTGGGGTGCCCAGCGCCTCTTCAAGTCGGTGTGCTCGGAACAGCGGTGACGGCCTCCACTGACGGTAGACGTCGAGCACCGGACCCGGGATGTCGATGAATCGGTCCTGTGAGACCTCTTGAAGGATCAAATCCATCGGGAAGAGCGGAGCAAAGTCCTCGGGGCCAGCAGGCTGCAGGGTTCCCGGGTGCAGGGCTGGCGGGGGCGGGCTGGGCAGATCGGGAACGAGGTTGTACCAGGTGGTGGGCATCTCGCTCTCGTCAAGCACATACTTGTGCTGGCGAACCTCGCTCATCTGACGGCGTCCCTTCCGGTTGTGGTGGGCGCCGGTCGCCCACGTCCAAGGATTGCTGTGGGCAGACTAATGCAGCGACGCCGATTGCGCGATAGGCGCTTGGCCTTGAACTACTGCCAACAGTTACCCAATGCCGATGTCGACGCGATCGAGTGAAGACTCTCCGGTGGAGCGAATCATCGATCCGTATCCGGCTGACGAAGCTACCTGTACTCCATTGGCGACCAGATACGAGGTGACTGCTCGAGCCCGGTCGTTACTGCGAAGGGCCGCGTCGGTGGCATTCCCCGACGAGAACCCATAAACGATGACGATCCTGGCTGCCCGCAGCGCTGGCAGGATTGCCTGCAATTGAACCTTGTTCACCGTGGTCAAGGTGGTGCGAGTGCCACCGAAGTTGATCGTTCTCAGCTGCTGCGCCCTGGCTGGGGCCACGATGCGGCTTGTCCGGGAGACCGTAGCGGTAAGCACTCGGTAGGTGATGCCCCCCTGGCTTATGGTGATACTGCAGCCGCCGTCAACAAGGAAGTACACGACTGTGTCCTTGACCAGGCAGGCATTGGGGGTGCTGCTGCTCATGGTCGCCACCGGTGAGCCCAGAGTCGTCAGCACGGAGATGGACGAGCGCGCAGCCACCGTCGTCGCGGAACTCCAGACAACGTTCGGGCGGGTAGGTGCTGGGACCGTCAGAGTTCCATTGACGTAGCGGGGTGTGTAGTTCGCGGAGACCCCACCTGAGCAATGTGTGATGTAGGTGCCTGCGTCGACGATCCCGGTCAGTGGGGTGCTGAATGTGGTGTCTGAGGTTGCGTAGACAGCACAGGTGGGTGCGGTCAACCAGTCCGTGGCGGTGAGAACGGGATCGGTGGTGTACGTGATCTCGGGGATCGGTGTGCCGTATGCCTGGGTTGTGGGTGTGCTCGCGGTGATGGTGACGGGAGCTGGGGTGATCGTGAACGTGACATCTGGTGCAGTGGATGGGTTGTGGTTACTGTCACCAGCCCACTGTGCGGTGGCGGTGGCGGTACCCGCGTCAGTGTTGTTGGTGTAGATGATGGCGGCGGTTGTGGCGGTGAGTCCGGGTCCGGTGACGGTGGACGTGCAGGGCGTGAGTGGACTGCCGGTGTACGTGATCGCGGCC
>CAXBQZ010000091.1:0-9215 GCA_963978055.1 uncultured bacterium
GGTTTGGGCTGGAGCCCCAAGGATGCCGAGGCGGCTATCGCATCGGTGGCAAGTGACACCACCGATGAACTCGACGTGGGTAGCGCCCTGCGTCTGGCCCTGCAGAGATTGGATCGCGGATGACGATCGAATCCTGGTCAGATGAAGGTGCCGGTCCTCGTATTGTCGATACACATGCCAATGGTGAGGACACGGCCGTTGAAGGTGCCCTTCGACCGCGCAGCCTCGATGCCTTCATTGGTCAACAGCGGGTAAAAGATCAGTTGGGTCTAGTCCTGGAAGCAGCGGCCAACCGAGGCCGGGCTGCGGATCACGTACTGTTGGCCGGACCACCTGGTCTTGGCAAGACAACGTTATCGATGATCATCGCGGCTGAACTTGGAGTACCCCTGCGGGTGACAAGTGGGCCGGCCTTACAGCACGCGGGCGATCTGGCAGCAGTTCTATCGAGTCTGGTGCCGGGGGAGGTCCTCTTCCTAGACGAGATTCATCGAATGTCCAGGGCTGCGGAGGAGATGCTGTACCTGGCGATGGAGGACTTCCGCGTCGACATCATCGTCGGCAAGGGCCCGGGAGCAACAGCCATTCCGCTCGAACTGCCACCGTTCACTTTGGTCGGGGCTACAACCCGCGCTGGACTGCTACCGGGACCACTGCGTGATCGCTTCGGATTCACGGCCCACATGGATTTCTACGAGGTCGACGATATCCAGGCCATCATCGAGCGCAGTGCGAACCTGCTTGAGGTACATATCTCGTCAGATTCTGCCGCTGAGATTGCCCGGCGAAGTCGGGGAACCCCTCGGGTGGCCAACCGACTTCTTCGCCGCGTGCGCGACTATGCCCAAGTCAAGGGAAATGGGCGTGTGGATCTTGGCATGGCTCAGGCGGCGCTGACCCTCTACGAGGTAGATGAGATTGGCCTTGACCGACTTGATCGAGCCGTCCTCGACGCTCTGCTGTCCCGTTTTGGTGGTGGACCGGTTGGGCTCTCTACGCTAGCCGTGTCGGTCGGCGAGGAGTCGGAAACGGTGGAAACGGTCTGTGAGCCCTTCCTCGTACGTCGCGGGTTCTTGGCCAGAACGCCGCGGGGACGAGTAGCCACTGCACTCGCCTGGCAGCATCTTGGGCGCACACCACCAGCCGGCGCCCTCGGTCAGCTGGCGATCGATGATGGGATAGAAGATTCGTCCTAGGAACCAGCCGTTCGCAGACCTTCGCGCGTAGACTCGGTGAAACTCTTCCTACCTCCAATGACAGGGTAATGACGTGAATATCGGCCAGTTTCTCCCGTTCCTCGTGCTTATCGGCGCGTTCTACTTCCTGCTCATCCGGCCCCAGCGAAACCGTCAGCGCGAGATGAGGTCGCTCATGTCACGACTGGCGCCCGGGCAGCAGATCATGACAACAGCGGGTATGTTCGCCAAGGTGATATCCGTCGATGGAGACCACGTCACGCTCGAACTGGCACCGGGTGTCAACGTTCGCTACATGGCGGCTGCCGTCGCCAAGGTGGTTGACGATCCGACCACGGCTGGTACCACACCGGCGGATGAGAGCGGTCAGTCAGGGATCTCACCTGCTCCGGATGGATCACATGACAACCTGCCCGAGAGTTAGGCCTCGCTCCTACACACGACGATGACAGAAACAGGGGCCTCGGCCAGAGTGGATCCCTGTCGCTGAGTGTGACGACACGCACCCCGAACGGCCTAGCCCGGTGACTCTTTGCGCCCATGCGTCGGCCATACTTCACTAGGGGGCTGGACACTGCGGGGGCGGAACTTTCGTCCGTGTGGCGTTCGTCCAGTGACGTAGGGACGACCGATCGGTCGTCAGGGGAGTCTCGCTTCGGCGGGCATGACTGGAACCGACAGGTTTACCTGCACGGACCGACCGGGAGATTGCACGGTGGCAGCACCGACAAAGACGGCCACGAAGCCGGGCCGCACATTGACGATTCTTGGGCTGATCCTGGCGAGTCTGCTGGCCTGGGCATTCTGGCCAGGGCTTTCGCACACACCGCGTCTGGGGTTGGACCTGCGAGGGGGTACCCAGGTGATCCTGTCACCGGTGTCCACCAATGGTGTGCCTGTCACAGATGATCAGCTCAAGCAGTCCGTGGAGATCATCCGTCAGCGAGTCGACGGCTTTGGTGTTGCTGAGTCCGAGGTCACCACTCAGGGCAGTGGTGACAACGCCACAATCATCGTGTCGATCCCTGGAACCACCAACAAGGCGATTCTGGACTCCCTGTCCACGACTGCAAAGTTGGATTTCCGTCCGGTACTGCTGGAGGACTTCGGCAGCCCACAACCCACACCAACCCCGACGCCGTCGCCGACGGGTTCTGCAAGCCCGGCTCCTACCGCCTCGGCGTCTGCCTCGATTGTCCCCTCTGCCACCGCGAGTGCCTCCGCCTCCAGCAATGGGGCAGCCGTCACCGGCGGCCTGCGTCCGGCCGCTGACAGTGCCTCACCCACCCCAACCCCAAGTTCGTCCTCCGTTACCAGCACGGTGGCCACGGTTGGGGCAGTTTCCTCAAACAATGGCCTTCCGCCAATTCAGTCGGCGAAGAATGACGCGGCACTCCAGCTGGCCTTCAAGACCCTGGACTGCTCGAAGACCGGCGCCACCAAGGGTGGTGCGGCGGATCCCCTCAAGTACCTGGTCACCTGTTCAACAGATGGGCAGTACAAGTACCTGCTCGAGCCTGCCTCGGTTCAGGGAACCGAGATCGCCAACGCTCAGGCCGGCATCGCTCAAGGGGGTGCGGGCTGGGAGGTCAATCTGACCTTCACATCCACCGGTTCACAGCAGTTCGCCGAGAGCACCACGAAACTCTCCAAGCAGCAGCCGCCGCAGAACCAGTTTGCGATCACCCTGGACGGTCTGGTGCAGTCGGCGCCACGAGTCAACGAGCCGATTCTCGGCGGTAATGCCGTTATCACCGGAAACTTCAGTCCTGATCAGGCGAAGGCTCTGGCCAATGTCCTCAAGTATGGTTCGCTGCCCGTCACCCTTGTTCCGTCGTCAGTTGAGCAGATTTCACCGACACTTGGCCAGGACCAGTTGAGTGCGGGAATCATGGCAGGTCTGCTGGGCCTGCTTCTGGTCGTGGTCTACCTCCTTGTGTACTACCGCGCACTTGGTCTGGTGGCGGTGGCCTCACTTCTGGTGGCGGCGGCGATCACGTATGCACTGTTTGTGATCCTGGGCCGTCAACTGGGGTTCACACTGTCGCTAGCCGGTGTGGCGGGTGCGATCGTGGCAATCGGTATCACGGCGGATTCCTTCATCGTCTACTTCGAGCGCATCCGAGATGAGATTCGAGAGGGAAGAAGCCTCCGTGCGGCAGGTGATGCCGGCTGGATTCGCGCACGCAAGACGATTCTGGCGGCTGACTTTGTGTCACTCCTTGCAGCCGTGGTGCTGTATTTCATGTCTGTCGGTTCTGTCCGAGGTTTCGCGTTCACTCTCGGGCTGACCACGTTCGTCGATATTTTCGTTGCATTCCTGTTCACCCGACCGCTGGTATCACTGCTGATGAGAACTCAGTGGTTCACTTCGGGTAAGCCGTGGACCGGGCTCTCACCAGATCGTCTGGGCGTCAAGCCTGAAGTTATCCCTGTCGGACGTCCGTCCGTTGCTGCGGCCAGTGCCGCGAAGGAGTCCTGATGTCACTCGGAAGTCTTGCGCATCGTCTGTACAGCGGCGAGGTCTCCTACGATTTCGTCGGCAAGCGCCGGCGCTGGTACGCGATCTCTGGAATTTTCTTGGTTCTGGCGCTGATCGGTTTGTTCGGCCGCGGCTTGAACCTGGGAATCGAGTTCAAGGGTGGATCTGAGTTCACCATTCCCTCGTCAACAGCCACGGTTCAACAGGCTCGTGACTCAGCCAAGGCTGCAGGGATACAAGACCCGATCGTGACTCAGGTAGGCCAGAACAAGATTCGAATTCAGAGTCCAGCGCTGACCCCGGCTGAGTCGGAGAAGGTTACCGCGCAATTGAGCAAGGATCTTGGTGTCAATCAGGGCGACATCGGGGTCACGCTGATTGGTCCCACATGGGGGGCTGAAATCACCAAACACGCACTCCAGGGCCTGGGGGTGTTCCTCGTTCTCGTGGTGATCTTCTTATCGCTGTACTTTGAGTGGCGCCTGGCGGTGGCGGCTCTTGTGGCACTTGTTCACGACCTGCTGATCACGATCGGCATCTACGCCCTTACTGGCTTTGAGGTTACTCCCGCCACGGTGATTGGCGTTCTCACCATCCTGGGGTTCTCGCTCTACGACACCGTCGTCGTATTCGACAAGGTTCGGGAGAACACCAGAGGTATTACGTCAGGTAACCGGATGACCTACAGTGAGGCCGCCAACCTGGCTTTGAACCAGACCCTGGTGCGCTCGATCAACACCTCGGTGGTCGCCCTGCTTCCCGTAGCGGCAATTCTGGTGATCGGTGTCGGTTTCCTCGGAGCTGGCACGCTCAAGGATCTCGCTCTTGCGCTGTTTGTCGGAACGCTCGCTGGTACGTACTCGTCGATCTTCATCGCGACTCCGGTGGCCTGTCAGCTTCAAGAGCGGCGTCCGGAGATGAAGGCCTTGGCTGCGCGGGTCGAAGCGCGTCGCAACGCTGGTGAGAAGGTCAAGGGCTCCGCCAAGAAGGCCGTCGACGCAGGCTCAGATGCGGATGATCTCACCGCTGTCGGTTCTGACGCCACGTTGGCAGCGTTGACCGGATCATCTGTGACACAGACAGGTCCACGTCAGCAGCCGAAGAAGAACACCACGCGCAGCCAACGCAAGAAGAGTTAGTCGTGGGCCTCGAGGAATTGCTGCAACTACGGTTGCGGACGATCTCGGACTGGCCCACCCCCGGTGTTCAGTTCCGGGACATCATGCCGCTTCTGGCTGATGCCGAGGGGCTTTACGCATGCGTTCAGGGAATGCGGTCTTATCTTGAGCAGGCGGGTGTCGATGAAATTGATGCCATTGCCGGGATCGAGGCTCGCGGGTTCATCCTTGGCTCGGCCCTTGCTCTGGATATGGGCGTGGGGTTTATCCCCGTTCGCAAAGCCGGCAAACTTCCAGGTGACGTTATCTCGCAGACGTACGATCTTGAATACGGCACCGCCACGCTGGAGGTGCAGACCGGGATTGTGCCGCCGGGGTCACGCGTGGTGCTCGTGGATGATGTGCTGGCGACAGGTGGAACCGCAGCGGCTGCTGTCGCACTGATGGGCGGGGTCGAGGCCGACGTTCTGGGGTTGATGTCGTTACTTGAGATCAACGAGTTGGGTGGACGTGATCGACTTTCCCCATTGAGCGTCTGGACCATCCATCAGATCTGATCACATCTGCGCCCGGTACTGGCTACGTGCACGAGACGACGTAGACTGTCGAGTATCTCGATGAAGAGGGAGCGTCGTGGCAGAGGATATTGTTGCTGCACCGGGCATACCAGTGCCCGTCTCCAACAACGTCCCGAACACCTACTCCCCGGCAGTTGAAGCCACCAGTCGCCGTTCACTTCTTCCGCGAATCTCACCTCGACGTGGGGCCAACAAGACCATTTCGCATCCGGAGCTCGAGCCGCTGTTCAAGGTGGTCAGACAGTTTCACCCCAAGTCCGATCTCAAGCCGCTAGAGCGGGCGTACGAACGGGCTGCCTATCTGCACAGGAACCAGAAGCGGCGTTCGGGGGAGCCCTACATCACCCATCCAGTGGCGGTCGCCACAATCCTCGCCGAACTTGGGATGACTCCGCCGACGCTGATCGCCGCTCTCCTGCACGACACAGTGGAGGACACCGAGTACTCACTGGATGCTCTTCGTGAGGATTTCGGTGACGAGGTTGCTGCGCTTGTGGATGGCGTCACCAAACTGGACAAGGTGAAGTACGGTGAGGCAACAGCCGCCGAGACCGTACGTAAAATGGTTGTTGCGATGGCCCGCGATATCCGCGTTCTTGTCATCAAACTTGCCGATCGCCTCCACAACATGCGGACCCTGCATTGGATGCCTGCCGACAAGCAGGAAAAGAAGGCGCGGGAGACTCTTGAGATCTATGCACCGCTTGCACATCGACTTGGAATGAACACGCTCAAATGGGAGCTTGAGGATCTTTCATTTGCTGCACTGTACCCAAAAATGTATGACGAGATCGTTCGTCTCGTTGGGCAGCGAGCGCCAGAGCGAGATCTTTATCTGGACCAGATCCTGGCGGCCGTGGAATTGGACCTGGCCAATGCCAAGATCAAGGCGACGGTGACTGGTCGACCGAAACACTATTACTCCGTCTATCAGAAGATGATTGTGCGGGGACGTGACTTCGCCGATATCTACGATCTGGTCGGAATTCGTATCCTCGTGGAGTCCGTGCGGGACTGCTACGCCGTACTAGGCGTGATCCACTCACACTGGAATCCGGTACCGGGTCGGTTCAAGGACTTCATCGCGATGCCGAAGTTCAACATGTATCAATCGCTGCACACCACCGTGATCGGGCCGGGTGGGAAGCCCGTCGAGCTTCAGATTCGCACCACCGAGATGCATCGAGCGGCCGAGTATGGAGTTGCGGCGCACTGGCGCTATAAGCAGGGGAGCGTCGGCGGTAAATCTGGTCCTGACGATATGGGTTGGCTGCGTCAACTACTCGAATGGCAACGGGAGACCGAGGACCCGGACGACTTCCTCGATGCACTTCGCTATGACCTTGGCTCAAATGAGGTTTTTGTCTTCACTCCGAAGGGCGATGTGGTGGCACTGCCTGAAGGTGCTACCTCCATTGACTTTGCCTATGCCGTTCACACCGAGGTTGGACATCGGTGTGTTGGAGCGCGTGTCAACGGCAAATTGGTGCCCTTGGAGTCATCGCTGTCATCAGGTGATGTGATCGAGGTTTTCACATCGAAGTCCGAGAACGCCGGTCCCTCACGTGATTGGCTGCAGTTTGCCAAGAGCCCGCGTGCGAGATCGAAGATCAAGGCCTGGTTCTCTAAGGAGCGACGCGAGGAGGCCATCGACTCGGGTAAGGACTCGCTGACCAAGGCAATGCGTAAGGCGAGCCTGCCGATGAACCGGTTGATGTCTCCCACCACGATGCAGATACTGCTCGCAGATCTGCACATCGCCGACGCAAGTGCGCTCTTCGCTGCTGTGGGTGAGGGACGTATCTCGGCCGCGAGTATTGTGCAGCGGCTTCTGGTTGCTCATGGTGGGACTGACGGGGCCACCGAGGACATTGCTGAGGCTTTCACACCTCGCCAAACCTCGGCAAAGGCGCGACCTGCAGGTGATCCCGGCATCGTGGTCGACGGCGACAACGATGTGTGGGTGAAGTTGGCGCGATGCTGCACTCCTGTACCCGGCGACAAGGTGCTCGGCTATGTCACCCGCGGTAGTGGTGTCTCAGTTCACCGTCTGGACTGCATCAACACCGCTCAACTGCAGACCGAACCGGATCGCATAGTTCCCGTCACCTGGGCTCCCACAGCCAGCAGCGTGTTCCTGGTGAATATCCAAGTTGAGGCCCTGGATCGCTCTCGGCTGCTCTCAGATGTCACCCGCGCGCTTTCGGACCAGCACGTCAACATTCTCTCCGCGGCCGTGAGCACGACCCGCGATCGAATCGCCCTGTCACGATTCACCTTCGAGATGGCCGACGCGACCCATCTCGAGCAGGTTCTCAAGTCGGTACGCACCGTCGAAGGGGTATACGACGTTTATCGCGTCTAAAGACCTGTCACCCCGAGTCGTGGATCGACCACGTAGACGGTCCGACGCTCAGACGGAGAACTCTGTCGCAGCCCGCTGAGCGGCATCGAGTAGTGCACGTGTTGTGACAATGCGCTGCTCACACTCTGACACCTTGCGTGCATCGCCCGCAGACTGTGCCTTGGCCAGATCAGCCTCGAGCTTGTCTAGTGAGGACTGGAACTGGGCAACTGTGGCCTCCGCACGTGCTCGAGCCTCCGGATTGGTCTTGCGCCATTGCTCCTGCTCACCGTGACGGAGTGACTCCTCCACCTTGCGCAGACGCCCCTCGATCCGATCCTTGTCGTTCCGCGGGACATGTCCGATCTTCTCCCAGCGTTCCTGAATTCCTCGAAGCGCTCTCTTGGCAGCCTTCAGGTCGGATGGGTCAATCGCCTCAGCTTCTGCCAGAAGCTCCAACTTCGCGGTGAGGTTCTCGTTCAGGCCAGCATCGCGCACTGTGAGAGCTTCGCTGCGGGCAGCAAAGAAGGTGTCCTGTGCGCCCTTGAATGCGGCCCAGAGGGAATCCTCTTCAGACTTCCCGGCCCGAGGCGCCGCCTTCCACTTCTCCATGAGGGACCGGTACTCACCAGCGGTCGGACCCCAGTCAGTGGAGGAAGCGAGTTCCTGCGCCCGAGCGATGAGCTCCTTCTTGACGCGAGTCGCTTCGTCACGCTCAGCATCGAGTTTGGCAAAGTGCTGGCGGCGCGCCTTGTCGAACTGCGATCGTGCTTGGCTGAACCGCTTCCACAACGCTTGCTCACTTGCGCGATCTGCGCGCGGAGCAACCTTCCAGTCTTCAAGCAGTGCTTTGAAGCGATCACCAGTGGACTTCCACTGCGTTGATGTGGCAAGAGCCTCTGATTCATTCACGATCGCCTCACGAGCTGCGAGAGCGGCGGCGCGAGCCTCCGCGCGCTCCTGTGCGATCACCGCGCGGCGCTCGTCCATCAACTCATTGAGGCGCGTGATCTTCCCACGAAGAGCCTCGATGTCACCGATCATCGCTGGTGCGGCCAGGGCTTCCTCGACGCGAGCGATGGCTGCTGTGGGCGATTCAGGTGACGCCTTGCCCTCGGCAAGGCGCTGAATTGCCAGATCTAATTCGGCGGCGAGGTCGTCGTACTTGCGTGCGAAGAAGGCAAGACCCTCGGCAGGAGTACCGGCAGCCCACTGGCCAACGATGGTCTCCTCACCTCCGGCAAGTAGATAGACATTGCCCTCATCATCGATGCGGCCGAAGCGAATGGAGTCCGAGGCGATCTCTGGCGCGGTTGGGGCACCCACAGGTGCGGCGGGTCGCACAGATGCCGCCATCATGGCCGGCGTCGGACGCGCGCCAGGAACTGGCGTCGAGGCTTCGACGGCCTCGACGGCTTCCACGGCCTCGACGGCTTCCACGGCCTCGACGGCTTCCACGGCCTCGACGGCTTCCACGGCCTCGACGGCTTCCACGGC
>CAXBQZ010000092.1:0-9191 GCA_963978055.1 uncultured bacterium
CCATACGACGTCGTGAGTGGTGCTGAGTTCGGCAACCGCCGCGGCGGTTTCGCGGCCGATCTCCGGGGTATCCGGAGCCGAGGCGCAGAAGACAAACTGCACGGAGGGATCCATCTGCTTCACCGCAGCCAGCAGGTGTGGGATTCCCTTCTGCCGGGTGATCCGACCAACGAACACGACGTACGGGCGATCCGTACTCACTCCGTACGCCTGGAGCTGTTCGGACCCGTGATCGGGATGCCATGCCACGGTATCGATGCCGTTGCGCACGACGTGTACCCGCTGCGGATCTAGGAAGGGGTACACCTCTAGGACATCCCGCCGCATGCCATCAGAAACGGCGATGATCGCGCTGGCCTCGCGGTAGGTACTTGATTCGATCCACGACGAGGTGCGGTACCCGCCGCCAAGCTGCTCGGCCTTCCACGGTCGTCTCGGTTCGAGGGAGTGGGCGGTGATGACGTGCGGGATGCCGAATATCTCACCCGCCACATGGCCGGCGAAATTGGTGTACCACGTATGTGAGTGAACAACGTCGAGATGGTCCAGAGATCGAACCATGTCCAGATCCACGGCCAGAGTCTGCAGCGCTCCGTTCGCGTCGGAAAATTCACTGGGAACACTGTGACCCTGGGCACCGGTTCTGGTTGGCCCGAATGCGTGAACATGCACGTCAGCACGAGGACGCAGCTCGCGGACTAGCTCCTCGACATGTACCCCAGCGCCACCATAGACATCTGGTGGCCACTCCCGGGTCAATATTCCTACGCGCAGCACAGACGTAAGACTAGACGGAACGGATAGTCTTTAAGGGTGGCGAACCGCGACGTTCTGGGAATTGTGCTCGCAGGTGGTGAGGGCAAGCGACTCATGCCGCTCACGGCCGATCGCGCGAAGCCCGCGGTGCCCTTCGGAGGCGCCTATCGCCTCATTGATTTCGTGCTCTCGAATCTGGTGAACGCCGGGTATTTGCGCATCTGTGTACTCACGCAGTACAAGTCACACTCACTCGACCGCCACATCACCACAACGTGGCGCATGTCCACCCTTCTGGGCAACTACATCACTCCGGTGCCGGCACAGCAGCGCCTCGGACCACGTTGGTACACCGGTTCAGCTGATGCGATCTTCCAGAGCCTGAACCTTGTATACGACGAGAGCCCGACCTACGTCGTGGTCTTTGGTGCCGATCACGTCTACCGCATGGACCCCGAGCAGATGGTGCGTCAGCACATTGAGTCTGGAGCGGGCGTTACCGTGGCCGGTATTCGGGTGCCGCGTGATCAGGGAAGCCAGTTCGGTGTCATCGAGACCTCAGATGGCAGAACAATCGATCGGTTCGTCGAGAAGCCTTCAGAACCTCCCGCCATTCCAGGCGACCCCGACCACTGCTATGCATCGATGGGTAACTACGTCTTCACCACCGATGTCCTGGTTGAGGCCCTGCGTATCGATGCTGCAGATGAATCCTCCCTACACGACATGGGTACCAACATCATCCCGATGCTCACTGAGCAGGGGATGGCTCAGGTATACGACTTCGATCAGAATGTGGTGCCCGGATCAACCGAACGCGATAAGGGCTACTGGCGGGACGTAGGAACCCTCGACGCATACCACGACGCGCACATGGATCTGGTTTCCGTGCATCCGGTGTTCAATCTCTACAACCGGCAGTGGCCGATCCTGTCTCATCTGCCCCCACTTCCCCCGGCCAAGTTCGTCGAGGGTGGCAACTCACATGAGTCCATGGTCGGTGCCGGATCGATCGTCTCGGGGGCCCACGTTCGCAACTCAGTCCTCTCATACGATGTCACTATTCGAGAGGGTGCCTACGTCGAGGGCTCAGTCATCATGCCTGGGGTTCGCATCGGGCGCGGTGCGGTGGTGCGACGGGCAATTCTCGACAAGAACGTCGTTGTGCCTGATGGAGCTCAGATCGGTGTTAACCCTGAAACCGATCGTGAGCGCTACACCATGAGCCCCGGTGGGATCATCGTGGTGGGCAAGGGACAGAAGGTCGAACTCGCGTAGCCGTTCCCAGACCTAGCCGAAGCGACCGGAGATGTAATCCTCAGTTGCCTTCTCCTTCGGGTTGGAGAAGATCTGATCTGTCGACGCTGCCTCGACCAGTTGACCCGGCTGACCAACGCCCGTCAGATTGAAGAACGCGGTGGTGTCCGAGACCCTCGCGGCCTGCTGCATGTTGTGGGTGACGATCACGATCGTGTAGTCAGTCTTCAGTTGGTCGATCAGATCCTCAATCGCCAGTGTGGAAATGGGGTCTAGGGCGGAGCATGGCTCATCCATCAGCAGGATCTGAGGCTCCACCGCGATGGCCCGAGCGATACACAGCCGCTGCTGTTGTCCACCTGACAGCCCACCTCCCGGACGCTCAAGTCGGTCCTTGACCTCGTCCCATAGATTCGCATGCCTGAGTGCCCGCTCCACGATGCCGTCCAGTTCAGACTTTGATCGCTTGACTCCATCAAGGGTGAGCCCGGCGGCGACGTTCTGGGCGATGCTCATGGTGGGAAACGGATTTGGACGCTGGAAGACCATCCCGATGGTGCGGCGTACGTTTACCGGGTCGATATCTGAACCGTAGATATCTTCACCGTCGAGCAGGATCTTGCCGGTCACGTACGCCTTGGGAATTACCTCGTGCATGCGGTTGATGGTGCGCAGGACTGTTGACTTGCCACAGCCGGATGGACCGATGAAGGCCGTGACTGCCCGGGGTTCGATCGACAGCGACACGTCACTAACGGCTTTGAAGGCACCGTAGTAGGCGTCAAGATTTGCGATGTCGATCCGCTTTGCCATGTTGTGAACCCCGGGTTCTCTGGTTAGGACTTCTTGACGCCGGTGAAGCGTGCGATCAGTCGTGCGCCGGCGTAGAAGAGCATGACGATGGTAATGAGGACCAGAGCGCCACCCCAGGCCCGGTCGTTCGATGCCGTGGTGCCGCTGGTGAACTGATCCCAGATGAACGTGGGCAGCGCTGCCTGAGGCCCCTTGAATGCGTTGTAGTTGAACGACTGAGTAAGGAAAGTGGTCAACAGTAGCGGTGCGGTCTCGCCGGCGATGCGCGCGATGGCCAGCATGACACCCGTGACGATTCCAGCCAATGCGGTCGGCAGCACAATCTTCGTGATCGTCCGCCAACGAGGGATTCCCAGGGCCAGCGCCGCTTCACGCAGTTCGCGCGGGACGATCCTGAGCATCTCCTCCGTGGATCGCACAACAACAGGAAGCATCAAGATGGCAAGCGCGATTGACGCCGCGAAGCCGGACCGTGGCAGTCCGAGGGTCAAGATGAAGGCCGTGTAGACGAACAAGCCCACGATGACCGATGGCACCCCAGTCATGACATCGACGACAAATCCGATGGACTTGGCCAACCGCGTTGAGCGGGTGTCAGCGGAGTACTCGACAAGATAGATGGCTGCGAGGATTCCCAGCGGCACGCCGATCAGTGCGGCAAGGCCCACCTGCTGAAAGGTGCCGACGATCGCGTGCTGGAGTCCACCGCCTGGCCCCTGCGGATCCACGTTGCGCATCGAATGAGTCAGAAACGTGGCGTTGATGACTTTGATGCCCTTGAAAAAGACGGTTGCCAGCACAGCGATCAAGGGAGTGGCGGCAAGGATGAAGGTGGCGTAGACCCCCGTAGTTGCAAGGCGGTCTACCGCATGGCGTCGACCTTCAACCCTCCAGCTCCAGACCGTCTGGATAACCGTGAAGATGGCCGCGGCTACCAGTGCGACCCCGACTACTCCGTCAACGAGTCCTGCAACTGCGAGTACCCCGGCACCGAGGAGGGCGGCCACAATCGATACCCACGGTGACCAGCTGGGTAGCCTGCGTCCGGCCAGCAGATCATGGAGTGTCGACTCGGGATTGGTCACGGAGCCGGTGGGATTGACGCTCATGAGGCCCCCTCGCTGAACTCCGCATGTCTGGCGATGATTCCGCGAGCCGTCATATTGACGATCAGCGTGATCGCAAAGAGGACGAGCCCACTTGCGACGAGGGCAGACAATCCAATCGGCCCGGCCTCATTCCACTTCAGCGCGATGTTGGCAGCGAATGTGTTTCCCCCTGGCTCGGTGATGTGCCAGTTGATTGTGTTGGAGGCAGAAAGGATCAGGGCAACTGCAATTGTCTCGCCGAGCGCGCGTCCCAAGCCCAGCATGGCGGCTGAGATCATCCCCGGCCGAGCGAAGGGAAACATTGCTTGGCGCACCATCTCCCAGCGGGTCGCACCGAGGGCGAGAGAGGCCTCGATCGATGACCTGGGTACTTGTAGAAGTACTTCTCGAGTTAAGGCGGAGATGGTCGGAAGGACCATGATGGCCAGGACAACGCCAGCAATGAAGATTGACTTGGAGTACTGGTTGAGGTCGTTGCGGAAGATTGGGATGAAACCGAGGTAATCATTGAGCCAGCGTCCAACACCCTCCATGTGTGGTGTCAGGAAACTAAGACCCCACATCCCGAAGATGATCGAGGGAACCGCGGCGAGCAGATCTGTAATGAAGCCCAGGGTCGATGCCAGACGGCGATCTGCATACTGGGCGATGAACAGAGCAATACCTATGCCGACCGGAACTCCCAGCACCATCGCGATAGCAGCTGTGAACAGCGTCCCGAATGTGAGTGCTGCGATTCCGAAGACGGATGGGGTTTGGTCAGGGAACCACGCCGAGGTGGTGAAGAAGTTGGCGGTGTTGGCCTGCAGCGAGGGAATTGCGCGCCAGATCAGGAAAATGCCGATGGCGATGATGATGCCCAGAATGGCAACGCCCGCAGCCAAAGAGATTCCGCGGAAGAGTCGATCACCGCGGCGTACTGCGCGTCCATGGATACTGACGGCCTCGACCACTCCGGAATCCGGAGACTCGAGCGTGCTGCTCATCGGTGACGACCGCCTGATGTGTTGTTGATGTACCACGGAGTTCTGGGGGTGGTGAAATCGTATTCACCACCCCCAGAACCTACCTCAGGATGAGATGGCTGACACAGAAGTCCGGACCTTTGTCAGCAGGTCACCGGTGATCGGTACGTAGCCAATGGCAGCCAGCTTGCCCTGGCCCTCGTCACTTGACGTGTAGGTGAGCAGGCCCTTGGTCAGCGGGACATTGGCTGGGTCTCCACCCTTCTCACAGGTGATCTCGTAGGTCACCAAGACGATCGGGTAGCTCGTCTTTGTCGTGTAGTCGATGGAGAGCGACAAGTCGTTACCGGTTCCCTTGATCGTTGCAGCTGCGATGGTCGCCGCGGCTGTCTCCGATGAGGGGGCCACAGCTCCTCCACCATTGTCAACGGATGCGACTGACAACGTGGCGTTCTGTGCGAAAGACAGTTCCATGTAGGCGACGGAGTTGGCCGTCTGCTTCACCGCATTGGCCATACCATCAGAGCCCTTCGCTCCCTGCCCACCGGGAGCAGCCCACTCCTTGCCGCTTCCATACGTCCAGGCGGTGGGTGCTGCTGCGCTGAGGTACTTGGTGAAGTTATCCGTCGTTCCCGAGGAGTCACTTCGGTGGAAGGCAGCGATGGTCGCGGCCGGCAGGTTTACGCCCGGGTTTGCCGCTGCTATGGCCGGGTCGTTCCACATCGTGATCTTGCTGGCGAAGATCCCGGCGATGACGTCCGCTGGCAGCGTCAGCTTGTCGACTCCAGCGACGTTGTAGGCAAGCACGATGGCTCCGCCAACCATAGGTATGTCGATTGCAGGCCCGGCGGCGCACATGGCATCCGCCTTAGCACGGTCAGCGTCCTTGAGCGGTGAGTCAGAACCGGCGAAAGCCGTCTGCTTGTTAATGAAGTCCTGAACGCCGGCGCCGGACCCGGTTGCCTGATAGTCGATCGTGGCGCCGGTGCATGCCGTCTGGTAGGCGTTGACCCAAGCGGTCATGGCATTCTTCTGCGCACTCGATCCTGAGGCTTTGATTGAGCCGCTCTGGCATGGCTGTCCAGCGATGGTGCCCCCGCCGCCACCGTTGTCAGAACCGCATGCGGCCAGGGCAAGACCACCCATCAGGGCGATCGCAACCACTCGAACCGTTCGTGAGAACACTTGTTTCCTCCAGCAATGTCGTGTGTGTGACACCGCCAACTTACGGAGATCCGAGCGGACGAAATGCAGCCCTAATATGAACAAAAGGTGAACAGATAGAGAACTAAAGAATTTCGGGGTACCCGACTTCATCTCGACGGTCGATTTGTACGAGTTGTCCATGATCGTCAAGATGCAGGATCAGCGCGGCGGACGGCTTAAGCCGAGGGTCCAAGTCATCGGCGTCGGCAGTTTCCAGAATCTTCAGTCCGCGGGTAAGTGCTCGAGTGACAGCGGGCAGTACTGGCCGATGGGTACACCACACAGCTGACCCTCGGATGGCTAGCAGCTCGTTGACGCTTCGTGCAGTCTGGTCCGGATCGCTCTGGAATCCCTCCTCGCTGAGGGCATGTCTGGTCTCAACGGTGAGGCCCACCGACTCTGCATAGGGGGTGATGGTTGAGATGCATCGTCGGGCATCGGATGAAATGAGAGTCGTTGGTCGATAGCTGGCAAGAATGTGCACCAGCTCCCCAGCCTGTTGCCGGCCGCCATCGGTCAGCGGCCGTGCACTGTCCGAACCCGAGTCTGGGTCATGCGACTCTTTCCACGCGGCTCGCTTCATCGCCTCCGCGTGGCGAAGAATGATCAGTGGTTGAGTTGCAGGCAGTGAAAGAGCATGGCCGACAAGGTCGCGATCGTCCGGGTAGGTCAACAGTTCAGCTACGTCATGCCGGGATACCCAGCGCACTTCATCGACCTCTTCGTCGATCTCGTGTTGCCCATCCTCGACCACGCCGGCCCGCCAGTAGTGGACCGTCTTGGGTTCCCCAGCAACCTCATAGGAACGGGTACCCAGAAACGGCCCGAGGGCACATCGGACACCGGTTTCCTCGAAGACTTCACGTACGGCAGCCACATCATGGGTCTCACCGAGCTCAAGCTTTCCCTTGGGCAGTGACCAGTCCTGTCGATGAGGTCGATGCACGACTAGGACGTGGTCAACACCCTGAATGGTCGAGATCACAACGGCGCCCGCGGCCTGGATCTGCCGGGTCCTATCGGTCATGTCGATGCAATCCGGCGCCGCTCAAGACGGGACCGAGCCCAGTCGCCGTGTTTGTCGGGCGATGAGCAGGGTTTGAATATCGCGCAGTGGCTGACCGTCATGGCCTTGGTGCACGCGCGCCCACTCGCCGTCTGAATTGAGATGCCAACTCGATGTACCTGGATCGAAGGCCAGGTCCATGAGCTCGGACAGTGCACGTACATGACGGGATCCCGTGAGTCGAACCAGCACCTCGATGCGACGGTCCAGATTGCGGTGCATGAGATCAGCAGAGCCGATCCAGATCTCCGGTGTACCACCGTTGGTGAATTCGTAGATGCGTGAGTGCTCAAGGAAGCGCCCGAGGGTGCTGCGCACCCGGATGTTCTCGCTCAGGCCGGGAACTCCCGGTCGTACGGCACAGATACCGCGCACCCAGATGTCGACGCTCACCCCGGCGTTCGAGGCGCGATAGAGCGCATCGAGCGTTTCTTCATCGACGATCGCATTGCACTTGATACGAATACCTGCCGGTCGTCCTTCACGGTGGTGGGCGATCTCTCGATCGACCCGTTCGATGAGTCCAGAACGGACGCTGTTGGGCGCCACCAGGAGACGATTGAACTCTGATTCCATCGAGTAGCCAGACAGGACGTTGAACAGGCGAGCAACGTCAGCCCCAACTTCGTCATCGGTCGTCAGCAGACCCACATCCTCATAGAGTCGGGCGGTCTTGGGGTGGTAGTTGCCGGTACCAAGGTGGACGTAGCGGCGAAGTTTGTCGCCATCGTCGCGAACAACCATCGATAACTTGCAGTGGGTCTTGAGCCCCACCAGGCCGTAGACCACATGGCAGCCAGCCTGCTCTAGTTTGCGCGCCCAGTCGATATTGGCCTGTTCGTCGAAACGCGCCTTGATCTCGACGATGGCCAGCACCTGCTTGCCAGCCTCAGCAGCAGCTACGAGGGCATCGATGATCGGCGAGTCACCGCTGGTTCGGTACAGGGTCTGCTTGATTGCCAGCACCTTAGGGTCTGCGGCTGCCTGCTCGAGGAACCGCTGCACGCTCGTGCTGAACGAGTCATACGGGTGATGCAGCAGGATGTCATGATCGCGCATTGCCTCGAGCACATCAGGTGGTGAAGCCGATTCCACATCTGCGATCTCACGATTGGTACGGGGTAGGAAGGCAGGGTCCTTCAAGTCATCTCGGGGTAGCCCAACCAGCGACCAGAGGGCAGTCAGATCGAGTAGGCCAGGAACGTGCATAACCTCATTCGAGCCGATGCCGAGCTCACGCTCAAGCAGATCCATGACGTATGGATCAATTGACTGCTCCACCTCAAGCCGCACGGGTGGCCCGAATCTGCGGCGCATCAACTCGCGTTCGAGGGCCAGCAGGAGATTCTCGGCATCATCCTCTTCAACCTCGAGGTCCTCGTTACGAGTCACTCGAAAGATGTGATGCTGAAGCACCTCCATCCCTGGGAAGAGTTCGCTCAGGTGTGCAGCGATCACATCCTCAAGTGGCACGAACCGGGATGAGCCCACGGGCACCAGGCGATCCAAGATCGGTGGCACTTTGACCCTGGCGAACAATTCGTTGTCCGTTGACGGGTTTCTCACCACGACAGCGAGGTTCAGGGACAGGCCACTGATGTAGGGAAATGGGTGGGCGGGATCTACGGCCAGTGGGGTGAGCACCGGGAAGACCTTGTCACGGAAGAATTGCCCAAGGCCTTGACGCTCATGGACGGTGGTCTGATCCCAGCGCAGGATGTGGATCCCGGTCTTCTCCAGCCGAGGCTGGATGTCCTCTCTCAGCAGGGACGCATGCCTGGCCATGAGCTCCTCGGTTCGTGCATAGATGGCGTCGAGGAGATCACGCGGCATGTATCCGCTCGGTGACTGCACGGCAATACCCGTCGCGATTCGTCGCTTGAGTCCGGCGACTCGGACCATGAAGAACTCATCAAGGTTGCTGGCGAAGATTGCCAGGAACTTGGCCCGCTCAAGCAGGGGTAGTTCGGGGTCTTCAGCAAGTTCCAGAACCCGCTCGTTGAAGGCGAGCCAGGACAG
>CAXBQZ010000093.1:0-9156 GCA_963978055.1 uncultured bacterium
ACAACAACACCAAAAAAACCAAACTCTGCTTTGCGTAAAGTGGCTAAAGTTCGCCTGACAAATGGTTACGAAGTGATTAGTTATATCGGTGGTGAAGGCCATAACTTACAGGAACACTCTGTAGTTTTATTAAGAGGCGGTCGAGTAAAGGACTTACCTGGTGTTCGATATCATATGGTGCGAGGTAGTTTGGACACAGCTGGTGTTAAAGATCGTAAACAATCTCGATCTAAATATGGCGAAAAACGCCCTAAAGAAGCTTAAGTTTTTAGAATACTAAATTAAGGTAAACAAAATATGCCAAGACGTAGAGAAGTTCCCAAAAGAATCATCCTTCAGGATCCAAAATTCGGAAGCCAAGAGGTTTCTAAATTTGTGAATGTATTAATGACGAGCGGAAAAAAATCCGTTGCTGAAAGATTAATTTACGGTGCATTTGATCAAATTAAAACGAAAAGTGGTAAAGACCCTATCGAAGTATTTTCTCTCGCATTAACGAATTTAAGACCAGTTGTTGAAGTAAAAAGCCGTCGCGTAGGCGGTGCTAACTACCAAGTCCCTGTGGAAGTTAGACCTTCAAGACGTGTTGCTTTAGCTATGAGATGGTTAAGAGATGCAGCTCGTAAAAGAGGTGAAAAATCAATGGATTTGCGTTTAGCGGCAGAAATTGTAGAAGCTTCAGAAAATAAAGGCGCTGCAATGAAAAAACGTGAAGAAGTTCATAGAATGGCAGAAGCCAATAAAGCGTTTTCACATTTCCGTTTCTAAACATAAAAATTAAAAGGTAATTCAAAGTGGCTCGTACAACCCCCATTAATAGATACAGAAATATAGGAATTAGCGCGCATATTGATGCAGGTAAAACTACAACAACTGAGCGTATTCTTTTTTATACAGGGGTAAACCATAAAATTGGTGAAGTGCATGATGGCGCTGCCACCATGGACTGGATGGAGCAGGAGCAGGAGCGTGGTATCACCATCACCTCTGCTGCTACCACCTGTCACTGGAATGGTGTGCAGATCAACATCATCGACACGCCTGGTCACGTCGACTTCACCGTCGAGGTAGAGCGTTCACTTCGCGTTCTCGACGGAGCTGTCGCAGTGTTCGATGGCGTGGCCGGTGTCGAGCCCCAGTCCGAGACCGTGTGGCGTCAGGCAGACCGCTACAACGTGCCGCGTATCTGCTTTGTCAACAAGCTCGATCGCACCGGTGCCGATTTCTACATGTGCGTGCGGATGATCCGCGAGCGCCTCAACGCAACCGCCCTCGTGCTGCAGATTCCGATTGGTGCCGAGTCCGACTTCCGCGGGGTTGTCGATCTCGTCCGCATGAAGGCTCTGGTCTGGCCAGAAGACACCCAGAAGGGTGAGGCCTACGACATCGTCGACATCCCGGCCGATCTTCAGGATCAGGCTGATGAGTACCGCGCGATGCTGCTCGAGACCATCGCTGAGGCCGATGACGACATGATGGAGAAGTACCTCGAGGGTGTTGAGCCCACCGAGGCAGAACTCCATGCCGCCATCCGTCGTGCCACGCTGGCCGACAAGCTCACCCCGATCCTCACCGGCTCTGCATTCAAGAACAAGGGTGTTCAGCCCATGCTCGATGCAGTCGTCGCGTACCTCCCGTCACCCCTGGACGTGGATGCCATCAAGGGCCACAAGGTCGGCGATGAGGAGACGGTGATCGAGCGCATGCCGAAGGATTCAGAGCCGTTGTCGGCGCTGGCCTTCAAGATCATGACCGATCCGCACCTGGGCAAGCTCACCTACGTCCGCGTGTACTCCGGTGTTCTCGAGTCTGGCACTCAGGTGCTCAACTCGGTCAAGGGACGCAAGGAGCGCATCGGCAAGGTCTACCGCATGCACGCCAACAAGCGTGAGGAGATCGATCGTGTGGGCGCCGGGGACATCGTTGCGGTGATGGGTCTGAAGGACACCACCACGGGCGAGACGCTGTGCGATGCCGGAAACCCGGTCGTCCTGGAGTCCATGAACTTCCCGGCTCCGGTTATCTCGGTGGCAATTGAGCCCAAGACCAAGGGCGATCAGGAGAAGCTCGGTACCGCAATTCAGCGCCTCTCTGACGAGGATCCGACCTTCCAGGTTCGCACAGACGAAGAGACCGGCCAGACCATCATCTCCGGAATGGGTGAACTTCACCTCGAGGTGCTCGTGGATCGCATGCGCCGCGAGTTCAACGTTGAGGCGAACGTTGGCAAGCCGCAGGTTGCCTACCGCGAGACGATTACGAAGAAGGTCGACAAGATCGACTACACCCACAAGAAGCAGACCGGTGGTTCTGGTCAGTTTGCAAAGGTTCAGATCGATATCGAGCCCCTTGCTGCAGACGCAGAGAACGAGGCTGGCTACGAGTTCGTCAATGCCGTCACGGGTGGTCGTATCCCGCGTGAGTACATCCCGTCGGTTGACGCAGGTGCCCAGGAGGCCATGGAGACCGGTGTTCTCGCCGGATACCCGATGGTCGGTGTCAAGGTCACCCTCCAGGATGGTGCCTACCACGATGTCGACTCCTCCGAGCTCGCCTTCAAGATCGCCGGTTCGATGGCGTTCAAGGAAGGTGCTCGTCGCGCCGGCCCGGTTCTGCTTGAGCCGATGATGTCCGTCGAGGTCACCACCCCTGAAGACTTCATGGGTGACGTGATCGGCGATCTCAACTCCCGCCGTGGCCAGATCCAGGCGATGGAGGAGCGCTCAGGCGCTCGCGTTGTCAAGGCTCTCGTCCCACTGTCGGAGATGTTCGGCTACGTCGGGGATCTGCGAAGCAAGACGCAGGGACGAGCAAGTTACTCCATGCAGTTTGACTCGTACGCCCAGGTTCCGACGAACGTGGCAACCGAGATCATCGCGAAGGCCAAGGGCGAATAGTTCAAAGCCAACGCACCCGAGGCTCCGGCCTCATGCACAACCGCAAGACAGTACGACCAGCTAGACAGTAAGCCAGCAAGACAACTGACCAGTACACCCAGGAATTTACGTCGTACGGCGTAACCATCCCGTCCATCAGGAGGACACTGTGGCGAAGGCGAAGTTCGAGCGGACTAAGCCGCACGTCAATATCGGCACCATCGGTCACATCGACCACGGTAAGACGACGCTTACAGCGGCCATTACCAAGGTGCTGCATGACGCGTACCCGGACGTGAACCCGTTCACGCCGTTCGACCAGATCGACAAGGCGCCTGAAGAGCGTCAGCGCGGTATCACCATCTCCATCGCGCACGTCGAGTACCAGACCGAGGCGCGTCACTACGCGCACGTCGACTGCCCTGGTCACGCTGACTACATCAAGAACATGATCACCGGCGCGGCTCAGATGGATGGTGCAATCCTCGTGGTTGCCGCCACCGATGGCCCGATGCCGCAGACCAAGGAGCACGTGCTGCTCGCTCGTCAGGTCGGCGTGCCGTCGATCGTCGTGGCGCTCAACAAGTGCGACATGGTCGACGATGAGGAGATCCTGGAGCTCGTTGAGCTCGAGGTTCGCGAGCTTCTGTCGACCTACGAGTTCCCCGGTGACGACATCCCCGTCGTTCGCGTAGCCGCCTTCCCGGCTCTGAACGGTGATGCCAAGTGGGCCGAGTCGATCCTCGAGCTCATGAAGGCCGTGGATGACTACATTCCGACCCCGGAGCGCGACACCGACAAGCCGTTCCTCATGCCAGTTGAGGATGTTTTCACGATCACCGGTCGTGGAACCGTCGTCACCGGTCGTATCGAGCGCGGCATCATCAAGGTGAACGAGGAAATCGAGATCGTGGGTATCCGCCCCGGTACCTCGAAGACCACCGTCACCGGTGTTGAGATGTTCCGCAAGCTGCTCGACGAGGGTCAGGCTGGCGAGAACGTCGGTCTGCTCCTTCGTGGAACCAAGCGTGACGATGTCGAGCGTGGCCAGGTCCTGTGCAAGCCGGGCTCAGTCACCCCGCACACCGAGTTCGACGCGAACGTCTACATCCTGTCCAAGGATGAGGGTGGCCGTCACACGCCGTTCTTCGACAACTACCGCCCACAGTTCTACTTCCGCACCACGGACGTGACCGGCATCGTGAAGCTCCCCGAGGGCACCGAGATGGTCATGCCGGGCGACAACACTGAGATGAAGGTCGACCTCATCCAGCCAATCGCCATGGAAGAGGGACTTCGCTTCGCAATCCGCGAGGGTGGCCGCACCGTTGGTGCCGGTCGCGTGGTCAAGATCATCAAGTAGCTATCTCTGCCGTCGGGTAACCGACATCTGCACGATCCTGGGTCATCGTGGTCGGGCGTGAAATATCGCCCGACCACGAACCCCCACCGGTGCTCCCTGCACCAGTTTCAGCGGCACACGAACGAGAAGGACATCAGCCACCATGGCGGGACAGAAGATCCGCATCAGGCTCAAGGCCTACGACCATGAGGTCATCGACTCATCGGCGCGCAAGATTGTCGAGACGGTGATTCGCACTGGCGCGCAGGTTGCAGGCCCAGTGCCGCTGCCGACCGAGAAGAACGTGTACTGCGTTATCCGCTCGCCGCACAAGTACAAGGACAGCCGCGAGCACTTCGAGATGCGGACGCACAAGCGTCTCATCGACATCCTCGACCCCACGCCCAAGACGGTTGACTCGCTGATGCGTCTCGACCTGCCGGCTGGTGTCGACATCGAGATCAAGCTCTGAGGACAGTAGCCAGCATGAGCACCAACTTCACGGGACTTCTGGGCGAAAAGCTCGGCATGACTCAGGTATGGGACGAGAACAACAAGATCGTCCCTGTCACTGTGGTCAAGGCCGGACCTTGTGTCGTGACCCAGGTTAAGACCCCCGAATCAGACGGATACAGCTCCGTGCAGATCGCCTTTGGCGCCATCGATCCACGCAAGGTCAACAAGCCTGCATCGGGTCACTTCGCCAAGGCAGGCGTGACGCCACGTCGTCACCTCGTCGAGCTGCGCACCTCGTCCGCATCCGAGTACACCCTCGGCCAGGAACTTGCCGTTGACCACTTCGAAGCCGGCCAGAAGGTCGACGTGGTGGGCACGACCAAGGGCAAGGGCTTCGCGGGAACGATGAAGCGTCACGGCTTCTCTGGTGTCAGCGCCTCACACGGTGCACACCGCAATCACCGCAAGCCGGGTTCCATCGGTGCCTGTGCCACCCCGGGCCGTGTGTTCAAGGGTGTCCGCATGGCCGGTCACATGGGTACCACCCGCAAGACGGTGCAGAACCTGACCATCCATTCGATCGATACCGAGAACGGTCTGATCCTGATCAAGGGCGCCATCCCAGGTCCCAAGGGTTACATCGTTCTGGTTCGTACGGCAGCGAAGGAGGCCTGAGCATGACTGTTGCAGACACTGCTGAGGTCACCTCAGTTGAGATTCGCACACCTGCGGGCAAGGTGTCAGGTTCGGTTGACCTTCCCGGTGATGTGTTCGGCGTTCAGGTCAACATCCCGCTGATTCACCAGGTGGTCGTTGCACAGCTTGCAGCTGCCCGTCAGGGTACGCACAAGTCCAAGGACCGCGGTGAGGTTCGCGGTGGTGGTAAGAAGCCGTACAAGCAGAAGGGCACCGGCCGCGCCCGTCAGGGTTCAACCCGTGCACCTCAGTTCACCGGTGGTGGCACTGTCCATGGCCCAGAGCCGCGTGAGTACAGCCAGCGCACCCCCAAGAAGATGAAGGCCGCTGCCCTGCGCGGCGCACTGTCCGATCGTGCCCGCAATGGTCGCGTTCATGTTGTCACTGGCTTCGTCGAGGGTGACACCCCGTCAACGAAGGCTGCACTGGCGTCACTGCTGTCCGTGAGCGAGCGTCGCAATCTGCTCGTCGTGGTGGATCGTGATGATGCAGTGTCCTGGTTGTCACTGCGCAATGTTCAGTCGGTGCACCTGATCTCCCCAGATCAGCTCAACACCTACGACGTGCTTGTCAGTGACGATGTCATCTTCACCACTGAGGCCCTCGAGTCGTTCCTGGCCGGCCCGGCAACCGGTAAGGGCGCCAAGGCTGTTGCAACCGAGTCCCAAGCACGTGAGGAAGCGGCAGAATGAAAATCGCAGACCCGCGCGACATTCTGCTCGCGCCCGTGATCTCGGAGAAGAGCTACGGCCTTCTCGACGAGAACAAGTACACGTTCATCGTTGCTCCTGATGCGAACAAGACGCAGATCAAGATCGCAGTGGAGCAGGTGTTCGGGGTTCGCGTCATCGGCGTGAACACCAGCAACCGCCAGGGCAAGCGCCTGCGCACCCGCGCTGGGTTCGGCAAGCGTGCCGATACCAAGCGTGCAATCGTCAGCCTGGCTGACGGCGACCGAATTGACATCTTCGGAGGCCCGGTCTCCTGACCGGCGCACTCCTGACGCAACCGACGAGGAAGAGAAACCCCATGGGTATCCGCAAGTACAAGCCGACAACTCCGGGCCGTCGTGGCTCGAGTGTTGCCGACTTCGTCGAGATCACGCGGTCGGAGCCGGAGAAGTCGCTCGTTCGCCCCTTGCCAAACAAGGGCGGCCGCAACAACTCCGGTCGTATCACCACCCGTCATCAGGGTGGTGGCCACAAGCGCGCGTACCGTCTCATCGACTTCCGTCGTGCCGACAAGGACGGTGTACCGGCCAAGGTCGCTCATATTGAGTACGACCCCAACCGCACTGCACGTATCGCCCTGCTGCACTACGCCGATGGCGAGAAGCGCTACATCGTGGCACCGAACAAGCTGTCTCAGGGTGACACTGTCGAGACCGGTCCTTCGGCCGATATCAAGCCGGGCAACAACCTGCCGCTGCGCAACATCCCCGTCGGTACGGTTGTGCACGCGGTGGAGTTGCGCCCGGGTGGTGGCGCCAAGATGGGCCGCTCGGCTGGTGCCAGTATCCAGCTTGTTGCCAAGGATGGTCCGTACGCCCAACTCCGCCTGCCGTCAGGTGAGATCCGCAATGTCGACGTGCGCTGCCGCGCAACTGTCGGCGAGGTGGGCAACGCCGAGCAGAGCAACATCAACTGGGGTAAGGCCGGCCGGATGCGCTGGAAGGGCAAGCGCCCGACCGTTCGTGGTGTGGCCATGAACCCAGTTGACCACCCGCACGGTGGTGGTGAGGGTAAGACCTCCGGTGGTCGCCACCCGGTCAACCCGAACGGTAAGCCCGAGGGTCGCACCCGTAAGGCCAACAAGGCCAGTGACCAGTTCATCGTCCGCCGCCGCAAGTCCGGTAAGAAGCGCTAAGGGAGCCTTGTAGATATGCCACGCAGTTTGAAGAAGGGCCCCTTCATCGACACGCATCTTGCGAAGAAGGTCGATGAGCAGAACGAGAAGGGCACGAAGAACGTCATCAAGACGTGGTCGCGCCGTTCGATGATCAGCCCGGACATGCTCGGACACACAATCGCGGTGCACGATGGCCGCAAGCACATCCCGGTGTTCGTCACCGAGAACATGATTGGCCACAAGCTCGGAGAGTTCGCCCCAACGCGGACCTTCAAGGGCCACGTGAAGGACGACCGCAAGTCCAAGCGACGCTAGTGGGGATCTGATCCACGGGATCAGAGATTCACTGCATCATCACAAACATCCGTAAGTACTTTCGACCAGCAAGGGGACAGCGATGGAAGCCAGGGCTCAGGCACGCTACGTGCGTGTCACGCCCATGAAGGCGCGCCGCGTGATCGATCTGATCCGTGGATTGCCAGCAGCCGAGGCGCAGGCGATTCTGCACTTCGCACCGCAGGCAGCGAGCGAGCCGGTGGGAAAGGTGCTTGATAGCGCCATCGCCAACGCGACGAACAACTTCAATCTCGACCCAACCACCCTCGTGGTCCGTGAGGCCTACGTCGATGAGGGTCCGACGATGAAGCGATTCCGTCCGCGCGCCCAGGGTCGCGCGTACCGCATCCGTAAGCGCACTAGTCACATCACCGTCGTCGTCGAGTCGGTTGAGTCCGGCTCGTCGCGGAAGAAGGGGTGACCCGGCCGTGGGCCAGAAAATCAATCCGTACGGCTTCCGTCTGGGAATCACCACCGACTACAAGTCCAAGTGGTTCGCCGACTCAGCAAAGCCGGGTCAGCGCTACCGCGACTATGTCGAGGAAGATGTCAAGATCCGTCGCCTGATGACCAAGGGCATGGAGCGAGCAGGTATCTCCAAGGTTGAGATCGAGCGCACCCGCGATCGTGTTCGTGTCGATATCCACACCGCACGTCCGGGTATCGTCATCGGTCGTCGTGGCGCCGAGGCTGACCGTATCCGCGGCGACCTCGAAAAGCTCACCGGCAAGCAGGTACAGCTCAACATCCTTGAGGTGAAGAACCCTGAGGTTGACGCCCAGCTTGTTGCGCAGGGTGTTGCTGAGCAGCTGTCGAGCCGCGTGTCGTTCCGTCGCGCCATGCGCAAGTCCATGCAGTCAGCCCTCAAGGGTGGCGCCAAGGGTATTCGTATCCAGGTGTCGGGACGCTTGGGTGGTGCCGAAATGTCACGCACGGAGTTCTACCGTGAAGGCCGCGTTCCGCTGCACACGCTGCGCGCCAACATCGACTACGGCTTCTACGAGGCCCGTACCACCTTCGGTCGTATCGGTGTGAAGGTGTGGATCTACAAGGGTGAAGTAAGTCAGTCGCGTACCGAGCGTGAGGCGGCTCTGGCCGCTGAGCGGTTGGGTCAGGCCCGTCGTTCCGATCGTCCCGCCCGTCCGGCTGGTCGTCGTCGTGAGGGCGGAGAAACTGCCGCTGTTGAGAGTGCATCGGTCGAGGCTGTTGAAACCGCCGCTGTCGAGGTAGTCGACGCGGCTCCTGAGACCACTGGTTCGGAGGCCTAAGTCATGCTTATTCCTCGCCGCGTCAAGCACCGCAAGCAGCATCACCCCGGTCGATCAGGTGCCGCCAAGGGCGGTACGGAGGTCACCTGGGGTGAGTGGGGTCTGCAGGCGCTCGAGCCTGCGTACGTCACCAACCGTCAGATCGAGTCAGCGCGTATCGCGATCACCCGTCACATCCGCCGTGGTGGCAAGGTGTGGATCACCATCTACCCGGATCGCCCGCTCACCAAGAAGCCTGCCGAAACTCGCATGGGTTCTGGTAAGGGCTCAGATCGGAAGAGCACACGTCTGAACTCCAGTCACGTTTCGGAATCTCGTATGCCGTCTTCTGCTT
>CAXBQZ010000094.1:0-9092 GCA_963978055.1 uncultured bacterium
GTGGTCGTGCGCCCTGCCACCACGTACACGGCACAGCCACAGGACACCAGCATCCGCGCCTTCCGCGATGACGTTATCAACGCGATCGGCACGGTGAATCTGATTGATGTGCGGTCCCCTGATGAGTACGCCGGCCGTCTGCTGGCACCTGCACACCTGCCGCAGGAGCAGTCTCAGCGTCCCGGTCACGTGCCGACTGCAGCGAGTGTTCCGTGGAGCAAGGCAGCCAATGACGACGGCACCTTCAAGTCCGATGATGAACTCACTGCCCTGTATTCGGGTGCAGGTGTTGATCTGAACAAGGACACAATCGCCTACTGCCGCATTGGTGAGCGGTCCGCTCACACGTGGTTCGTTCTGCACGAGTTGCTCGGTCAGTCGAGTGTTCGCAACTACGACGGATCATGGACTGAGTACGGCTCACTTGTCGGAGTCCCGGTTCAGCTCGGTGATGCACCCGGATCAGCGCAGGGAGGCGCGGCCTAATGTGTTCGGCAACTGTTGGTGGACTATCGCTCGAAGGAGTGGATGTGGCAAAGGAAACCATCATTCAGGGTGTTGTGACCCGGGGTGGTGAGCCGGTGGGGGGCGCCTACGTTCGTCTCCTCGACTCCACGGGTGAGTTCACCGCCGAGGTACCGACCAGTGCCACGGGCAACTACCGCTTTTTTGCAGCGCCCGGAACCTGGACCCTTCGAGCACTCGCGCCCGGTGGGTCGGCGGATCGAACAGTTGTCGCTTCCCTGGGGAATATCGCGGACGTCGAAATCGCCGTCTGATCCTCCCCGCGTACGTCCGGAAGCTTCCTGTCATGGCACCTGAGTCAGTACACAAGTGCCTTGGCGTTGTCTGACATCACTTCGCTAACGAAGGTTGCGGCCCCGGAGATTCGAACTCCCAGTTCGACATCATCGGGGCCAATCCCTCGTCGGTGTGCACACTGCGTGCATACAGTGATCTGTGCACTCTCCAGAAGTTGCTCCATCAGTGATGCCAGGGGGGTCGCATGCTCGAGACCAAGGTCGGGTATGCGACCGGGAACGCCGAGCCACACGGCATCACCGGTGAGCCACAGTGAAACCTGGATCCCAGATGCGGCAGCTGTTGCGGCCACGGTGATCCCCTGGGACAGCCTTTCGGGCTCCTCGACACCGCACGTCACTTTCACGATCAACTGTTGGGTCATACGTGCAGGGTAGCGATTGAGCACTACGATCAGGTCATGCTCGAAGTCATCGCCACTGGAATTCTGGTAGTTGTCGCCATCTCGGTTGCCGCTGTTGCCGGCTACCAGGTCGTGCGGCTCTATCGCGGTGACATTACCCAGGAGGGCAAGTCATGACTGAGTCTGCCGAAGTCCCCGTCCATCACGACCTGGCACCTCTCGCGTGGTTGCTCGGTCGTTGGACGGGTGTCGGCGTTGGCGGGTATCCGACCATCGATGAATTTCGCTTCGGCCAGGAAGTCTCGTTCAGTACGGATGGTCGCCCGTTCCTTCAGTACGCAAGCAGGGCATTCCTTCTCGATGAGAACGGCGAGAAAGTCCGTCCGCTCGGCGTTGAGACCGGCTTTCTGCGTCCGCAGCCGAACAATGAGGTGGAACTTCTCCTGGCCCACCCCACCGGCTATGCAGAGGTCTGGTACGGCAAGGTCGAGGTGACTGGTATCGAGAACGCAGTGATCACCGGTGCTCGAATCGACATGCACACCGATGTCATCGCGCGCACGAGAAGTGCGAAGGAGTACACCTCTGGCCACCGGCTCTACGGGCTGGTCGAGGGTGATCTTCTTTGGGCCTTTGATATGGCTGCTGTTGAGCAGCCACTGCAGTCCCATCTATCGGCAAGGCTGAAGCGGTGGTAGCCCCTACGTCTTCGCCCGCCACCTGGGATCAGAGGCTTCGACGTGGTGGGTATCGAATCACTCCACAGCGGCAGTTGGTGCTCCAGGCGGTTGAGGATCTTCGACATGGGACGCCGGACGAGATTCTGGCCCATGTTCAGCGCACAGCCAGCGGGGTGAACCTCTCAACGATCTACCGAAACCTCGAGGTTCTGGAGGAAGTGGGCCTCGTCACCCATGCACATATCGGGCATGGGGCACCCACCTATCACGCCGTTGACGATCACGTGCATATCCATCTGGTGTGCGACAAATGTGGCGCAGTGCAGAGCGTCGACGCCTCGGTTGCAGAGATGTTCCTGCGAGAACTTCGTGGCCAGACGGGATTCGTGACTGACATTACCCATGTGGCCCTGCATGGGCATTGCGTCAACTGCGCCCCGGCCGCCCGGAGCAAGCAGGGATCTGGGAAGTAAACCTCCACTCAATTGGTTGGACCAGTGTGATGAGTTACAGCAGCCCACTACTTTCCCGTCCGGATGCTTGTCCAGCACCTGCGCAATCACTGGATCAGGGTGTTGCCTGGCATTACGGCGAACCTCTGATTGAGCAGCGGACCCTTTCTGAGGGTGAGGGGTGGGTTGATCTGTCCCATCGAGCCGTGGTGACCGTCAGTGGACCAGATCGTCTCAGCTGGCTTCACTCGATCACGACGAATGCGATGGATCAACTGCTCCCCGGACAGAGCATTCTCAATCTGGTGCTGAGTCCCAATGGTCATGTCGAGCTTGAACTCCACCTTGTCGATGATGGTTCTACGGTCTGGATCACTACCGAGGCCAATCAGGTGGATCAGCTGCTCGACTATCTGAATCGGATGAAGTTCATGTTGCGCGTCGAGATTGAGGATGTCAGCGCGAGCTATGCAGTTTTCGGTGAACCAATCTCGACTCCCCACTCGCAATACCCCACGTTCATCTGGCCATCGGAGTACAGCCGCGAGCATGCGTCGGACCCGGCCACAGCCAAGTACGTCCCACGGCGGCCGGCCGTGTTTATCGGCCGTGAGGTTGTGGTGCCCCGTAGCCAGATGGATGTGTTCATCGCAGATCGTCCAGCGATCGGATCCTGGGCGTGGGAGGCGCGACGGATCGCCGCTGGTGTGCCAAGACACGGGATGGAGACCGATCACCGAACCATCCCGCACGAGGTGGGCTGGGTGACGTCCGCAGTGCACCTCAACAAGGGCTGCTACCGGGGGCAGGAGACAGTGGCCCGAGTTCACAATCTTGGACGACCGCCACGTCGGCTTGTTCTCCTACACCTGGATGGGAGTGCGGATGCGCCGCCCGTGCCGGAGGCGCCGGTGAGCTGGAACGGAAAGAGCGTCGGACGGGTCACCTCCGTGGCTCAGCATTTCGAACTGGGTCCGATCGCCTTGGCGGTGATCAAGCGCTCAGTCCCGGAGGATGCTGGCCTGATCGTTGAGTTACCCACCGGTGTTCAGATCCCGGCGTCACAGGAGACCATCGTCGTGTCGGGTGACCTCTAGAGCCGTCAACCGAGGAGGTCAAGGCGTAGTTGCTGCGGTTCGTGATTCACTGTCCTCGACGCTCTACATGATTGGGGACTCGCGTGACCGGCAATACCGTCACCAAGGCAGTGATTCCTGCTGCCGGCCTAGGCACGAGGTTCTTGCCTGCCACGAAGGCGACGCCCAAGGAGATGCTTCCAGTCGTCGACACTCCGGCCATCCAGCTGGTTGTGGAGGAGGCTGCGTCAGCGGGCCTCAACGACGTCCTGATGGTGACGGGTCGCAACAAGCGCCCGCTGGAGGATCACTTCGACAGGGCTGCCGAACTGGAGGATCTGCTCGAGGCCAAAGGTGATGTATCCAGGCTGGAGCTGGTTCGCCGCAGCACGGACCTTGCAGCCGTCCATTACGTTCGCCAGGGTGAGCCACGAGGTCTCGGACATGCTGTTTTGTGTGCAGCAGCGCATGTGGGGGACCAGCCATTTGCTGTGCTCCTCGGTGACGACCTGATCGATCCGAGAGATCCTCTTCTGCAACGGATGATCGAGATCCGCAATTCGCGAGGTGGAAGTGTTATCGCCCTGATGGAGGTGCCGCCTGATCAGATCCACCTCTACGGATGTGCTGCGGTTACCGCGATTGCGGACGCCGACGCCGACGTTGTGCAGGTGGTGGGGCTCGTCGAGAAGCCATCGGCCGATGAGGCACCCAGCAATCTGGCGATCATCGGCCGGTATGTGCTGGACCCGGCGGTGTTTGAGGTTCTTGAACGTACTGAGCCCGGTCGTGGTGGTGAGATCCAGCTGACTGATGCCTTGGCTGAGTTGGCCACCTCACCAGCAGGAGTTACGGGCGTCATCTTCCGAGGTCGACGCTACGACACGGGTGATCGGTTGTCATACCTGCAGGCCGTCGTCCAGCTGGCCGTTCAGCGTGATGACCTGGGTCCTGATTTCACTGAGTGGCTCAGGGGATTCGTTTCAACCTTGTGACGAGTCAGGACTGCGTTGCACTCTGCTCGAGTATCAGAGTCATCGGCCCATCATTGGTGAAGTTGACCTGCATGTCAGCGCCGAATTTTCCTGTGCTTACCGCAGCTCCACATTCGCGCAGCGCTGTGACAACCTCCTCGACCAACGGTTCGGCGATGGGCCCTGGTGCGGCTCCAGTCCAGGTTGGACGACGTCCCTTTCGAGTATCTCCATAGAGGGTGAACTGGCTGATCACCAACACTGGTAACCCGAGCTCGGCTGCACTGAACTCCCGCCGCTCGTCAGTCACGGGTTCGGCAGCGTGATGGGGTTCGAAGATCCGGAGGTCGAAGAGTTTTCTTGCAATCCGCTGTGCGTCCTCACGGGTGTCCGTGTGGGTGACCCCGACCAGTACTACTAGACCTGGTCCTGTGAAGGAACCCAGTACCTCTCCGTCGACGCTAACGGATGCATCCAGGGCTCGTTGAACGACGGCTCTCATAATCCGATCGTGCCATGTGTCGGTCTACTTGCCGAAGAAGCTCTTCTTCTTTCGCTGTGGAGCTGAGGCCTGGGTAACCGGACGGGTGATGACGGTCGCTACAGATTCGTCATCGTTGAATGAGTTGAGGCTGGAGAGTTCGCGCATGAGTGCGGCCATGTCGGCGCCTTCGACGCGCGCAATGCCCACACTCTCCACTGGCTCAGGCGAGTAATTCGTGAGGTAGTCGGCAGATGGATCGATCATGGGTTGTTCCGGGGTGGTATCCACTACCGGCGCGGCCGGGACCGGGATCAGTTCCTCAAATGCGGGTACCGGAGCCTGCATGGCTTCGGCAATCAATTGCGCCTGAGCTAATTGCCAGGCACGGGCTTCTTCAGCGGCGCGGGCTTCTTCAGCGGCGCGGGCTTCTTCAGCGGCGCGGGCTTCTTCAGCGGCGCGGGCTTCTTCAGCGATGCGGGCTTCTTCAGCGATGCGGGCTTCTTCAGCGATGCGGGCTTCTTCTGCGATGCGGGCTTCTTCAGCGAGTCGATCCCGCTCTGCTCGCTCCTGGTCCAGGCTCACAACATCGGCGAGGTTCGAGGGGGTGGTCTGGTGCTGACTGAGTTCGGCAGGAAGCGGGGCCCCAGATGCCAAGCCCAGTCCGAAGACCGGGGAGTCCATCCCAACGATCTGGACCAAACCGGCGTCAATCAGCCCGAGCACGACCAGTCCGGCCTCAACGACCGTCAGGCCACATTCATCGGCGAGTTCAGTGATATTCCGTTCTCCATCGACCTTGCAGAGCAGGGCCCAGTCGTACGCATCGAGCGAGATATCCTCCGGGGCGTTTCCAGATGAGGCCAGAATGGGCACGAAATTGGCTCCGCCGATGAATGGGACGATCTGTTCCCATTGGGTATCGCGCGCCTGAGCCCAATCCAGCAGATCAGTGACGATGTGCAGTGGGGTGACATCCTGACGGACCCTGTCGCCATTGCGAAACTTCTTGTGTGACACCGGCCAGTGCATGAGGTCTGCGAGCCGATCCCGCACCTGCTCTGTCACAAACGCCTCGACAATGACCCGATCGACGAATCCGAGGTGCACGAGAACATCTCCCAGACGCCAGTCGGGGAACTGGGACTGCTGAAGTTCGAGTGCCTGAGCCAGTGATTCGGGCGTGATCACGCCAGCCGATAGCAGGCGTGCCCCCAGGAGTGGACTGCGACCCGGTACTGAGACGGCATAGATCATCCCGTCACGGAACCAAACGTTCGCGGTCTCACCGGCAGGGTCTGCGATCGTCAGGCAGCCAGTGGCCTCCTGTGAGGCCAACTCCAGTAGGAGGCCGCGAACAGGCGTGGGCATGGTCGCCGACAACATGTAGAAAGCACTCCCTTCTCGCTGGGTTCCTGACGCAGCAGTCGCCGTCAGAAGACACGTCTTCACTATCTCCTTCGGCTGATTCGGGGCTGATATTGAGCCTCGGGGCGCACGAGATGCTCCAAACGTGCCACGATGGGCTCGTGGGATCCTCGACTCTGATCACGGTTGCTCCGACCGGAGCTGAATCGGCCAAGGCCGACGCGCCCTCCCTGCCGGTGACCCTCAATGAGCTAGTGAGCACCGCCAAGGCCTGTGAAGCGGCTGGGGCGGGTCTCATCCATGTCCACATTCGTGATGAGCACACCGCACCGACCCTGGATCTGGGTCGTTTGAAGGAGACAGTGGCGGCCCTTAGAGAGGCCACTGATCTTGTGGTTCAGCTGTCGACAGGTGGTGCGGTCACCGACCCCTACGACGCCCGCCTTCGGGTTCTGGACGCGGACCCGGACTCATGTTCGCTCACGTGTGGCACGGTGAACTTCGGATCTGATGTCTTCATGAATCCGTGGGACTTCATGGTTGAGCTCTACCGACGCACGAAGGAGCTTGAGGTCGTACCGGAGTTCGAGCTGTTCGATCTCGGACATGTCACCGCCCTCAATCGTCTTCTCGACAAGGAGGGGCTGCCATATGGAGGCCAGATCCACTGTGATCTCGTGCTCGGGGTTCCCGGTGGTGCCCCCGGAACTGCCGCGGCAGTAGTGGCGATGGTGCAGGCGCTGCCCGCTGGTGCCTCATGGTCGGCAACTGGAGTGGGCCGCTCGACGATGCCGGTGGCCCTTGCCGCCCTATCAGCCGGTGGCCATCTGCGGGTCGGGATGGAAGACACCCTTACGTTCGCCCCAGGTCGACCGGTCCGCGACAATGCCGAACTTGTTGAACGTGCGGCAAATCTTGCCCATCTCGCCTTGCGTCCACCCATGTCCACCAGCGAGGCTCGTAGTCTGTTGAAGATCAAGGACCGCAGGAACGGGGAGGGCACATGACACGACCAATGCCAGGTGGACGTCGTCGGGTCGATCGAGTACTCGATCCTGCTTTCGTTGAGGGTCTGGCGGACATCTCGATGGTCGAACTTCGGGCCCGGCGCAAGGACGCCGAGCAAGAGGAAGTCGACCTGTCCTATCTGCGCCGGATGCTTCACGGACGCATGGATATCGTGCAGGCTGAGCTAGCTCGCCGAGAATCCTCCGAGGACGTCTCGGTCGTGGATTCACTGGTGTCGATCCTGTCGGATGGACCCCGTTCGACATTTGGGGCCGGTCGCCACAACACTGCGACACCTTCTCGCGTAAGTGAGCGGCGCAGAGGTGTCGAAATCGCCATCAGTGATGCAGAGGCCTCCGATATCGAAGCGCGCAGTATCGGTGAACTGGTTCTCGTGCTGGAGATGCTTCGTGGTCACGAAAGTGTCGTGTCACAGACTCGTCGTGAGGTCCAGGCCGTGATGGACACGTTGTCGGCCGAACTGGCCGGACGTTATCGCGACGGACTGGCGTCAATCGATGAACTCCTGAACTCGGCTGCTCAGTCTGAGCAGTCTGCACATGACAGCTGAGCACTCGCCGCCCGTCGTTGTTGCTGAGGTCATCAGAAGCGGATTCGTCGAGGGGCACCACCACGGTTCATACGTGGTTCTGAATTCTGATGGCTCGGTGGAGCGGTCGGCTGGATACCTTGGCCCGATTTTCCCCCGCTCGTCCAACAAGCTCATGCAGGCAACCGCAATGGTGGAGTGCGGTTTTGACGGTCCGTCAGAGTATTTGGCGCTCGCGGCTGCCTCCCATGACGGTGAGCCGCTGCACGTGGCGACGGTCCGCGAGATCCTCGGCGGTGCGGGTCTGGACGAGTCCTACCTTCAGACACCTCCTGACTGGCCGTACAACGAGGTGGCAAAGCTCGACGTCGTGCGCGCAGGCGGCGTTCCAGAGCCGATCACCATGAACTGCTCGGGTAAGCACGCCGGAATGCTGGCAACCTGCGTCGTGCGCGGCTGGTGCACCGACAACTATCGAGATGTTGACCACCCGCTGCAGCAGGCGATCGCCTCGACGATCGAGCGCATGTGCGGTGAGCCGGTAGCTGCGATCGGGGTGGACGGCTGTGGCGCCCCGGTGATGGCGGTAACTCTCATCGGCCTGGCAACGGCCTTCGCGACTGCTGTTCGCGCTCCGGAGGGGTCGCCGGAGCGTCGAGTGGCTGACGCCATGCGTGCCCATCCCGAGTTGGTTGGTGGGACAGGTCGTGACGTCACTGGGTTGATGGCCTACCTTCCCGGAGTCTTGGTAAAGGATGGCGCAGAGGCGGTCATGGCCCTGGCTCTGCCCGATGGTCACGCCGTGGCTTTGAAGATCGATGATGGTGCAGATCGGGCATGTACGGCGCTGACGCTCGCGCTCCTGGATGAGTTGGGGGTTGATATCGACCCGGTGAGACATCTCAACAAACCAATCCGCGGCTGGGGGCAGCCGGTTGGTGAGGTCAGGGCAGTTCTCACCTGATTCGTTCTGTGGTCGACCCACCTGCTCGTGCGAGTGGCGATCTGTCAGGCTACAGGTATGAGCTCGAGTACTCCTTCGTCGCGTCCAGAGCTCGACCGTCGATTGGGGATGGCCGGAGCCCTGGCCATCGGCCTGGCGTCAATGCTCGGAACCGGCGTGTTTGCGGCGTGGACCCCGGCGATGAATCTGGCCGGTCCCTACGTCCTGGTGTCGCTCCTGATCGCTGGGATCGTCGCATCGCTCAACGCATGGTCAACGGCGGCACTTGCCCGGGTTCATCCGGTTGCTGGCGGAGCATACGCATATGGTCGAATCCGGCTTGGTCGGATACCAGGAAATGTCGCCGGGATTGCCTTCGTCATCGGCAAGGTGGC
>CAXBQZ010000095.1:0-9041 GCA_963978055.1 uncultured bacterium
GAACGACACCATGTCGACATCAGGGTGATCCGACAGAGCCGCACCCGCCTCAGCACCGGCCCCCAGGACCAGATTGCCGACACCGGATGGCAGACCAGCCTCAGCCAGAACTCTCATCAGATGGATTGTGGTGTGTGGGGTGAGCTCACTTGGCTTGATCACGAACGTGTTTCCAGCCGCAAGAGCCGGGGCGACCTTCCAGGCGGCCTGAAGCAGCGGGTAATTCCACGGTGTGATGAGGCCGCAGACCCCGACGGGCTCGTAAGCGACGCGAGAGAAGACCCCCGTTGCCCCCGGCTCGACGATGCGACCCTGATTGGTATTGGCCAGGCCGGCAAACCAGCGGAAACTGCTCACCACGTCACCGACGTCGTAGCGCGCCTCGATGATTCGCTTGCCAGTATCACGCGACTCGGCATTCGCGATGACCTCGGTGTCGCGCTCGAGCAGATCGGCCACCCGGTTGAGGAAGGCACCGCGATCTGTGGCACTGACCGACGACCAACGACCGTCATCGAAGGCAATACGGGCCGCCCTAATAGCGCGCTCGGTGTCTTCGCGAGTTGCCTCATCTACGGTGCCAACGAGGGATCCGTCAGCGGGACAGTGAATATCGCGCGTCAGGCCCTTGGCGCCGGCCACCCACTCACCATCGATGAAGAGGTCAGCCATGGTCAGCCGCCACAGGTTGCTCACTGGACTTTCGGTGGCGGTAGAACTCACGATGATCAGCAGCCAGCGGAGTGTTGCCGAGAATAAGGTCGCCCGCCTTCTCCGCGACCATCATCACCGGGCCATACAGGTTTCCGTTGGTGATGTAGGGGAACACCGACGCATCGACGACGCGGATACCTTCCAGTCCATGAACCTTCATGGTCTTGGGATCGATGACGGACATCTCATCGACGCCCATCTTGTTGGTGCACGATGGATGCAGAGCGGTCTCACCGTCCTTGCGCACCCAGTCAAGGATCTGCTCATCGGTCTCCACCTCTGGGCCAGGTGAGATCTCACCGGCGCTGTACTCATCGAAGGCCGGTTGGCGCAGAATATTGCGAGTGACCCGGATCGCCTCAACCCACTCGCGCTTGTCCTGCTCAGTTGACAGATAGTTGAACTGGATCGCCGGCTTCTGCGCCGGGTCATTGCTCTTGATCCGCACCCATCCGCGCGCGTCGGAGAACATCGGTCCGATATGGACCTGGTAGCCATGACCACCAGCAGGTGAGCTGCCGTCATACCGGACCGCGATCGGAAGGAAGTGGTACATCAAATTCGGCCACTCAACGGTGTCGTTGCTTCTGGCAAAGCCACCACCTTCGAACTGATTGGTTGCCCCCGGACCTGACCGAAGAAAGAGCCACTGTGCACCAATGAATGGACGACGCCACAACTTCAACTGCGGATTGAGGGACACTGGCTGCTTGCAGGCATGCTGCACATAGACCTCGAGATGGTCCTGCAGGTTCTCCCCCACCCCGGGCAGGTGATGGATGGGATCGACACCCGCTGCGCGCAATCGCTCGGCATCACCGATTCCAGATAGCTGAAGGACTTGGGGGGAGTTGAACGCCCCACCGCACAGGATCACTTCACCCGCAGTGATCCGCTCAACCCCGCCACCCTTCTTCATGACTTCGACACCCGTGGCTCGTTTTCCATCAAAGAGCACTCGCGCCACCTGTGCGTGGGTGCGGATTTCGAGGTTCGGGCGACGCTTCGCCGGATGCAGATAAGCACCAGCCGCAGACAGCCGACGTCCGCGACGAATGCTCTGGTCGAAGGCTGCGAAGCCTTCCTGCTTGTAACCGTTCACATCCTTGGTGAGGTCGTAGCCCGCCTGCTGAACGGCATTGAAGAAGGCCCCGAACAGCGGGTTCTTAACGGGTCCACGCTCGAGAGTCAGCGGACCCGATCCGCCACGCCACTCATCGGCTCCCGCTAGGCAGGTCTCCATCTGCTTGAAATACGGCAGACAGTGCGCGAAGTCCCAGTTCTCCATCCCGGGATCGGCAGCCCAGCGCTCATAGTCCATCGGATTGCCGCGCTGGAAGATCTGCCCGTTGATCGAGCTGGACCCGCCGATCACCTTGCCGCGCGCATGTGCAACCCGACGTCCGTTCATGAACGGCTCTGGCTCAGTCTCGTACATCCAGTCGTATGAGGGGTTGCCCAACATGAAGAACAGCGCAGCGGGCATGTGAATGAAGACGTCCCACTTGTAGTCCCACCGGCCCGCCTCCAGAACCAGCACCTTGGTGGACGGATCGGCCGACAACTTGCTGGCCAGTGATGAGCCGGCCGAGCCTCCGCCGACGATGATCACGTCGTACGAGTTGGACATTCTTCCTCCACCTGCGAGTTCTTTCCGTTACTTCCACGCGGTCCACAGGCCACACGAACAGTCTGCGCCTTCACGCGTCTGGTGTCTTGCACTTCCGAGGGCTTGACCCGGTCGACCCAAACCATCGTTGAGACTGACCCACTCGGCGACTAGTCGCCCAACTCTGCTCGTCTGCGCGTCACGAACTCAGCCAGTGCCTCGCGAATCGACTCGTCCATGGGTGGTGCCTCAAACTCTTCGATCGTCTTGTCGGCGATCTCTCCGGCACGAGTGGCGGTATCGCGGGCACCCAATCGGGTCCAGCGCTCGTAGTTGTCTGAGCTCGACAGGAACGGACGGTAGAAGCAGGTGCGGAATCGCTCCATCGTGTGCATGGCACCGAGGAAATGCCCGCCAGCACCTACCTCCTCATGCGCACCGAAGGCCAGTGACTCTTCGTCAATCTCCAGTGGTGTGAACTCATGCTGGAGCTGCTCGAGGATCTGCACATCGACGATGTACTTCTCGTAGCAGGCCACCAGGCCACCCTCAAGCCACCCAGCGGAGTGCATCACGAAGTTGGTACCGGCCAGGAAGGTTGGCAGCATCGTCATGAGCGACTCGTACGCGGCCTGAGCGTCTACGGTCTGGGAGGAGTTGAGGCCACCACCGGTGCGGAAGGGCAGATTGAAGTGACGGGCGATCTGCCCTGTGCACAAGAGGCCAATTGCCGACTCCGGCGTGCCGAACTGGGGCGACCCCGACTGCATGTCGATGTTGGACAGGAACGACCCGAACACCACCGGTGCACCGGGACGGATCAACTGGGACAGGGCGATTCCGGACAGGGACTCGGCGATCTGCTGGACGAGTGCCGCTGGAATCGACACGGGCGACATGGCGCCCATCAGCAGGAATGGAGTAAGGATGACCGGCTGGTTTGCAGCCGAGTACTCGAACTGCGCGTCGAGCATGCGGTCATCCCAGCGCAGTGGTGAATTGCAGTTGATGAGGGCGATTGAGACAGGTGTCTTCTCGATCGACTCACGACTGCCGAACACGATGTCGCTCATCGCAAGCGTGTCCCGAGCATTGACCCCACTGACGACATTGCCCTGGAAGATCTTGTCCGTCAGCGTGAAGGTTGAGTAGAGCATGTCGAGGTGCCGACTATCCAGAGGCGCATCATTCGGCTCTGCAACAACTCCGCCGACGCTGTCGATGGCCTTGAACGACTGCGCCAGCTTCGCGAAGTTCTGGTAGTCGTCCAGCGTCGCATCGCGACGCACTCCATGACGGCTGGCGAACGGCGGTCCGTAGACGCTCGAGAACACCATGTGGTCGCCACCGATATGGACATTGTTGTCCGGGTTGCGCGCCTGCATATCGAATTCAGATGGAGCCTTGGCCACCTGCTCGAGGATGAACTCTGGATCGAAGAAGACCTTGTCACCCTCAACGCGCTGCCCGTGAGCCTTGAAGAGATCAAGTGCCTCGGGCTTCATGAACTCGATGCCCAACTCACTGACGATGCGACGCCAGCCACGGTCGAGGGTTTGCATCGCATCCTGGGACAGGATTTCGTATCGGGGCATCTTGTTGACGAACATTGGGGACCCTCTCCTTGACCGGACAATCGCAGCGATCCTACACTCGATATGGAACAGCGGTTCCATAATATGGAATTACTGCTCTGCTGAGTTGTACGAACAGTGGAACAGTAGTCCTCGCCAGAACACCGGTATGGAAGGGAGGGTCACATGAGCAACGAGACATCCGAGTTCGCTGTAGGGACCCAACCATCCTCCAGCCCCTCGGGCGCGCAGGCTGTCGATCGAGCCGCCTCCCTGCTCGTGCGCGTGCTCACTGCCCCCGAGCCGCTCACCTTCCCCGAACTCGTGAGCATCAGCGGCCTGCCGAAGAGCACCGTCTCCCGGTTGCTGAGCAGCCTTGAGCGCAACCGGTTGATCGGCCGGACCTCTTCTGGAGAAATCGTCGCCGGGGATGTGGTGGCTGCGTTTGCCCGCCGTCATGACAGTCAGGAACACCTGATCGCCAAGGTTCGCCCAACCCTGGAGCGGCTCGCGGCCGCAACGGGTGAGACCGTCAACCTCGCTGTCTCCACTGGCACAGGTGTCGTGCAGATTGATCAGGTGGATTCTCGCTACATGTTGGGTGCGGCGAACTGGGTCGGTCGCGAGGTGCCTTTCCATGCATCGGCCCTGGGCAAAGCACTGCTGGCACACGGGGCACCGCTTCCGGTCGGACGCCTTGTGAAACTGACCGAGCGCACTCACACAACCCGACCGCAACTAGATGCTGATCTGCGTCGCTGCCTTGAGACCGGCTACGCGGTGGCCGACGGTGAACTCGAGCCTGGCCTCGTGGCCATCGCGGCACCTCTGCTGGATGCAGATGGCAATGCCGTGGCCGCAATCTCCGTCTCTGGGCCGTCATCTCGATTGAGCAACACCCAAATCGACCGTGTCGGACAGCTCATCGCAGATGAGTGCATCCGCCTATCCGCAACTCTGTACCCCACTTCCCCATCAGGTAGAACACCACGAAAGGCTGGAGCAGCATGAGCCACGACGAGATCCTCAAGGCCCTCTACGACGAGACGATGGTTGGCAACGCTCCCGCCGTCCTCGAGTTGACCAAGAAGGGTCTCGACGAGGGCTTGACACCATCCCAGCTTCTCTTCGACTCCCTTATCCCCTCCCTCGAGGAGGTGGGCGCACGGTTCGAACGCGGTGACTGGTTCGTCCCCGAGATGCTCATCGCAGGTCGGGCCATGGCTGGTGCACTCGAGGTACTTCGTCCACTCCTGGCACAGACCGGCGCCGAGACAGTCGGCACCTTCCTGATGGGTACGGTCAAGGGAGACGTCCACGACATCGGTAAGAACCTGGTCAACATCATGCTTGAAGGTGCCGGCTTCCAGGTGATCGATATCGGCGTCCAGGCTGCCCCGGAGAAGTTCATCGCAGGCATCGAGGAGCACAACCCCGACATCGTCGGAATGTCCGCATTCCTCACCACGACCATGCCCATGTTCAAGGCCAACATCAACGCCATCGAAAAGGCCGGCCTTCGTGACAAGGTCATCATCATGGTGGGTGGTGCCCCCGTAACTCAGGAGTACGCAGATGTCTGCGGTGCTGACGGATACGCCGCCGATGCCGCCACCGCTGTGCGCAGGGCCAAGGAACTCATCGCCGCAAAGCGCAGCGCATAACCTTCATGAAGCTCCTACCCATCATCGAGAAGGCCAGCAAGGGCCCGGTGTTCGACTGCCGCATGTGCGGCCAGTGCGTGCTGCACTCCACCGGCATGACCTGCCCGATGACCTGCCCGAAGACCCTTCGCAATGGACCCTGTGGTGGCGTTCGCGAAAACGGCCACTGTGAAGTGATTCCCGAGATGCGCTGTGTGTGGACTGTTGCCGAGGGCCGCAGCCACCACCCACTCAATCCCAACTCCTGGGAGCACCACTTTGCTGAACTGCGGCCGCCGGTCGACAACCAGCTTCGTGGCTCCTCTTCATGGAAGAACCTGCTCACCAAGCGCGATGTCGAGTTTCCCGATGGCTGGCGGGGTATCACCCACGAGGACTTCCCAGATGAGTTCCCGGTCTCCTCGATGAGCGAGGTGGACGACATCACCCTGCTCGACCAAGGCTTCCACGATCGGACCCCACTGACATGAGCCGTCTGCGCACCCTGGCCACCACCCGCGAACGTCCGATCATCACCGCGGAGTTTCCGTCGATAGATGGGGGAAACCTCGACACGGTCAAGGCCAAACTCGATCCGATCCTGCCCTTCGTCGATGGCATCAATGCCACAGACAACCCGGCCGCGCATGCTCACGCATCGAATGTAGCCATTGCCATTGCCCTGAAAACCCTTGGCGCAGAGCCGATCATGCAGGTGGTCTGCCGCGACAAGAACAGACTTGCTGCGCAGGCAGATATCGTCGGCGCCGCCCTGTTCGGAGTGACGAACATCTGCGCCCTCACCGGTGACGACGTCACAGCCGGTGATGAGCCGCAGTCTCGTCGGGTCTTCGATCTGGACGGTCCGTCACTGGTGAAGGTGGCCACCGGAATCGGTGAGGGCCACTACATCAGCGGACGGGCCATCAAGCCCGCACCCGACCTTTTCGTCGGCGCCGTTGAGACCCCGTTCGGCCCCCCACAGCACTACCGCGTCGAGCGCGCCCGCATCAAGGCCGATGCGGGTGCGCGATTCCTGCAACTGCAGATCGGCTACCAGCCTGAACTGCTCGAAAGCTTCATGGCTGGTGTGGTCGCGAACGGAGTGGCTGCCCGTACGGCAATCCTTCCCTCGATCTGCCTCACCAAGACCGCCCGTGCCCTCAACTTCATGAACGAGAGTGTCGCGGGAATCACTGTCCCCCAGGCAGTTCGCGATCGGATCACCAAGGCCTCCGACATCCCCGAGGAGAGCTACCAGCTCACCCTCGAGCTTGCGCAACACGCCCTATCCCTGAATGGGGTCGCGGGTATCCACATCACTGACTTCCGTCACGACGGATCGTTCACCCGACTCATCAGCGATCTCGGACTCGACACGTCGGCACCGCGCGAGTCGGCATCCCCCCAGCACGCCCCGGCCTAGCACGTCTTATCTGCACCCCAACCGAAGATTCACCCGTCCCAAGGAGCAACATGCACACCGTCGTCAGGTCAGCCACCAAAGAGCTGACCATCGGTCACGATCAGCCGTTCTGCATCATCGGTGAGCGCATCAACCCAACGGGACGTAAGAAGTTCCAAGAGGAACTGCGCGCTGGTGACCTCTCATCGGTTGAGGTTGATGTCCGCACCCAGATCGCCGGTGGCGCGATGATGCTCGACGTCAACATGGGCGCACCCCTGGTGGATGAGGCTGATCTGCTCGCCAAGTCCATCAAGTTGGTCCAGAGCATGACGGATCTGCCCATCTGCATCGACTCCTCTGTCGTGGAGGCACTTGAGGCTGGACTCGCAGCGTATGAGGGCAAGGCTCTGGTCAATTCGATCACCGCTGAGGACGATCGAATGGAGGCCATCCTCCCTCTGGTGAAGAAGTACGGGGCAGCCGTGATCGCCCTGCCGAACGACCACGATGAGATCCCCGATGATCCGCACAAGCGCCTTGAGCTCGTGGGCAAGATCGTCGAGGTGGCCACCAAGGAGTACGGCATCCCGATGGAGGATCTGGTCATCGATCCACTGGCCATGCCGATCGGCGCCGACCACACTCTGGTGTGGAAGACCCTCGAGACCATCCGCCTGATCCGCGATACATATGGCCTCAACATGACCCTTGGCGCATCGAATGTGTCGTTTGGAATGCCTGATCGACACACGATCAACAGTGTCTTCCTGCCCATGGCCATGACCGTCGGCCTCACCAGCGCAATCATGGACGCCCGTACCGAGGCGATCGTGCGCTCGGTCAAAGCCGGCGACCTCATGATGGGCAATGACGAATGGGGCGCAGCCTGGATCTCCGCCCACCGGGCACGATTGGCAGCCGCTGAGTCGTGACCGCGATCGAATCCGACGACACCGCCGGCACGGTCTCCGATGGGGAGCCGCGTCGGGTAAATCTGGGTTTCTCACCATCGGGTAAATCAGCCCGCGTACCCGCGGGTGTCACAGTGTTCGATGCGGCGAGCTGGAACGGCATAGCCATCGACTCCACCTGTGGCGGTCATGGAACCTGCAAGAAGTGCAAGGTTCAGATCCTCTCAGGGGACGTCGCGATCAGCAGACTTGATTTTCGCGCACTCACCCCCGAGCAGCTCAAGGATGGCTGGCGCCTGGCATGCCTGGCCTCGGCAACAATGGATCTCGAGGTCGAGGTACCCCCACTCACCACACGCCCCAAAGCTGCCACCGTTGGTGTCGGACGCCAGGTCATCCTGCGACCGGCGGTGCAGAAGCGTCATCTGCAGTTGGAAGAGCCCACCCTGCACGATCAGCGCACTGATATCGAACGCGTCCGGGACGCCATCGACGATCTGGAGATCAGCGTTGAGGCTCCGGTTCTGTCTGCCATGAGCAAGACACTGCGCTCAGCCTTCTGGGATGTGACGGCAATCATTGTTGATGACGCCCTGATCGGGGTTGAGCCAGGTGACACCACGGGCATCTCCTACGGCATCGCTTTCGACCTGGGAACCACCACAGTGGTTGCCACCTTGATGGACCTCACCACTGGCACACCGGTGGCGGTGCGCTCGATGCTCAACAAGCAGCAGCCGTTCGGGGCCGATGTGATCTCGCGCATCAGCGCAACAATGCTTGACCCGGACGGACTTCCACGCCTTCAGGAACTGGCTCAGGCAACACTCGCAGAACTCACCGCAGAGGTCTGTGACGAGGGTGGAGTGGACCCTGCCCAGGTCTACGAGGTGGCCCTGGCCGGTAACGCCACCATGGTGCAGTTACTCCTGGGAATTGATCCCGAGCCCCTCGGTGTTGCCCCATTCATCCTAGCCACCCGCAACTATCCCGGGCTCAAAGCCACGGACTTCGGCCTGACCATCCATCCACAGGCTCGTGCCCTCGTCCTGCCAGCGCTCGGCGCTTACGTGGGTGGCGACATCGTCGCCGGTGCTCTTGCTTCTGGCATGGACCGCGACAAGCGCCTTCGCGTCTTCATCGATGTGGGCACCAACTGCGAGATCGTCATTGCCGATGGTG
>CAXBQZ010000096.1:0-8853 GCA_963978055.1 uncultured bacterium
TCTTATCTCGGCGCTCAATCTCGGTGGTGAGTCGGTCACGATCTACGGGATGGACAATCCCTGGATGGCCGAGAGCACCCACAGAACAGAAAACCGGCGTTGCTTCATGGCCCGATTATGTTGATCTTGAAAGAACACCGGCTCATGCTCGCCTCAGCGTTATCTCAACTACCCTCAAACAAAAGGCCACCCGTGTCCGGTTGGGCCGCTGGCGCCGCCAAACCACCGACAGGCGCACGGCTAGTACGTACCCGCGCTGACAAACGTCACCGAGACAGCACGCCCAGCGCAGGCTGATGCGGCGGTTTTCGCAAGGCTGACATTCAGGGTCACCTTTGCACTGCCCTTCGCCGGCACAACAACCGGAGCCTTCAGAGCGGCGAGTTGAAACTTGGCAGCCTCACATCCGATCGCCGGCGACTTGAACACGGCTCCGATGGACGTCACCTTGATAGGACGTGTATCGGTACTGGAAATCGTGATGACCATGGGAACACTTGCACCTGGGTAAAGCCCTGACGCAGCGCCGCTCAGGGTGTAGCCAGTCGCGGCATTGCTGGGCCTCGCGACGAGGGCAAGCACTAGGCCCACCCCCGCCGCGACGACAAGCCCTATGCGACGAGGAGTTACCACTATCAGGCTCCGACCTGCCCGTTGACCGTCACGGTGGGAGTCAGTGTCACATTCGAGCACGACGGCCCAGCCGTCGCCGGCATGGTTGCTGTGTAGGTAATCGTGAGATTGCCACCTCGACGTCCGTCACCAATTGAGTACTGGTAACTGCCCACCGCGAGAGTCTGGCCAGCAACACTGTCGATCGCCACTGTGTAACACGGTGAATCCGACGTAATCGAATCAGACGTTAGTGACACGGGGAAGCCGTTTGTGTTCCAGATGGTGACGTTACCTGTTCCGCTAGCACCCGGGTAGAGCCCACCTATGCCTGTTGTGGTCACGGCGAGGTTGTTGATCGTCTGAGTCGACACGGAACCAGTTCCGGAGCCTGTCACCAACCACGCGGCAACAGCTACGCCTGTTCCCAGCGCAAGACTCGCACCGAACACGCCACTGATGATCTTTGCTCGACGGCTGAATCGCCGCATGGAGCTTGAAGTTTCTTCGATCGTATGACGTCCCATCATTCACTCCTAAGTCACAGGGCTCGCAGGTCAAACCAACGTCAAGATCATGTTCATCTCATGATCATTACGGAAGGGAGATGCCTCAGAACGAGGAACTTCTTGCACCAGATTGAGTGATTTGCGAGTCGTCGTTGAACTTGTTGCACAGCAGTTAACGGACGCATTCGATCGGGTGCCTAACAGGATGTTCCGTCAGGTGGCCCGCATTGAATGCACACTCACCATGGCCGGAAAGATCCATCTAGCGTTTATCCGCGCAAGATCATCGTCATCCCAAATCCCGCCAATCGCGGAGGTCAACTGACAGAATCCTCCTACCAAACATGAGGGGGACAGGTGGCTGATCAGCCCATCTACAGTGACGGCGACATCGTCAACGGTTATCGGTATGACGCGTCGCGCAATGAGTGGCTTCCGGTGCCGACCGCGCCTGCGTATCAGGACGGCGACGTCGTCAATGGCTATCGATACAGTGCGGCACTGAACGAGTGGGTGCCGGTTGCCGCGGCACCGCCACCTCCACCCGCCCCACCGTCCGTTCCGGCACCTACCGTTGCGGCACCGTCCGTTCCAGCACCTTCTGTTGCGGTACCCGCGGATCCGCCACCGCCCAGCCCGTACGCCATCCCGGCGATGGTTGCTGCCCCTGCCGGCGCGCTGGTACCGGCGGCGGCCAATCCGGCGTCCGGCGCAGTCGTACCTGCGGGGCCGGCCAACGTCATCAAGCGACGCAATGTCCTGGTGGTGTGGCTGCTCCTTCCGCTCGTCACGTTCGGCATCTACCACTGGTATTGGTACGTCAAAATCAACTCAGAACTGCGCGATTCAAACCCGCGGATCGATGTGAAGCCATTCCTCGCATGGGTTGCCTTGGTGCCTGGAGCGTTCTTGCTCGTGCCGCCGTTCATCACGATGTACAACACGGGCAAACGCATCGCCACCGCCCAAGCAGATGCGGGTATCGGTGCCAGCTGCAGTCCGGTAATCGGAGTGCTGCTGATGTTCGTGTTCGGGTTGAACTCGCTCTACTACCAGTCCGAGCTCAACAAGATCGCGGCCGTCTAACAACTCCGCACCCACGTCCATCTCCGCGACCAACCCAGAGAGGCGACACGTGCGAAAGCACATCAACGTCGTTGGCGCCGTCATCGTTGACGGTGGGAAGGTCCTGGCCGCTCAGCGCTCGTCCTCCTCGAGCCTGCCGAACCTGTGGGAGTTTCCCGGGGGCAAGATCGAGGCGGGTGAAACTCCGCAAGCAGCTCTCATACGCGAGATCGCGGAGGAACTCGATTGCGAAATCTCCGTTCATGATGCAATCACGACGACCGTCCACGAGTACGAGTTCGCTCAGGTAACTCTGACGACGTATTGGTGTCGCCTGATCTCAGGTGTGCCAACACCCTCGGAGCACGCCGCGCTGGCGTGGCTCGCTCCGTCCGAGTTTGAGCGAGTTGAGTGGGCGCCGGCAGACGTACCAGCCCTCGCCCTCATCGAAGCGGAGCTCGGATGACAGGGCCCATCGACTACGCATGGTCCGAACAGTTCGCTGGCGACATCCAATACGGCTTCGTCAACTCCAAGGTTGCCGCCCACGGGCAATTCGCTCCAAGGGTCATTCTCAACCAGGCCGGAAGTACCGTCGAGCACGCACTGATCGAGGAACTTCGGGGAGCAGAGAAGTTCGCCTTCTCAGTCGCCTTCATTTCCGCAGGCGCTATCGCGCAATTGAAACAGCACCTCAAGGACTTCAAAGGCGCAGGGACGATCGTCACCTCCGACTACCTCGGCTTCAACACACCCACGGCGTTCGCCGAGTTGCTGAATCTCAAGCGACGGTTGGGAATCGACGTTCGTATTCACTCAGCTGAGCACTTCCACCCAAAGGGCTACATCTTCACGCACGAGCGCAACCTGACGGCCATGGTGGGCAGCGCAAATCTCACAAGTGACGCGCTATCTCGCAATCACGAGTGGACCCTGAAGGTCAGTGCCGCCGACGGTAGCGACCTTGCTACCCAGCTCGAGAAAATCATCGGCGATCAGGTTCTAGATTCCACTCCGCTTACACAGGACTGGATCGACAAGTACGCAGAGACTTTCGTCGCACCGCCGCAGCATCACACCACCAGACCGGAGCTCGCGCCCGGTGCGGACAGCGTTGAGATCAAACCAAACTCAATGCAGCAAGACGCTCTGCTGGCACTCGACTTCGTGCGCGCGCAGGGGGAGCGTCGAGCGATCGTCATCTCCGCGACTGGCACTGGCAAGACGATGCTCACGGCTCTTGACGTGCGGTCCGTGAACCCAGCGCGAATGCTCTTCATCGTTCATCGCGAGCAGATCCTGCTGCGGACCATCCGGGAGTTCAAGAAGGTTCTGGGTGGACCGGATTCCGACTACGGCTTGCTCACTGGAACATCGAAGGACCTCGACAGCCGCTACGTCTTCGCCACAGTGCAGACCCTCTCGCAGCGGCAAACGCTCGGCCTGATCCCGCCGCACACCTTTAACTACGTTGTGATCGACGAAGCACACCATGCCGGGGCCGAGACGTACCGGCGAGTGATCGACCACCTCAACCCCGACTTCCTTCTCGGCCTTACAGCCACTCCGGAGCGAACAGACGGGTTCAATGTTTTCGAACTCTTCGACTACAACGTCCCCTACGAGATTCGTCTAGGCAAAGCGCTCGAATCGGAGATGCTCGCGCCCTTTCACTACTACGGCATCTCTGATCTCGCCTTTGACGACGAAGACGAGCCACCGGCTGACGTCCCACTCGGCGTGCTCATCACTCCAGAACGCGTGCTTCATCTGATCGAAGCGATCGAGCTCTACGGGCAGGCCGGCGTTGCCCCGCGTGGCTTGATCTTCTGTAGTCGCGTTGATGAAGCTCGTGCCCTGTCTCATGAGCTGAATCTGCGACCACTGAATGGTCGTCGGCTTCGCACGGTCGTGCTCGCTGCCACTGATTCAATCCAGGAACGCGACACGCGGGTGGCGCAGTTGGAGGCGGGAGAACTCGACTACATCCTCACCGTCGATCTGTTCAACGAGGGTGTCGACATCCCAAGCATCAATCAGGTGATCATGCTTCGTCAGACTCAGTCGGCGATCGTCTTTGTGCAGCAGCTCGGACGCGGTCTGCGTCTGGCAGAGGGCAAGGAACACCTCGTCGTCATCGACTTCATCGGAAACTATGCCAACAACTTCATGATTCCCATCGCCCTGTTCGGTGATGAGTCACTGAATCGCGAATCGTTGCGCGAGAGGCTGAATGAGACGGTCGAGGCCGGCGCCCTGCCCGGACTGTCGAGCGTCAGCTTCGACGAGGTTTCGCGCGAGCGAGTCTTGAAATCGATTGGCCGCGCCCAACTCGACAGCTTGTCGAATCTGAAAATCGCCCTCGTCGCGATGCGCAATCGAGTGGGTCGCACCCCGACCCTCATGGACTTCCAGCGATTTGAGTCTGTCGACCCAGTGTTGCTCGCGACTAAGAAGGAGCACTTCCCCGCGCTCGTCCAGTCACTGTTGCGGGAACCCTCGGGACTCACTGAGCAGGAGTCCAAAGCACTGCAACTTCTGTCACATGAAGTCCTCGCCGCCAAGAGGCTGCATGAGTTCGTGCTGCTGCGGTTACTCCTCGATCGCGGGGTCGTTTCCACTGATGCGATCGGCGCAGCTTTCAGTGGTGCCGGCATCTCCGCTGATCCTGTGACCATCACGAGTGTCGTCGATACGTTCACGCTTGATGGGTACGCACAGTCCGACCTCACGAGGTACGTCCGCCCTCTGGCAATCCGTGACAGCGAGCTGGTTCGACTTACCCCGGAGTTCCGAGATTCATATGCGACCTCATCGGCATTTCGCTCCGCAGTTGACGACGTACTGGTCACGGGTGAAGATCTGACCGGCAAGCGCTACCGTCGCGATGTTCCCTTCACTCCCGGGCTGCAGTACTCACGACGAGACGCCGCTCGACTGCTCGGCTGGGATCGAACAAACCAGTCGACGATCTACGGAGTGAAAGTCGATACGACGCTGGGCGTAAGCGCCATCTTCGTCACGCTCGAGAAGTCCGATGAGGTGGCAGCCAGCACCGCATACAAGGACCAACTACTGGATCCGTCAACGATGCGCTGGTTTACCAAGAGCAACCGTCGCCTAGATAGTGCTGACGTAGCTCCCATCGTGAAGGCCGCGGTAGACGTCCACGTTTTCGTGAAGAAGGACGATGCTGAGGGAACCGACCACTACTACCTCGGGCAGGCCACTGCCCACGACGCCGTCCAGACGGTGATGCCTGACGGGAAGGGCGGTGCGCTCCCGGTCGTAGAAATGCACCTTCGATTCGACGAACCCGTGCGCCAAGGACTGTTCGACTACTTCAGCCCCCGATCACTCGTGTAGTACCTCATTGATGTTGGACGCGCCCTGCTCAACACGAATTGGGCTAATAGAGCTCCCAGTACTCCAACACCAAGAGCGGGGAAGACCAAGGACCGACGCCCGCACTGTTGGCGGTTCTTGCGGTGATCGTAACGACATGAGTGTTCTGTGCGGGCACCATCCAGAACGGACCAGTCACCGAATAGCTAGACGCGGAGACCACACCGCCTGCCATAGCTACGTTTCCGCTGACGTTTGCTGACTTCACCGGTTGAGGCACGCCATCAACCACGAACTGGTAGTCATAACGGATAGTGGGATAGAACCTCGGTCCAGGGTTCTTGCCCACGATCGTGAAGACGTGTGACTGACCCACAGATGTGACAGTCACAGCTGGTGCCAACGGGTACTGGGGAGGACCCGATCCTCCAACAATGCCAGCGCTCGCAGGGGATGTCAGAAGCCCTGTCAGTGAGATGGCGGCGAGCAGTGCCAGAGCGAAGGTGCGGACGATGTTCTTCATGATCTTCTCCTGTGAGCTGGGGCCGGTGGGGGTGCTGGCTGATGACCTGAACAATGCCGCGCCTGAACCCAGCATTTTGTTCCCCGGCTGACACATGGACTGTCAACCTCCGAACAGTCGTCACGAAGATCGATCTGGGTGATTTCGTCGCAATTGCGTCGACGAGCGTCGGCAAATGTCTCGGAACCGGTGAAACCGCGACCACCTGGCGTGCGTCACAGGAGCATGACCCCAACTGCCATGAACCGAAGCGCGCTCATCGCCGGCGGTGTGATCCTCGCGATCGCCGCCTACCTGTTCGGAACCTCGCACGCGTCATCAGCCAACGCCGCAACGCCCACCAACGCAGTGGTCGCGAGTGGCGTCCAAACTCTGTCCGCACGCGCCACGTCCACAACCGGCACAGTGACGTCAGGTGGTATCACCGTCACCGGCACGGGAACCGTCAAGGGTGTGCCCGATTCACTCACCCTGTCGATGTCGACGAACGTCACGTCATCCTCGATCGACGATGCACTCGCCCGCTCGAACAGCACTGCCACCGCGATCATCGATGCACTCAAGGGCAAGGGTGTGGCCGAGGCAGACCTGGCCACCACGAACCTCAACATCCAGCCGAACTACACGAGTAGCGGCACACCCGATGGATATGTGGTGTCGCAGTCGATCACGGCCAAGATCCATGGCCTCGGCCGCGCTGGGCAGACAATCAGCGCAGCGATCTCCGCCGGTGGCAACAACGCCCGCGTGGACGGAGTCAACATGAGCATTGACGACACCGATCCCCTCGCTGCCGATGCACGCGCCGCCGCAATTAAGGATGCCCGCAGCCATGCCGAGCAGTTCGCTCAGGCCGCGGGCGCTCACGTCGGACAGGTTGAGAGCATCAGCGAATCGGTCGTTTCTGGAGCACCAATCCCGATGTACTCGGCCGCAGGAACCCTCACGGACGCCAAGGCCAGCTACGTCCCGATCCAGGCCGGCACTCAGGACGTCACGATTCAGGTGACGGTCGTCTACGCACTCGCCTAAGAGGGTCTTTCCATGCGAGGCATCCCTCAACTACCCTGACAAGATCAACAGTCAAGGGGGATGTTCATGCGAAAGCGACTGTATCTAGCAACGAGCCTTCTGACCGTGGCCACATTGACCACGGGAGCAGTCTCAGCCACGGCGGTCTCGCCCGCGGCGGCCAAGAAGTACGGGTCCTGCAAGAAGCTCAATGCCGTGTATCCGCATGGTGTGGCGAAGTCCAAAGGCCTGCTCGACAGAAACAAGGCCAAGGCCGTTGTTGCGGACCCAGTGACGAACTACACGGTCAACGCTGCCGTCTACAACGCGAACAAAGGTCTCGATCGAGACCACGATGGAATCGCCTGCGAGAAGCATTAGACGATGCGGCTTCTCGCCAACTTCCGAGCACATGATGGATTCGAACGTTGGCAGAGGTGGACGGAGTGGCCACTCGTAGTTCTTGGGTTGGCTTTTCTTGCCGTTCTCATACTTCCTCTGGCAACACCGCTCACGAGCACTGAGTCACGCGTTCTAGACATCGCGAACGTGGGCATCTGGCTTGCGTTCGCCGTGGACTACTTCCTGCGCCTATACCTGACGCAGGACAGACGTGGTTTCGTTCGCGGGCACGTTCTAGACCTCATCGTTATCTGCGTCCCCTTCCTTCGTCCATTCAGACTGATCCGACTACTCGCTATCCTCATCTCGACAACTCGGCGTGCAGGTGGCCTGGCGGTCAGACGCGTGACGCTGTACGTCATCGGCACGGCCGTCATACTCGCCAGCGTTGGTGCCGTTCTGGTGTACGACGCGGAGAAGGCGGTTCCTGAAAGCGAACGCACGATCAAGACGATCGGGGACGCATTCTGGTGGGCACTGATCACGGTGACGACGATCGGTTATGGCGATGTCTTTCCACGATCAGCGACCGGGCGTGCATTCGCATCCGTGTTGATGATCATGGGCATCGCACTGATCGGTACTCTCACGGCCGCACTTGCATCCTGGTTCGTCAGTCTTGTGAAATCTGGTTCATCTGAAGCTGGCTCTCCGGAGCCAGACCCGCATGAGCAAGGGGACTATTCACGACTTCTGGGTGAGCTTCGACAGGTGAACGAGACGCTGGCGGACCTGAGATCTGAGATGAATGAACTCCAGGCCGGCCTTTACTCGCCTGCCCTGCGTGGTGTCCCGATATCCGTCAGAACGTCTCAGGCCGACCTCGAGCGATTACGAGCGGGGCAGCCAGCCCACGGATCTTCATTTGAATCCCTCATCCAACCAGCGAACGAGTCTGCGGAATCAGAAGCATCTCGATAAAGCTCGATAAAGCACGACAACCACATCCCCACCCAGACCGGAACCCAGGACGTCGCCATTCAGGTGACGGTCGTCTACGCACTCGCCTAAGAGGGCCTCGGCAAGGAGAGGACGCCGGGGGGCCAATCTGTACAAACGGCAAACTCCCGTTAGCGGAAACATGACGACCTTCAGCATCCGCTCATCGCAGGTCAGCATCCGCTCATAGCGCTCGCCTAGAACCACTCACCCCCTGAAACTTGTGTGGGGGATTAGTGATGTCGACAGCAACATGTGCTGTCCTCTGGTGAACGGATTTGAGTTGCTGTCGCGAGCGGTGTCTGACGTGCCTTCTGTGCGCGGGCCTTCGTATCAGCGCTCACGAGTGATCCGAACTGCGAGCGCGCTTGCGAGGCCCGCACTCGCCACAATCCTCATCGCGACGGGCCTCCTATCGCTTCCGGCCACCGCCTCGGCCGTATCATT
>CAXBQZ010000097.1:0-8747 GCA_963978055.1 uncultured bacterium
TTTTTTTTTTAATGATACGGCGACCACCGAGATCTACACTCTTTCCCTACACGACGCTCTTCCGATCTGCAGGGGCCAGAACGGGTGCGACCGACGCGACGCCGGTATCGGACAACACCTGAGCGAACGTCTGCCCTCCATCCGGGGAAGGTGAAGCAGCCGCTGGTGCCGCTATACCCATAACCGACGTCGCTGTGGAGCCAGTGGTCATTACGGTCATACGCCAAGCCCGAAGTCGATGACATCGTGTGACACCGATGTGCGAGTACCGAGGCGGATCACTCGACGGTCGTCACGCTCACGTGCGTCGGCCCGCTCCCGGGCCTCATCTCGCTCACGACGGTCCCTGTCCACCAGCTTCAGGGTGGCCTCACGACTCTGATCCGCTGCGCGCCAGGCAGTATTGGCGTCGATCACCTGCTGCTCAGCCAGTGCGAGCTGATCACGAAGCGCGAAGAGCTGCTGCACCTGAGTGCGTCGAGCAGCCACGGCAGCAAGGAAGGCTTCTGGCGCCGCCGAACGCGGTAGCGATGTGCGATCGAGGTGAACCCGGGCATCCTCCAGGCCAACCACGGCTGCATCCCTGGCCACAAGTCTGCGGGAGAGCTCACCGCGGGCCACCTGCTCCCGGGCCTCACGTACCGCCAACAACGTCCTGATCTGCCCATGACGACTCATATCGCACCTGCCAATTGTTCAAGGGCGATCCATGCCTGGTCTGCATCCATGTATTCATCGGTTGACTGCTGAAGGAACGTGTTGATGGCCGGCATGAGCGCGACTGCCCGGTCCACCATGGGGTCACTTCCAGGCACATACGCGCCGATTTCCAGCAGGATCCGTGCATCTCGATACGCCGCCATGAGTGAGCGGACGCGGGCAGCCGCCTGACGCTGCTCCGGAGTCGTAATCGCTGGCGCCACACGGGAAACCGATCCAAGCACGTCGATGGCTGGAAAGTGTCCCGAGTTGGCCAGATCTCGATCAAGGACGATGTGACCATCGAGAATCGAACGAGCGGCATCACCGATCGGATCCTGCAGGTCATCGCCCTCAACGAGCACGGTGTAGAGGCCGGTGATGGTTCCCCTGTCACCCGCGCCCGCACGTTCGAGCAGTTGCGGGAGCATCGCAAAGACACTCGGGGGGTATCCGCGGGTTGCCGGTGGTTCGCCGGCGGACAGGCCAACCTCGCGCTGAGCCATTGCTGCTCGAGTAACTGAGTCCATGAACAGCAGCACATCCTTGCCCTGATCGCGGAAGTACTCGGCGATCCGAGTCGCAGCAAACGCAGCCCGAAGTCTCACCACGGGTGGCTGATCGGATGTGGCAACGACAACCACACTTCGAGCCAGCCCCTCAGCCCCAAGATCCCCTTCGATGAATTCGCGTACCTCACGTCCGCGCTCACCGACCAGGGCTGCCACCACCACATCGGCGCTGGTATTCCTCGCAATCATCGACAGCAGAGTTGACTTGCCTACGCCAGAACCGGCAAAGATGCCAAGCCGCTGACCGCGACCAACCGGGATCATCGTGTCGATTGCCCGGATCCCCAGCTGAATCGGGCGATCCACTCGCTGACGTCCCAGTGGCTCAGGTGCAACATTGTCGAGGCGCACCCGGGACAGCTGCTCGAGTGATGGACCACCATCGATTGGCCGACCAATTCCATCGAGTACGCGCCCGAGCAATTCATCACCGACGGGAACCATCAGATGATCGCCGACAGAGCGAACCGTGGTACCAGGGCCGATGCCCAAGGTCGGACCGATCGGCAGGCAGGCAAGGAGGCCATCCTCGGCACCGATCACCTCAGCCGGAATATCCTCGTGTCGGCCTTCGAGGTGGATGAGATCACCAACAGCAGCGGTCAGGCCGTTGACCCACACCGTCAGGCCGGTGATCGATCGAACTCGCCCACGCACCTCTGGCTGAGCGGCGGCAACTCCGCGCTCGAGAAGTTCAGCAAAGGTCATGAGCCCATCACCTGCCGCAACCTGTCGAGAGCCGATGCCAGATGTGCATCCACCTGACGAGCACCCGAGTCGACTCGAGCCGAGCCGGATGGGATCGCTGATTCGGCACGCACGATCACCGGTCGTTCCAGGAGTGCACTCAGGTCGACAGAGCTCTCGGCGATGAGTGCTGCGTCACGGGAGTTGAGATGAATGGTGACCGCACTGCCACTTGGCATCTGCCGAAGGGCCCGCCGGATCGAGTCCATCGCTGCCTCCGGACCTTCGGAGGGCTCACGACCAATCAAAGCCTCTACTAGCGTGAGAACGACGGGACCCAGCGCCTCTGAAGTCTCGTCATACGCTGGCACTGCTGAGATTTCGAAGCTCGCAAGTGCATCACGAAGGGCCCCTGCCAGCGCCTGGAGGCCATCGAGTTCCACCTGTACCTGACGCAGTGCCAGCTCTTCCCGCTGCTCGAACTGCTCCCGGACCTCTCGTTCGGCAACGATCCGTCCCTCTGCGTAGCCACTGTCAAACCCCTCGGCATGGCCGCGGCTGCGGGCCTCGGTCAATGCCTCCTCGATAAGCCCCGACAGTCGAGGGTCAACCAGGCGCGGATCAGCGCGATTACCAGCCAGCAGTGGATTACCACGCAGCGGGGAGTCAAGAAGTGCAGGGGCGAAGGCTGCGAGATCAGGAGACGAACTCATCTTCACCTCCGCGGCTGATCACGATCTCACCGGATTCCTCGAGGCGACGGATAACCCGGACAACCTTGGCCTGGGCTTCTTCAACTACGGAGACTCGAACGGCACCCATGTAGTCCATTTCCTCAACGAGGTTCTCCGCGGCACGCTCAGACAGGTTCGACAGAACCTTGTCGCGCACATCGTCGCGCACACCCTTGAGGGCGGTTGCGAGATCGGCGTTGTCGACCTCGCGCAGGATCGCCTGAATGCTCTTGTCCTCGAGGCCGATGATGTCCTCGAACATGAACATGTGGGCGCGGATCTGCTCGGCCAGTTCTGGGCTTCGACCCTCGAGCCCGTCCAGGATCATCTTCTCCGTCACTCGATCCGAGTGGTTGATGATCTCGATGAGTGGTTCAAGACCACCAACAGTCGACAGATCAGTCGGCTGCAGGATCGAGGACATCCTTCGCTGCAACACCTGCTCCACCTTGCGGACAATCTCCGGTGAGGTGCGGTCCATCACCGCGATGCGGTGTGCAACATCGGCTTGAAGTTCCGCCGGAAGATTGCCAAGAATCAGTGGCGCCTGTTCAACGGAGAGGTGGGCAAGGACGAGTGCGATGGTCTGGGGATGCTCATCCTGCAGGAAGCTGAGCAATTGACGTGCGTCCGTACGCCGCAGGAACTGGAACGGCATCTCGCTGATGGCTGCTTCAAGCCGCCCCAGAATCTCCCGAGCCCGATCCGAGCCGAGGGAATCCTCGAGCAGATCACGGGCATACCCAAGGCCACCATGGGTGACGTACTTGCGAGCCACCGCCATCTCGAAGAACTCGTGCAGCACGTTGTCAGCGATATCTCCGTCAACGGTCTTCAGCCGCGCAATCTCGGCGACGACCTCCTCCATCTCCGCTTCCTGGAGATGGTTGAGCACCTTGGAGCCCTGTTCCTGACCGAGTTGGAGCAGAAGGATGGCGGCCTTTGAGACGCCGGTCATCTCCTCTGGAGCGCGCGTGACCATCTACTACTGCCTCCGGTCCGCGAGCCAGCCGCGCATGAGCTGGGCTACCTGATCAGGCTGACGTGACACGAGATCGCCAACCTCCTGCTTCTCAAGAGCGCGACGTCGGACGTCCGCATCTACATCAGCCTCAATCGCCAGGCGACCACCTTCGGCGGGGTCGAGTGACAGGAGCCCGCGACCACCTTCGATCGCATCCGCACCACCGGCCCGGGCGCCCACGGGCACCCCGACACTCACGTCCATTCCGAACGGACCGGGACCAAGTGCCTTGAGCCACTCATCATCGAGTTCCTCGCGCTCCTGACGACGACTGGACAGGAAGGCGAGAGCGAGAACCGCGAGAACGAGAATGCCGATGCCAGCCTTGCGAGCGATGTCGAACATTCCGGCCTTGCTTGCATCCGCAGCCGCAGCATCTGCCTCAGCCTTGGCCGCAGCCTGGGTACTGGTATCGAACGTCATCATGTTGACTGCGATCGTGTCGCCACGAGTGGTATCGAGTCCGACAGCATTACTGACAAGAGTGTTCAGCGCATTCTTGTCGAGCTTGCCCGCCGTGGCCTGATTCAGCGCCACTGCGACAGTCAGGCGCTTGATAGCACCCGGAGCTCCCGTACGATCCTCAATCATGGTGCCAACTGAATTCGTCACCTGACTCGTGGTCTTGACATACTGATTCTTGGCGGTTCCCGTAGCAGTCGTTCCACCTGTTGCAGCGCCCACCACACCATTCGGTACGTTTCCACTACCGTTGTATGTCTCCTTACTCGTGTTCGTCTGCACTGCGACTACTGGATCCTTCAGTACGGTCTGCGTCTTGGTTGTCCGCTGATCGAAGTCGAGTGCGGCAGTCACTGCCACCACAGAATTGCCGGGGCCCATGATTATGTCCAGTATGTTCTGGAGCTTCTGGCTTAAGGATGCTTCCACGTCATTCGTCGCCTGCATCTGTGCATTGCTTGATAAGGCAAGGGCACCACTGCCGCCCGAGTAGAGGCGGCCATGTGAATCGGTGATCGTGACGTGGTCGGTCGTCAACTGGGGAACTGACGCAGCGACAAGGTTCTGAATCGCCTGCACCTCATCATTGCTCAGCTGACCACCGGACTTCATGGTCACCATCACCGAGGCAGTAGTCGGGCTGGTGTCGGTGGTGTAGGCATCGGTCTTCGGAAGGGCCAGATGAACCGCCGTGGTCTGAACCCCAGAGATGGCTGAAATCGTCTTGGCCAGTTCACCCTCAAGCGCCCGCTGGTAGGCCACCTGCTGCATGAACTGAGAGGTGGTGATGCCCTGATTGTTGAGCAGGGTGTAGCCGCTCTGATCACTCGAAGGAAGATTCTGGCCGCTCATCTTCAGACGCTCGGTGTACACCTTGTCCTGGGGGACAAGGATCGTGGTGCCACCATCCGTCAACTGGTACGGAGTCCCATCGGCGTTGAGCTGATCGACGATTGCCGCTGCATCCTGACTCGAGAGATTGGAGAACATCGGACTCATCGGCGCCGCGGAGAGCTTCGTCCAGAAGAGGCCGGCCACCCCAAGGGCAATAGTCACCAGGACGACGACGGCGATCTGCCCCGCCGTGAAACCTGCAAGGGTGCGTCGAGCCCGATACGTGATGACGCTAAGTTGATTGGCCATTAGAGGGGCATCCTCATGATCTCGTTGAAGGCTTCAAGTGCCTTGTTGCGGACGGCTACTGTCATTTGGGTGTTGAGGGACGCCTCGGTTGCGGCGATCATGTAGTCGTGTGGGTTGGTAAGCGTGCCGGTGACGGCCTGAAGAGCAAGACCATCAGCCTTGTTCTGCACCTGCTGCAGGTTGTCCACCGCACCTGACAATGCAGAACTGAACGAGTGATTCTCGGCGCCAGCGGTTCCGGTGAGCAGAGTGCTCGACGGAGTGACACCCTGTGGCGGTGCGACAGCCGCCGTGCGCGCGATGCTGGTGAGCGGTGAGATGCCCGACATCAGCCCTTGCCAATCTGCAGGGCGGCGTTGTAGGCATCAGTGGCCCGCTGCACTACAGACAGATTCGCCTGATAGCCACGCTGGGCCATGATCAGCTGGGTCATCTGCTCGGACAGATCCACATCTGGCAGCCGAACCATGCCCTGTGCATCAGCCATCGGATTGTCCGGCTGGTAGCTAAGCTTGCCTTCCGCTGAGCTGAGGGCAATACCCGATACTGCAACTCCCCCCGGCTGGGCCGCGTCAGGTGCCACCGCAGTCGCCTCGACATAACGCGCCTGATACGCCGCCTCACTTGTCGGACGTACCGTGCTGATGTTGGCGATGTTGTCTGAGATTGCATCGAGCCAGGTTCGGTTGAGATTCACACCAGAACCTGAGATGGCCAGAATGTCGAAGGCACCCATCAACTGCTCCTGAGGACGTCACGAATAGGAGTGAAGTTGCCCTCAACCGCGCGAAGGGCAAGTGAATAGCGAAGATTGGTGTCAAGGCTGAGCAGCGTCTCACTGTCGAGACTCACGTTGTTTCCATCTTCGCGAGCGGGATCTGTGGTGGGTGTCGTAGTCATCACCCCGGACAGATCCGTTGCACTGGCATCGGGGTTGGTCGTCAGCGCATCACTGAGGGCTGACTCGAAGTTGACGCGCTGGGCCGTGTAGCCAGGAGTCTGGATGTTGGCGATGTTCCGTGCCGTAACCCGCTGACGCTCAGCGAGGGCATCAAGTGCCACTTGAATGGCGGGGGTGACAATCCCACTCATGCAGCACGCTCCACTCTGAGCACCAAAGGTGCGGGTACGGCCCAAGTCCATGGCCTACCTAGAGCGTCCTGCTCATCTGTCCATCGGTTGTTACATCGATTCCCTGAGGAAATCGGGACTGCTCACTGAGGGGAATTTGCTGTGGGCGGCGCACTAGCCCGGGTAGCGGTCGTACCACTTCTGATATGCCGCCTGAAGCTGCGCGTACGTGGTTGGCAGGGTTCGCATCAGATGACCAGCCCACCCCGTGGTACCGATCCCCCATGCGCTGAAATCGGTGCCATGACTGCTCATCTTGTAGGCGGCAGCTGCGTTGGAGTCGGGGTCATACATAACAGCCGGATCAAGTGAGCGACCGAGATGGATGTCGTTCACCTGGAACAGTCCGTGATCACGCGTGCCATTGGGATTCACGTGGCCAATTGCACCGGGCTGTCCATTGGACTCACGCATGGCAAGTGCCCAAGCAATGTGCAGGGCTTCACCACTGAAACCCTGCCGACTGAGAACAGCCTTGAGCTGCAGCGGGTTGAGCTCCGTGGACGTACCCGCGTACGCCTGTGAGCGGGTGATTGCCTCAGCTCGACTTGTCGGCGGGCCAGCCAGTCCTGGTGCTGATATGGGTGCCGGAGTACCCGACGTAGCTGCAGCAGATGTTGCGCTGGAATTATCCAGATTCGAAACTCCCCCTTGGCCAAGGGCCTTGAGTGCGTCCTTGAGGGAGTTGGAGGGGTTTCCATTGGCGCTTGCCAGTGCTGCACTCAGCGCTGCCTGAAACCCAGTTGTGCTGGTGGAACCGGATGGGGATGACGTCTGCGATGGCGCGGAGGTGGTGCCGAGCGGCTGGGTTGGGGCAACACCGATCATCGCCTGGATCTGCGAGATCCGAGCCATCGCATCCGCGTAGCCCACAGGGAACCTCCGTAGCAGTCACATCGTGATCAGATGGACGCGTCCCTGCGCCAAGACTTTCCGTGTTCTACCCATCGAGTTCCCCTACCAGAAACTGAGAAGAACTTGACCAAAAGAAGGATGAAGTCCACCTCATCCACTCCGATGGGTCAGCGACCGACCTACAATAAATAGGTTGCAGTGGCGCAACTGAGGAGACAGCGACAGTGATGGTTGATCGTCCGCGTGAGGTTCTTGGGAGATACATCACTGTTCAGTCAGTGTCGAACCCTCGCGGGTTTGCCTGCAAGAGCGCCCTGTCCACGCAGACCACCCTGCGCCTTGTCCCGATGATTCCCGATATCGGGTATCCGCTCACCGGGGAGCACATCTCGTGTGTGAGCGCTGCCGGCAGGTGGGACAGCATCGTCACCGAAACCGCCGACGATTACTTCGATATTCAAGTGCCAGAGTGGGTTTCGCGATCGTACGCCCGGGCGGGCATCCGAGTCTCCGTCGCAGCTGAGGTTCGGGTTGAGCTGGGGGACGAACAGATCACCACCCAACTTTTCGATGTATCGACCCATGGCCTCGCAGTGAGCATTTCGGATCCGGATGTCTTCAGGCTCGGTGCCACCGTGGTCATCCATCTTCCGGCGGGAGCGGTCCCCGCCACGGTCCGCACTATCCGTCGGCAGGGTAGCTCCGACACGTGGATCGTTGGCTTCGAACTGGCCGACCCATCCCCTGAGGCGAAAGCCTGGCTGTTGGACGCAGTCGAGAACGGCCGCCTCCTGTAACTCAGAGAACTTCCGCCGAACTCATTTGGCGCAATCCTCAGATATCCGGATCTGGTTCCGATAGGGGATCTGATCAGCCCCAGATGGGGTTGCACAGGGTTCTGCGAGGAGGGCACATGAAGCCTACGGACATTCGTCCAACCGGCGTCGAAACAATCATGGGCGATAACGAGATCATCGTCAGCAAGACCGATACCAAGGGCATCATCACGTACGCGAATGACGTCTTCATGCGCATCGCCAAGTACGACGAGGATGAGGTCATCGGCAAGCCGCACAACATGATCCGTCACCCAGATATGCCACGCTCAGTTTTCAAGTTGCTGTGGGACACGATCTCAAGTGGTCAGGAAATCTTCGCCTACGTGAAGAACATGACCGCCGATGGCGGCTACTACTGGGTTCTCGCGCATGTCACCCCCAGTACTCAGGACGGACGGATCATTGGCTATCACTCCAACCGTCGCAGCCCCAACCGCAATGCCCTGGCCCGAGTGACACCCCTGTACGACGCAATGTTGATCGAGGAACGCCGCCACTCCCGCCCCCAAGACGCGATCACCGCTGGAACCCAGGTACTTCTCAACGCAATTGCCGACTCGGGTTACACCACCTATGACGAGTGGGTTTGGTCACTTGAGCC